>JAWVZH010000101.1:0-11459 GCA_033722295.1 Saprospiraceae bacterium
GGATACTGTCATTGGTGACACAATGAGAAAAGGTATCTTTCAAAGATGTGAAATACCATGTAGCATGATCGACTTCGATGGCATGGCTGTCTACTTCTGACAGGATACGTCCCTCTGTTGTCCACCATTTCACATCCGTACTATCCCTCTTTTGGACACTCACCCAAACAGTTGTCTGTTTGCAATTAATCGTATCCGTTGGATCAAATTCAACTATCGGATAGCTCCTGCCATTGGTCACCTCGATTGTATCCCTGTCCTGGCAATCAAGATCATTGTCCACAACTTCGAAAATATATGTTCCGGCACTGTCGATCTCAATATCACGCTGATCGGGATCACCGATTATATTACCATCGATGGTGGACCAGTTGTAAGACATATTTTCTCCATTACTACCCCCTCCTTCGAGTTCAATGCTCGGAAATTCACAATTGATAGAACGGTCATCGCCAGCCAGAGCTTCGGGGCCCATTTCGTGTTCCAGCTCTACAGATTCTGTCCATTTACAATTCTGATCATCTATTACTTCCACATCGTATTCACCAGCTTCAAGGTCCTTAAATAAGGGATCCGAAGTGGGGCCATCTCCGATGTCATACAGGTAAGGCGATGTGCCCCCTTTAGGAGTTACATAGATTTGGCCATTGGCTTTTTCACACTGTTCGTTGGTCTTCTCCAGATCGGCACTCAAAGCTGCAGGCTCGGTGATCACATAACTTTCGATCTCCTGGCAGCCCTTGCTGTCTGTAAGTGTCACCCAGTAAATTCCGGCAGAAAGGTCACTTGTTGTAGAACCGAAGTCGCCGTTTGACCAATTGAACTGGTAACCGCCGTTACCTCCCGACGCATTGACCTTTACTTCGCCGTCATTGCCGCCATGGCAGGACACATCGATCTCTGCAATCGTTGTCAATGTCAAGGCCTGGGATGGCCCATTGATGACGTACGGACCAAAAACCTTGTCATAACCATTCTGATCTTCCACCGTAACTGTATACGATCCGGCATCCAGATCCTGAAGGTCTTCCGTTGTAGCTCCGTTGCTCCAGTTATAGGTGATCGCACCATAGCCCTTCGTTCTGTTCAAAGTTATATAGCCATCTCCACCACAGTAGGCATGACCGATCACCGGGTTGACATCCAGAAAAAAGCTTTCCTGCAACCAGGATCGGACGATGGAGTATGATTTATTGCGAAGTTCATAGGCCCTGTTATCATGAGAGATCACATAAAGGGTTGGATAATAATTTATCTGATACTGCGAAGCTACGTTAGGACCGTTGGTGGCAGTGAGATTGGCTATTTGATATGGCACGGTAGCCCAATTGCCCTGAGTAGAATAATTACAGCCATTATTAGTGATACATCCTGTATTCGTCCTGGAATCGGCCTCAAGAGCAATAATGGCCGATATGGATCCCAGATTATTGTACACTTGAGTAAGCGTACCCGAGTTATGATAACTCCAGCATGGACCACACCAGGTCGCAAAAAAATAGAGTACACCACCCTTCCCGGCAGATGTATGGGAAAAAAGACTGTAGGAATTCCCGTAAATGTCATTTACCGTGATATTTGGCGCCGAAGCACCATGTGGCAACTGGGCCATGGCGACATTAAGGGACAGAAATATCGACGACAGAAGGAGACAGAACTTTTTCATAAAAAGCTGTTGTTCCCTAAACTTAAGAAAATCTATTCTGGATTTTGAATAAAGGTCACCACATTGGATTGTGTGACGATCTCTTTCATGAGGTCTTTCAAATAGGATGCATCGATCCTGGACAACCTTTCATTCAAAGTTGAAAGACTGGCACGATCCAGGTCAAGTTCATCGGTTACGCTATCCACCATTGTCCTCATCCAGAAATCATTGGTCTCCAGGTCTCTTTCCAGCTTTTGACGTTCGATCACCTTGACCTTTTCGATATCCTCCGGGTCGGGTCCATTTTCGTGAATCGTTTGAAATACCATGGCAGCCGTATCGATGAGCTCCTGGGTCATGCCCGGGTCGGAGACAAAGCTGTAGCCCAATAAATAGGCACCTTCCGGCAAAAACCTTGACGTCATGAAAGTCCTCACTCCATATACACCACTCATGTCCTCCCGCAGTGATTCACGTAATTTGATGTCCAAAATATTCTTCAATATATCCAGGTCATCTTCCCTGGCTTGTGTCAAAGTATCCAGCTTGACATAATGTCTCACTTCAACATAGCTCTTGGGAGCCTGACCCTTATTCCACTCCCTGAGTTGTGGATCAGGAATGTGAACACGGCTGTGATCATCCCTGTCCATCGCAGATTCTTCAGGTATAGCTCCGATATAACTCAATAACATATTTTCAGTTTTGTCGTCCAGATTACCTGTGAAGATGAAATGATATTCACCGGGATCTGCCATAATACTCTCAAAGTGGTCAAACACTTTTTGATAATCCAGCTTTTCAAGGTCCTCACTTGAAGGAAACATTACCCTGAAATTATCGTCACTTGTGATTCGTGCCACTTCATTGCTGAAGTAATAGGAAGGGTCAGACATCAGGTTACCATAATAAGAGATCATTCTATCCTTGAAAGAGGCAAAGATGGCACTGTCCCTCCGTACATCAGTAAAGAACAAATAGATGAGTTGGCCGAGTAATTCAGCCTCCTCCACACCCGAATTACCAGTCAGACCATGGGACTCCTGATTCATGTACGGCCGGATACTTACCTTTTTACCAGCCAGCTTCTTTTCAAGAGCGATATTGGAATATTCACCAATACCTGATTCCCGGACGATCCAGGAAGCATGCGTCGCATTGATGAACTCTTCATCATTGAACATGGCATGACCACCCCTGGCCACTGACTTGAACAGGATCTGGTCATTGTTGAATGCTGTGGGCTTGAACATGACCTTTGCACCATTGGCTAACTTAAGGGTCTTGATCCCGAGCTCCTGATTGATCAGAGTATCTACGATTTGAGGACTGGAGGGCTTTAAAGAAAGCAAAGGTTCTTTATTGACAGCTTCTTCCAAATAGGGATCCAAACTCTTATTTCTGACATCCTCAAACATTGTAAGAATGTCTTTATTTGAAGGTAGATGAGGCTTTTCACTTTCAGGAGCTGTCACGATCACAACCCGGTTGGAATCTTGAAACCATTGAGTTTTTGAATTGACGAGGTTCAGTTTTATGCCAGGAACATATTTATTGACAAGACTGTGATAGTCTTCCGGTGAAATATAAGCTCTATTCCTTAAAAAGTGCTGGACGTATCGATTGACCAGTTTGGCAGATTCCATCTTATCACTTTCTTTGAGGACGTTGTCTGCTGATTTCAACAAGATCGCCTTGGCTCTTTCAAGCTCGTCGTGTGTAAAGCCATGCTGAGCCACCCTTTCATTTTCTCTTATTAGGGTCTTAATCGCCATATCCAGTTCTCCCTCTTTGGATGCGGCAAATGAAACATAACTATTCATTGGCCCGATATCAGGTCCGTAATAGCAGGAGGCATATAGAAACGGAGATTCCATGGACTGCGTCAATTCCGAAAGGCGGGCATTGAGCATTTGGGTAAAAAGTCTGCTGATCAGACGTTCTCTGAAATCACCAAGATCGACCATCTCAGTTTCAGGCAATTTGTTGATGATGCGCACCTGGGTAATAGCCGCCTCCGGATCTGTGACTATCTTGACAAGCGTGTTGTCATCATGATCACCGATCGGATAACTTTTCTTTACCCTGGGCGAGATGGCCTTAGGGGCTTCAGAGAAATACTCCACAATATAATCTTCTATCAAAGCCGGATTGAAATCACCAACAGCTACAACGGCCATGAGGTCCGGCCGGTACCATTCATTGTAGAATCTACGGATAGTTCTGTAGTCCGCATTTTCAATTATCTCAGGGTCTCCGATCGGAAGGCGTTGGGCATATCTTGAGCCTTTTAAAAGTACAGGTAGATATTCCTTCTGCATCCTCTGATTAGCGCTCAATTGCGTCCGCCATTCGCTGATAACGACTCCACGCTCCTTGTCTATCTCTTCTTCGGTCAATTTCATCCCCGATGCCCAATCTGAAAGAACCAATAATCCTTTTTTCAATTGTTCCTCAACATCAGTTCTGACCTGAAGCATATAAACCGTCTCATCGAAGGATGTATAGGCGTTAAGGTCAGGTCCAAACCGGGTGCCCACTGACTCCAGGTAGTCGACGAGTTCATTCTTTTCGAAATGCTCCGTACCATTGAAAGCCATGTGCTCTATGAAATGTGCGACTCCAAGCTGATCATAATCTTCATCTATTGATCCGACATTGACGACCAGCCTCAACTCGGCACGATCATCAGGTTTTTCATTAGGCATGATGTAATAGGTCAAACCATTTTCCAGCTGGCCTTTGAATACCCGATCATCAAGATTCAGTTCTGAAAAAGTCATAGGCTGAATGATATCATCCGGAGAAATAGCTTCCTGCTTTTCACGGTTATTTACAGGATCGTCGGCATATTCCAGGGATTTACATCCCCAGAGGATTAGAACTAAACCCCAAAAAAGTATAGAATAAAATATCTTGCTGCCCATAAATTTTAGCCTCTCATTCCCGGATTTCCGAAGGCATTCATCATTTGTTGCATACCTCTTCCCTTACTCATCATATGCATCATCTTCCTCATCTGGTCGAATTGCTTAATGAACATGTTGATCTCATGAATATTACGACCGCAGCCCTTGGCAATACGCTTCTTCCTGCTCATATTCAACAATTCAGGATTTTCCCTTTCCTCAGGTGTCATGGATTGGATGATGGCTTCCACGCGGCTGATCTGATTATCATCGATATCCAGATTCTTGGTCATCTTGCTCATGCCCGGGATCATGTTCATCAGGCTTTTCAGGTCTCCCATCTTTTTTATCTGACTGATCTGACTGAGAAAATCATTGAAGTCGAATTTGTTCTTCTTGATCTTCTTCTCCAGTCGCTTGGCCTCACGCTCATCGAATTGCTCCTGGGCTTTCTCTACGAAGGACACGATATCGCCCATTCCCAGGATCCGTTGCGCCATCCTGTCCGGGTGAAAAACATCGATCGTATCCATCTTTTCGCCGGTGGAGACAAACTTGATCGGCTTACCTACCGTATATTTCACCGACAAGGCCGCTCCCCCTCTGGTATCCCCATCGAGTTTGGTGAGTACAACACCGTCGTAGTCGATGACCTCATTAAAAGCTTCCGCCGTATTGACAGCGTCCTGACCTGTCATGGCGTCTACCACAAACAGCGTTTCCGTTGGCTCAATAGTGGATTTGATCCTGTCGATCTCCTCCATCATAGCCTGGTCAACAGCCAGTCGCCCGGCAGTATCCACGACGATGACATTGAAGGAGTTGGTTTTGGCGTAGTCTATTGCATGACTGGCAATTTCTGCGGGGTTCTTATTACCCTCCTCTGTATATACCTCGACATCAATACTGTCTCCTACGACCTTCAGCTGATCGATCGCCGCCGGCCTGTATACGTCACAAGCCACCAATAAGGGACGCATACCTTTTTTGGTCTTGAGATAGTTGGCCAGTTTACCACTAAATGTTGTC
Organism: Saprospiraceae bacterium; assembly: GCA_033722295.1. Lineage (GTDB taxonomy): Bacteria > Bacteroidota > Bacteroidia > Chitinophagales > Saprospiraceae > JAWVZH01. The sequence goes on from JAWVZH010000101.1 coordinate 5,587, forward strand.
TTACCACTACCCTGCAGACCAGCGATGAGAACGATACCCGGTTTGCCCTTGATGTCTATATCGGCGGATTCACCACCCATCAAGTCTACCAGTTCATCCTGGACGATCTTCACCATCAGTTCCCCAGGCTTGACGGATGACAGGACATTCCTCGAGCCGAGAGCCTTATCCTTTACGTTATCCGTAAATTCCTTGGCAATCTTATAGTTGACATCGGCTGCTACCAGCGCCCTTCTGATCTCCTTGATGGATTGGGCAATATTAACCTCGGTCAACTTACCCTCACCCTTCAAGTTCTTAAAGGCCGTTTCTAATCTCTGATTTAAACTTTCAAACATGCTATTGGACAGTTATTTAAGAACCCGCAAAGTTACAATATTGGATTAAGTGTCCCACATCGAGACGACGCAGATCACTTCTTAATTAATGAACGCAGATTTTTCAAGGAATGTTGGCGGAAATCAATTATGTATCAGTCTACCCTCCCGGCATACACTTACTCGCGAAGGAAACTTTTCTACCAGCCTGTAATCATGAGTGGCGAAAACTACCGCCACGCCATTCTCTCTGGTCAGCTTACGTATAAGCTGCATGATCTGGTCGGAGGTTTCAGGATCCAGGTTGCCCGTAGGCTCGTCGGCGATGATCAATTCCGGATGATTGAGTAGTGCCCGCGCAATACTCAGTCTTTGTTTCTCCCCACCGGATAATTCTCCGGGCATATCCTTATACTTCTCCTGCAGACCGACAGAATCAAGGACCTCGATAATTCTCGACTTTATCCGCTCTTCATCCTGCCACCCCGTCGCCTTCATTATGATGTATAAATTGGCCCGTGCAGTTTTGTCCTCAAACAGCCGGAAATCCTGAAAGATCATTCCGATCTTCCTTCTGAATTCCGGTAAGTGCCTATAATCCAATGTTAGGAGATCCGTACCTGCAACGATTGCCTCATCTGCTTCGAGCGGAGCGGCGCCGTACATGGCAGAGAGCAGTGACGTCTTCCCAGAACCGCTTTTGCCGGTTAGGTATCGGAATTCACCCTTTTCTATGGTAAGATCTACATCCTGAAGAACTATTTTACCCTGTCGAAGGACGCGCCCCTTCCTGATCCGTATTATGTTCAAATCTGACGTTGATTTTGATTTTCCCTAAACTAAGGAATCAAGCTCGTGAATTGACGTGTTTGTTAACTAACTTTGCAGCACCAAGGTAAACCATTTTGGATCTAATTGGTAATATTACCAGTAATCACCGTGTAAGTTGACCCTTGGTGAAACAGAGACTAATTAATTATGAAGAAAATTCCAATAATTGCAGGCATCCTGGTAATTGTAGGTGCTATTCTTCTTATCAGAGCTTCACAGGATATGAGCACATATGCCACTTTTGATCAGGCCCGCGATTCTGGTGAGTTGGTCAAGATCGCAGGTATCCTCGCGAAGAACAAGGAGATGTACTATGACGCCGAAAAGGATCCTAACTACTTCAGCTTCTACCTGACGGATGCCGAGGGTGATCAAAACAAAGTCGTTCTTCTGGCAGAAAAACCACAGGATTTTGAAAGAAGCGAGCAGGTTGTCGTGACAGGTAAGATGAATGGAGATGAGTTTGTCGCGACTGATATGCTCATGAAATGCCCCTCTAAATACAAAGACGAGGAAATCTACGTCAGGTCAAAAGGCGAAAGCTAATAGCTTATGAACGATATCACCTACATCGGTGAACATCTAATACCCGGGCGTATCGGTCACTTTTTGGTTGTCACCGCCTTTGTAAGTGCTGCGCTCGCGGCCATGTCCTTCTTTAAAACAGTAAGAACACGAGAAGAAAGCTGGTACCAGCTCGGAAAGTGGTCTTACCTGATACATGGCTTTTCCATTCTCGGGGTCATTGGCATCATTTTCTATCTGATGCTCAACAAATTCTATGAGTACCACTACGTCTGGAGTCATGTCTCTGACGATCTGCCTTTTCGGTATATATTTTCTGCCTTCTGGGAAGGTCAGGAAGGAAGCTTTCTATTATGGATGTTCTGGCATGTGCTCCTCGGGTTCTTCCTGCTGTACCGTCGTTCGAAGTGGACAGCAGGAGTCATGGGTACTTTTTCCGCCATCCAGTTCTTTCTGTCAAGTATGATCCTGGGTGTCTATGTTATGGGCCATAAATTTGGAAGCAGTCCATTTGTTCTGTTGCGCGATGTCATGGACATCCCTCTTTTCGCCAATGCGCAATACCTGGAACTTGTGGAAGGCACCGGACTTAATCCACTTCTTCAGAATTATTGGAACACGATCCATCCGCCAACGACATTTCTCGGTTTCGCTTCACTTACCGTACCCTTTGCCTTTGCCATTTCCGGTCTTTTATCAGAAAACCGAGACGGCTGGTTCAAGGCAGTTCTTCCCTGGGGGTTGTTCTCTGGTGCATTTTTGGGAACAGGAATACTCATGGGGGCCGCATGGGCTTACGAAGCGCTAAGCTTTGGAGGTTACTGGGCATGGGATCCCGTGGAAAACTCCTCATTAGTGCCGTGGCTTGTGATGATCGCAGGAATTCACACCAATCTGATTGCGCGAAATACGGGTCGATCCGGATTGACGACCTACCTGTTTTATATACTTGCATTTCTGTTGATAGTATACTCTACATTTCTCACCAGAAGTGGTGTCCTGGGAGATACTTCCGTTCATGCCTTTACCGAAATGGGACTCGAATGGCAATTGATCATATTTCTTGGTTTTTTCACGCTGTTGGGATTAGGCTTAATAGCAAAAAACTTTCGCCAACTGACCTATAATGGTGAAGAAGAGCCTCTCTACTCCAGAGAGTTCTGGATGTTCATAGGAGCCCTCGTCCTGATCTTTTCCTCCGTCCTGATCACCTTCACTACTTCCATACCGGTGTACAATAAGCTGTTCGATGCGTTAGGCGGACTTATCGGTCAGGATTTGTCTCACTTGCATCGCACCTCCCCTCTTGATCCTGTCGCGCATTACAACAGATATCAGATGTGGATAGCAGTATTCATCGCTCTATTGTCCAGCTTTGGAATATTCCTGAGATACCAGGGTAAAGGCTGGCAAAATCAGAAGTCTTCATTCTTCATCAGGATGGGCACACACACTCTGATCGCTTTGGTATCGACCTGGCTTCTGTCACACTGGATCCAACTTACAAACCCGGGCTATGCCATTCTGCTTTTTGCCTCAATCCTTACAATAACTGCGAATGCAGACCAACTGATCAGTTACATGAGGCTCAACCTGAAGAAGTCGGCCGCCACACTCTCCCACATAGGATTCGGTCTGCTGATCATAGGTGCTATGGCCAGCGGTCTTAACAAACGCTATATAAGTTCAAATCCGTTTGCCCAGCGAGGCTTGGTCGACAACATGGATGAGGACAGGCTCAGCAAGAACATTACCCTGATACAGGGCCAGCCCATGTTCATGAACGATTATTGGGTCACCTATGTCAGCGACACGATGGAAGGTAATCTGCGCAAGTATCTGATCCACTACAGAAAAGTGGATTCCACAGGAAATAAGCTGGAGGAATTTATTCTTAGACCTCAGGTGGTCTATGACAACAAGGTCACCAAAGTGGCCTCAGTCAATCCTGCCACCAAGCATTATCTGCACAAGGATATCTTCACGCATATTACTTCGATCCCGCCTCAACTGATGGATATCAAGATGGCACATGAGATCGAAGACAGCCTTGAATATCAGGAAGCATATATCTTTCCAAATGACACATTCAGGGTAAATGATCATATCTACGGAGTAATTCAGGATTTCACTGAAACACCCGATCATTCCGATTATCAACCGGAGCCTCTCGACATTGCCATTGGCGTCAGGATCCAATTTGTCAACACTCAGTCCAGGGATACTTTCGATGCTCAACCGATCGCCGTTCTTCGCGGAAACCTCATTTACAAGTATGCGGCTCAGGTGGATCCACTCAAATTGCGGGTTGAGGTCATGGATGATATATTCAATTCTAACAGGTATTCAGAAGGCCTTGAATTTAATTCTTATACGGTCCAGCTCAAAGAGCCGATTGATATAGATGGATATAGTTTTATTATCACCGGATTTTCCGAGGAGATCGAGCACCCTGCATACGATGAAAAAAAGGGAGATATAGCGGTAAGCGGCCTGGTGGAAGTTACGACACCTGACGATGACAAAAGACGGTTGCAACCGGTTTATATAATCAGAGATAATCAGCAGTTCAGCCTCAATGCCTTTGATGCCCTTTCCGGTATTCACGTCAGAATGAGTAAAATAGATCCTGGCACTGGGAATATCACATTGGATATTGCTTTGGGCAAGGGCATACAAAATGTAGAGATCCCCTTGCGGTATGCCGATAAGGTGCCGCGAAGTGATTATATTGTTTTGGAAGCGATTGAATTTCCCGGCATCAATCTCGTTTGGCTGGGAAGCTGCATGATGATTTTCGGTCTGTTCATAGGTATCGCTGACCGGAGAAAAGGACGATCATGATACGCAATGTCGGCATAATTGGTGCTGGTCGTGTAGGAACTGCACTATGCAGGTCCATTAGCTCTCATAATTTTAAGGTGGCCTTACATAACCGTTCGTATAAAACGGGCAGAGCAGTGGCCCTTGAAACAGGAGTGCCTTATGTTGACGACCTCAAGAGCTGTGTCAGTCAGGCCGATCTGTTGATCCTGGCGGTCAGTGACGATGCCATCGCAGAAGTATCTCGTTCTGTGGCCCACTTTTCCGAAGACTGTATCGTTGTTCATACTAGCGGCACGAAACCGATAAGCATTCTGGATCCCTGCAAGAAACATGGGTTGCTCTATCCTCTCGACAGCTTTGGCTATGACGGAGACCATGATCTGTCAAACACGCCAATTTTCGTTGAGGGCTCTTCACCTGGCGTTCATCAGGAGATCGAGAGTTTTGCCAGGAAGCTGACCAGTGAGATCCATTACCTCGATTCCAGAAAGAGGGTCTGGCTTCACGTAGCTGCCGTTATGGCCAACAATTTTACCAATGCCATCTTGCAGAGGGCCCTTAAGCTGCTTGATCAAAATGATATACCGAGAACAGCTCTTCATAAATTACTGGATACAACTTTAAATAAGGCTGTGGAATCACCCGAAAACAGTCAGACTGGCCCTGCAGTTCGTGGAGATATCAAAACTGTTTTGGATCACCTCCAACATCTCGAGGATCCTCAATTGAAGGCGCTGTACAGACAAATGTCAAAATTGATCAATCCTGATCTGGAAATATAGTCATGAGGATCGCCGGATATATAGATGACCCATTGATGAAGATCACTCTCCTGGAAATGAACCATCGGTTCAGCATCAAATTCGAACTGGATGGGATGGAGCAAACCTATAAACTGCCGGATGGCACAGGCAGAGAGAAACATCAGCTGGAAAAACTCCTGACCTTGGAGATGCGACAACGAGTTGTTGGTCAATTCAGGGTAATGAAAGATATCCGAAAGGGATTATCCCGAACCACCCCAGACAATGATGATGTCGACTTTCCCACTATCATTTGAGCATTTAGATCAAACCACTCTATCCGGATCATATTCGCCAAGCTCTTATCTGTTATTTAACTCTTCCCTCTACATTTATTCTTTCTGTAACAGCGAGTTAACCCACCTTAACACTTGAAGTGCGCATCTTGAATATATTATTTGACATCTAAAACTATTAAGCATGAGAAACTTGATTTTGCTCGCTGCTGCACTGATGATGGCTCACATCACTACTGCTCAATGGAGCGTGGGCCCCAAAGTGGAATACAGTGTTACTAATGTCACCGTGGACGGTGTAGCTGATCTTGCGCCGGATCCTGAGTTTATGAACA
>JAWVZH010000102.1:0-11251 GCA_033722295.1 Saprospiraceae bacterium
GTGATCAGATCTATACGACCCTTGACGGACATTGGAGTCGCTCCTTCGTAAGAGGCTCGAAGCCGGTCGCCATTGATGACCCTTCCGAGGTCACTGAGCTGCAGCTGGATCTTTTGTACATCGACCAGTAGCTGGGGATCTACACTGGCACCTTCAAGAATGGCCTTTTCCATAAAAGGGATCCTTTTCGAAAGATAGCTACGGTGGGTCTCGGCACCATTGAGGACCACAGCGAGGTCCGCTACTTTTTGATTGAAGGCGTCCAGGGCAGCCTTGTCGCTCTCGGTCAGAGCACCCACACCCAACGGCGCGCAATTGAACGATCGTGGCTCCGCCAGCTGGCGGTACTTGCCTTTTTCGAAAATGCCCATTTCAACAGAATAGTCTCCCGGCATGACCATGTAACCCTGAGGTGGTGAATTCCAGGGTACAGAGTCATCATAAGGCTCGAGCTTGATCGCCGTGAAAGGGCTGTATCGGAAATCCCAGACAAGCCTTTGCATTCCTTTTTTCACCGGTTTCTTGATCTTTCTTATGGCATTTCCTTCGGTATCTCTGATGGTAAAGAGCAGAAATGGATCTACCTCGTCTGCTTCTGCACGGCGGGTTTTGTAGTCAGGGTAGTCGATATCTTTCCCCTCCTTTTGAAGTTCCTTCTCCACTTCCCGCCTCTTTTCTTTGAGGGACTTGGGTTTCTCCCTTATGTAGTAGTCGATCATAGTGCCAACCGGTGGATTGTCTGCGGTATAGAAGTTCCATCCCTGAAATCCGACACCGGGAAAGCCGAAAGGATCCGCTTCAACATACATCCGTGCATCAGAGACAGGAAATAATGTTGCTTCCGAATTTAATACTTCGTGATCGGTATGTCTGAGTGCGGAGTAATCATCCAGAATGTAAACTCCCCGGCCAAAAGTAGACACTACCAGATCATCCTCATCTCTTTGGATATCAAGGTCCATGACCATGGTATTCGGTATCCCACGCGAAAGTTTCACCCATTTTGGCTCTGCCGTATTGGAAACAAATACTCCGTATTGTGTACCTACGAACAAGAGGTCAGGGTCTTCGTGATCCACATCGATGGTGTAAGTACAGCCATTCTCCGGTAAATTCGAATTGATACTATTCCAGGTAGCACCGCCATCAGTGGTCTTGTAGAGGTATGGCGCGTACTCACCGTCCAGGAAGTTGCTGCACGCAGCATAGGCGATATTTACATCGTGGTGTGATGCTATGATCTGACGTATATTGGCATATTCCGGTAGTCCTTTGATCTCTGAACGATTCCAGCTCTCTCCGCCATTCGTGGTGTAATGGATCAGGCCATCGCCAGATCCCGCATAAAGAATATTCTCATCCAATGGAGATTCCGCGATCGTCAGGATCTGGGCCATACTGCTCTTTCGGGCATATTCATCTATACTCCAGCTCCTGTCCATGATCCGCATCATTTCCTGTGGAACCCCTCTGGTAAGATCGGGAGAGATCTTTTGCCAGTTACTGCCCTGATCATCAGATCGCAGTACTACATTACCACCGAAATACAGACGATGGTTGTCATGTTGGCTGAGCAATAAAGCGGCATCCCAGTCAAACCTGTAGGCTGTATCACCTTCCTCGTAGGGCTTGATGAACAGTCTTTCCCCACTTTGGCGATCGTAGCGAACAAGTCCTCCGAATTGTGATTGGGAATACAGGATATCGGGATCTTTCCAATCAACCTGCGTCTCAAATCCATCGCCTCCCCAGGTAAAGAACCAATCCCGATTCATGATTCCCGACGAATTAATTGTTTGTGAAGGTCCTCCAAGACTGTTATTGTCCTGGGTGCCGACATACACATAATAGAACGGCTTGCTATTATCTACGGTGACCTTATAGATCTCCGTGATCGGAATATTGTCATGAAATGCCCAGGTGGCTCCCGCATCATGGGTTTCGTAAAGCCCACCATCACAACCAGATAGCATATGTGACGTATTGGAAGGGTCTATCCAAAGAACGTGTTCGTCCACATGCTTATACTTTGTTCCGAGGTTTGAAAATGATTTGCCCCCATCACGAGAGACCTGCATGAAGATATCCATCGCGTATATCAGATCGACATCTTCCGGGTCACAAAAGATCTTTTGACAATAGAAAGGATAAGAGGTCACATAACCGCTCTGCCTGCTCCAGCTTGCGCCACGATCGGTACTTTTATAAAATCCTTTTTCCTCGTCATTTTTTGCGGCAACAACGGCGTAGAGTACATCAGGATCGGCTGGGGAGATATCCATACCAATGCGGCCTACATCCTCGGTCGGAAGACCACCTTTCAGTTTTGTCCAGTTGTCTCCACCATCCACGGTCTTATAAATACCACTTTCTGGTCCACCATAGACACCGGTGTAAAGTTTTTTCTGACGCTGGTGAGCCACGGCATAAATGAGGTTGGGATCCCTGGGATCCATATGCAGCTCCCAGCATCCCGTGTGTTCACTCACAAAAAGTACGTTCTCCCAGTTGTCTCCACCATCCTTTGTGCGGAACACTCCTACATCACCTCCGCTTCGTCTCTGTGGGCCGTAGGATGCCACATATACGATATTAGGATCTTGGGGGTGTACAACTATAGCACCGATGTGCTCTGATTCTTTGAGACCTGTATTGGTCCAGGACTTTCCTCCATCAAGGCTTTTATATACACCATCCCCGGGGATAACATTTGTCTGAGCATTGTTCTCACCAGTACCAACCCATACGACATTGGGATTGCTCGGATCAAGGGTCACCGCCCCGATGGAGTAAGACTTCTGTCCATCGAAAACTGGTTTGAAGGTGGTTCCACAATTTGAAGTCTTCCAGAGTGATCCATGACCTGAACCGACATAATATTCACAGGTGTTCTCGGGGTTCACAGCCAGAGCAACGATGCGACCACCTGTGATGGCAGGCCCAATACTGCGAAAACTCAGAGCTAAGAGATCTATGTGTTTTAATTCTAAGGTGTCGGCACTATCTTCTTGTGACAATACGCAATTCAAAGGTAAGATCATGAATGCAATGAAAACTATGAGTAGATGTTGTCTCATGATATTTGATCTGATTAAAATGAGCAGGAAGTTAATTTGAATTATTTAGAGAATGAGTGCTAGTCGGACAGATTTGAATTCTGAAAGCGCACAAGCTGGTCTTAATTTAAAAATTAAAGTTGATTATGGTATGCGGAACATGCACCTGGTCATCAAATGCACGACACTCAATGTATAATATATTTCAGTAAATATTATCATATCAATCCGATATCCTTCTCAGTTCCTCATCAAGGCCGCTCTTTCGTGACTTCTTCCTGATCTTGTTATTCCCGAACTTGAGTGTGGCACCAATACCGAATCTATGTTGATCGGAGCCATAGTGACCGTCAAACTCGAGACCGCCGTAATTGCCATAATAGCCATAATCGCTGCCGGTATTAAAGATATCAGATCCTGTGACTCTCAATTGGAGCCTGTCGTTCCAGAAGTTACGCCTTAAGCCGAAGTTGATCCTCCAGTAGGGATCTATGATGACGGTACCACGCCATACCGACGCGCTGTTCCACGATGCAGTAAGATCCATGGTGATCTCCCAGGGAAGAGCTAAAAAATTCTGTATCCGCGTGTTAAAAACATTCTGGGAGAAATCGATCACAGTCTCGTCGAATTCGCCTTTGTATGACTCATAGTTGTATCCTAAATAAGTTGACACATCCCACCAATCGGCCACTTCGAGTGAATAGGTTACGGACAATCCATTATTGATAGCCCGGTCCATATTTCTAGGAATGATGATCGTACCCTTGGTCTCATTAATGGAAACTATCTTGGCAAAGAAATCCCTTGTTATACTATATGTATTGGAGATGACCAACTTATCATCGAAGACGTAGGTCAATTGATAATTGGTAATGTATTTGGGGTTCAAAAAGGGGTTACCCTTGAAAAGGTTGAGTTCACTCAATTTCGATTCAAATGGATTGAGGTCCTGGTAGTTTGGACGAGAGATCCTGCGACCTATGCCTATGCTGACCTTATTCTTCTTACCATCCTCATACGATAAACTCACATTTGGAAAAAGATCCGTATAAATTCTTGAAACATCGTTGTTCTGTGTGACCTGTTCACTCATCAATCGACCGCGTGACCTCGTATGCTCTACCCTGAGGCCGGCATTCACGCCAAAATGCTCGCTCAGATCAAATTTTGATATAAGATATCCTGCTGTTACCTCTTCTTTATAGGAAAACTCATTGGAGGCCTCCAGATCAATGATGTCTTCACCATTGATCACATCATTCACTACGAAGTCATTGTTGGTGAGGATATTCGTGTACTTTATGCCTGCCGAAATAGAAAACCTGTCAAATTCGCGATCGAAGTCGGATTTCAGTGACCACAGATCTATGTTTGTAAAGGGATCGAAAGAATTATCGATCTCTTCCCTGAGGCTGCCGTCGGGATTGAGGTAATCATTGGGCTGGTCGATCCTGCGATCATTGAGGAAGGATCCATAACTGACATCTGTGTTCCAACGGGTTTCTTCGTCTATGTCCCAGTTGTAATTGAGAGAATAATTCAGATTGTTGGATTGGTAATTGGTCAGCGTTTGCGCCAAAAGTGTCTCTACGGGTGGACCATTAATCTCTTCGATTACAGTAGTGCTATTGAGCTCATAATCACCTGTGGTCAGTACCCCCCTTGTTGATAGGCTGATGGCATGATCCTCAGCCAATTTATAATCCAGGCCCGCTGATAGATTGAATCCAAATTTATCTTTCACTGCATAAGAGCCCAGATCAACCAGAAAGCCATTCTGATATTTGATATCGACGAAATCCTGTTGATAGACATTATCAAAGCGTGTTACATTAACGTTGGCGGACAATTTATCCTTGCCATAATTCAACGTAAGGCCATGGCTCATCCGGGGATGAGATCCTTTAGAATAACTGGACACAAGATGGCCATTATAGCCAAGCGTAATGTTGTTCTTAAGTTTGATATTAATGATCCCGGCATTGCCTTCAGCTTCATATCTGGCCGAGGGATTCGTAATGATCTCGATAGCCAGGATATTGTCGGATTGCATGGACTGGAGCATCGTGGTCAGATCGCTTCCTGACAGGCGAGAAGGTCGACCGTTTATAAAGATCCGTACTCCGGGCTTGCCCTGTAAAATTATATTATTGTCCGGATCGATCACCACACCCGGTGCCTTGTTGAGCAGCTCCAGGCCGTCATTGCCAGAGGCATTGATACTGTTAGCTACATTGAATACCATCTTATCTGCATGTACTTCTATCAGCGGCCTTTTGCCCTTTACTACAACCTCCTCGATCTCAACTGACGCTCTGTTCATCACTATCTCACCAAGATCTTTTTCTTCATCATTGGTCAGATTAAAGGGGCCAGAGGTAAAAGTGGCATATTCTATATGTTGAGAGACAAGAATGTACGTTCCCCTGTAAATATTTTTTATCATAAAACTTCCGTCATCTTCGCTAATTGCACCTCCCGCCAATGTCGAATCCGGATGCAGCAGAGTCAATGTGCCGAAGGTGACCGGTGTGGAAGAATTATCCAGCAAAACACCACTAACTGAGCTATTCTGACCACTGGAGTGATATCCTGTCAGTAATGATGAAAAGAGAATAGCATTTTTTATAAGGCTGAGGACCCTTGCTGATTTCATCCGTTAAAAGTACTAAGATATTTCAATGGATGAATTAGTGATCAGACTCTTGATCTGACTTATCAATAGTGATCCTTTCAGAATTATCAGATCAGATCTATATCATTGTTGGTAAAATCAGGCAATATTCAGGGTATTGTCAGACGTTCTAACGACTCCTTCTCGATATTCGGACCAACCATCTGAACTCAATTCATTAAGAAATCATCATTAGTCATATATTATTATTTAGACTTTATATAGGCCTATATTTGAGACAATTAAAACAAATGATAATTAGAGGGCTCTTCATATCCATATTAATTCATTTTAGTGTATTTCTACTTCCGGGCCAGGAGACGCCCATGGACTCAATTAGTCAGGTAAGAATGTTGATTGATGATCTTCAGTTTCAGAAAGCCCTTCGATTGAGTGATGCATACTATAAGAGACATCCAGGCGATCTCTATGCTGGATGGATTCTGGCACAGGCACTGTATCATACAGGCAAGTACGAGAGGTCAAAGTCCATCTATCGCGAGGTAATCCGGTCATTTCCCGAACAAGATCAGGTAGAATTGGATTTTGGGATCCGGCTGGTCATGATGGGCGATCTGGAGGAGGCGATATCATTATTGAATAGTTATCTTGATACACACCCTTCAAGTGATGAGGCGAGGATGGCTCTGGCGAGAGCTTCATTCTGGCAAGGAAAATTTGATCGAGCTACTATCGAAGTGCGTAAGGTGATGCAAAATACCCCTGGCCATCCAGAGGCACTTTCTCTGTATCAAGAGCTGGAAGAGATACAGGCGACCAGGTTAGAACTGGGCAGCAGATTCCAGACCGATGATCAACCTTTGAATTCCTTTAATCTGTTCATTCAAGGTAGTACTTATTTGTCCTCCAGATTGTCTCTGACATACGGTTTGGAAACACCTTTCTATTATTCTGAGGACGATCAAAGGAATGCCCAGAATATCCAATTCGGAAGTCGCTTTAATTTCAATAAGCTGAGGACGATACTTCATGTGGAAGGAGGAATTGTCAAACTTCCGGATGGTGGGCTTACAGGAACAGGAGCTGTATCACTGAAGCAAAACATCATCGATCACCTGCAGTTCAGGATCTCGGCTATACACCACCCATATCTGCACACTGTAGCAAGTTTGTCGGAAAGCACATTAAGGATGGACTACCAGGCATTTTTAGGATGGCAGGAAGAAAATGGATGGCTTGGAGAGGTTGGTGGTCAGGTCAATCAATTCTACCAGGAGGATAACTGGCAATACAATCTCGGTGGATGGATCATGACGCCTCCCTGGAAAATCTCTCTTGCTCGTCTCAGATTTGGATATGGTTTTAATTATAGCAATACGCGTAAAGACAGATTCGAGTCCGTCAGATCCCTCGAAGAAATAGAATCTATGTGGAATGATTCCACGGATCAGATATCAGGGATATATTCACCCTACTTCACACCAATGGATCAAAAGGTGCATTCTGCAATCCTCTCCATGAAATTCAAGATTAGTCAGGAGCTTACCATAGGCCTGCAATCAAAATATGGAATTAGCGCGACCATCATGCAGCCCTATCTGTTTTTAAACGAGGATGAAATTGGTAATAATTTCATTGACAAGGACTTTTATAAAGAAGATTATACACATATCGAAGCTCATGCATTTGTAGATTTTCCTATTGCGAAAGATCTCAAGGCAAGGGTTGATTATCGATATACACAATCCATTTTTTACACGAGTCATAGTGCAAGGCTCGTATTGGTGAAGCTATTTAAATGAGCGGCAAAAAATTCAGGGATCTATGGAAGTTCAGTGAAGCCAGAGATGTCAGGCCTCTAGATCATTTTGTCATGTTGTTACTGGTCTCCGGAGGAATAGCCAGCACATACTACCTCGGTGAATGGTGGTTTCGCAAGGACCATGTCGCCAGTTTGCCATTATTTGTGATACTGAGTACATTTTTTTGGTATGCTGTATGGCGTAATTTTCTGATCTGGATCAATTACCTGAGGATCAGTAAGCCGGATCATGTACCTGCTCCGGAAAAGGGATTGAGAGTAGCTGTTTTTACTACAAGCGCTCCCGGTGAACCCCTGTCTATGTTCGAAAAAACCCTTAGCGCCCTCAGCAGGGTTACCTATCCCCATAAGACTTACCTGCTGGACAGTACCAAAGATCCTTCTTTCCGTGCATTGGCCGAACAACATGGAGTGGTATGGCTGGAATTGAATGACCTTCCCGGTGCCAAGGCTGGTAAGATCAACGAGGCACTTAATCGTACCGATGAGGACTTCATTCTTATTCTTGATCCTGACCACATCGTTTTCCCCAATTTCCTGGATCAAACTCTTGGCTTCTTCAAAGATCCTGATGTCGGTTTTGTCCAGGTAAGCCAGGGATACTATAATCAATACAGATCCTTCGTTGCCGCAGCCGCTGCTGAGCAGACCTATAATTTTTATGGGCCTACTCAAATGGGACTTTATGGTTACGGAACTGCGGTAGCGATAGGTGCCAATTGCACTTTCCGACGTACAGCCCTCGAATCCATCGGGGGCCATGCCGTAGGCCTGGCTGAAGATCTACTCACGTCGATCCGGCTCCATGCGAAGGGATGGCGCTCTGTTTACAATCCGGTCATCGTCAGCAGGGGACTGGTCCCCGAGGATTTCGGCTCTTTTTGCAAGCAACAGCTCAAATGGGCCCGGGGTGTTTTCGAGATTTTATTCACCGAATTGCCCGCCAGATTAGGGCGCCTGACCTTTTGGCAAAAATTGTCCTATCTCGGCATCGGCACATATTACCTTACGGGTGCTATCACCCTTTTCTTTATTCTGGTACCGTTTATATACTTCTTCACCGGCACCATGCCAGCCAAAATGAATTTTGCAGAATTCATTGTTAATGGTTCCTTTCTGGTCATTATGGCGAGCCTGATCTACTTCTATGCTCAGCGTTTTCTGTGCCATCCGAAAACAGAAAGAGGCTTTCACTGGAGAAGTATGATCATAAAATTTTCCTGTTGGCCCGTATATTTTTTAGGATTCGTATTAGGCGTGCTTGATTATAAATTACCCTATATTCCAACGGCTAAAAAGGCTGTCCGCGGTAAGATAAGCCCCTTCTCCAGACCATTGATCATATATTGTGTGATCTTCATTATCACCGTCATTATTGTGATCATAAACCGGAGATATTTTGTGCCAGAAAGCGAATTGATCTTTACAGCAGAAAAGACCTGGGGGATGATCGGATTTTCCTTCCTCGCCTTTTTACTATCCATAGTGGGGATAATGGCCGCGTGGGAGTCTTTGGCTTTGAAGGAAGAAGAACCATGGCAAAATGTGGCTCTTGATAAAATTGAAATACCGAAAAAATAATTTTAATGAAAACATTGATTCTTGCTGGTGGTTATGGTACGCGCCTGAGTGAAGAGACAGCTCTGAAGCCAAAACCGATGGTAGAGATCGGTGGTCACCCGATGCTGTGGCATATAATGAAGATCTATTCTCATTACGGCTTTAATGATTTCGTGATCCTCCTCGGCTATAAGGGCTATGTCATCAAGGAGTTTTTCGCCAATTATCTCCTCCATCGCAGTGATCTGACTGTAGATCTTTCGAACAATCAGATAAAAGTTCTGAACAGGAGATCAGAAGCCTGGAAGGTGTCCCTCATTGACACCGGTCTGGACACGATGACGGGTGGTCGAATAAAAAGAGTACAGAGCCTGATCGGTGATGAGCCGTTCATGCTCACCTATGGTGATGGTGTCGGATCGATTCCGATCGACAAGCTGGTGGAATTTCATAACGATCATTCAGGATCGGTTACCATGACTACAGTGAGACCTGAAGGCAGGTTCGGTGGTGTGGAGTTCGGTGAAAGCGAAGGACAGGTCAAAAGCTTTATAGAGAAGCCGCCCGGTGATGGTGGCTGGATCAATGCAGGGTTCTTCGTCTGTGAGCCAAGCATCTTCGATTACATAAAGGAGGGTGATCAGACCATCTGGGAACGTGAACCGCTGGAAGATCTCGCAAATGACGGAGAGCTTTTTGCCTACAAGCATAAAGGATTCTGGAAACCCATGGATACGTTGAGAGATAATAAACAGCTGAATCAGCTTTGGCAAAATGATCAGGCAAAATGGAAGGTATGGTAAGAATGGAACCCCTATTTGGGGGAAGATACAAGGACTTGAAAGTGTTGATTACCGGACACACGGGATTTAAGGGATCGTGGCTAGCACTCTGGTTGACACAGATGGGTGCAGAGGTATACGGATATGCCCTGGATCCCCCTTCAGATCCCAATCATTTCAAAATATTGGACCTAAATGTGAAAGATAGAATTGGTGATATCAGAGACATCGACAAGCTGAAGGCTTTTGTAGGGGAATGTAAGCCTGATATCGTGTTTCATTTGGCGGCTCAGTCGCTTGTCCGGTTATCTTATTCTGATCCAGTATCTACCGTTTCCACTAATGTGATAGGGACATTGAATCTATTGGAAGCTTGTAAATCGGAAAGTTCGGTAAGAGCTATCGTCAATGTGACCAGCGACAAGTGCTATGAAAACAAGGAATGGATATGGGGCTATCGCGAGAATGATCGGATGGGAGGATATGATCCTTACAGCGTGTCAAAAGGCATGGCTGAACTTATGACCTCATCATATAGAAGGTCGTTCTTTAATCTTGAAGAATACGGCAAAACGCATAATGTGCTTTTGGCCAGTGCAAGGGCAGGAAATGTCATCGGAGGGGGTGACTGGGCTGAGGACCGGCTTATACCGGACCTGGTGAGGACTGCTTCGAGTGGTGAGAAAGTGGGGATCCGTAACCCCTTAGCCACAAGGCCATGGCAACATGTGCTGGAACCGCTTAGTGGTTATTTACTTCTAGGGTGGCAGTTGCTGGATGGACATACATCTTTTGCCAGTGGGTGGAACTTTGGACCAGGAACCGAAAGCAATCTACGCGTCGGAGATGTTATCGATCAGGCAATAGATCACTGGCCGGACATCGCGTATGAAATAACTTCGGATGACAGAGCACATCACGAAGCAAACCTTTTGATGCTCGACTGCTCCAAAGCGGCCAGGTTGATGAACTGGAAACCTGTTTGGGATTTCGATGAAACCATTAGCAGAACGATAGGGTGGTACAGGAGATATTACGAAGACGACCACGTTGGATCCGTCGGTGATATTCATGATTATGTTAGAGAGGCTCAACAAAAGAATCTGGTATGGACCGAATGAGTCTCACGAATTCTAAAGTATTGATTACCGGCGGTAACGGCTATTTGGGTAATTGTCTGTCTCAAAAATTAATTGAAATAGGTGCAGATGTCAGTATTCTGGATGTAAAGGGAGAAAGCATAAATACCTATCACGTGGATATTACGGATAAAGGCAGCGTGAGAGAGGCGGTGCAGGAGATAGATCCAGATATTGTCTTTCATTTGGCAGCATCATTGAATCGCAAGCGTGATTTTACGATCCACGATGAGGTTATGGCTATCAACTACGGA
>JAWVZH010000103.1:0-11243 GCA_033722295.1 Saprospiraceae bacterium
CGGTGAACGATCTCCCGTGAGGGTATAGCCGAATCTCGTAAAATCAATGAAAGGATTTGGATGGTTTTGGACATCGGATATACTCATGGCATTGATCACTTGAAAACTCACCTGATAGTTTATGTCTCCGGATTCGTTGCCCGATATGTCATTTGCATTGACCGACAGATGGTAAATTCCATTTTTATTCAGTCTCTTTTGGATTAGAACGCGGGCCACATTATCGATCCCCGAAGCAGGGATAAAGTTTACTTCGGGTTGATCAAAATTAATGGCACGAGGAAGTTTTTCTTCAGGATATGTCAACCAAATCTCAAAAAGTGAAGTATCATTCAGAGGGAGGTATTGATTTTCATCCGTGAGTTCAATTACAATATCAGGATGAGCCGATACAATGTCTTCATTTTCTATCTGAACATCGTCAAACGTCACCTTTAGAATGGGATTTCTTTGGTCCCCTTCCACAAAGAATGGTAAAACCAATGTATTATTCCAGGCATACAATTCTGGTTGGTCTTCATCAGGGTTGATCTCCACGATCAGACGGTATTCACCCAGCAATTCTTTGGTCTCCCAAAATTTATCAACTACCGTTTTTGCCTCAACATCCAGGGCAGTGACCCTCTCTTCCTGACTGATTTCGTTGTTTTTGCTATCGATGATCGTGTAATGTATCAATATGCTGTCTGTAGGTAGACGACCGATATTTTTTATCGTATAGGTTAATTCTACATTTTCACCCTGCTGCACTGTATCCGCATAAAACCTGAATTCTTCATTCAGGTCAATTGCCATTTCCGGTAGGGAGGCATAGGTGACTCGCCAATATTCCAGTTGAGCGGAAGTCAGATTTTCTTTATCTCTTGAATTCAGTTTCAGTTTTAAGTTTGGATATAAACTTGCATCTACTCCTGAAATGTCGGTATTTTTTTCAGTCACCGAACTCAAAAGCAGCGTTTCGGTCCCTTGCTGATCAAGGCCAATAAGGTCAATGTCTATTTCATCCACGCCGGGCTCTATCTCCGAATAATCCCATAAGAGTGTTCCCCATTCACTTGATGGGCCAATAACTGTAGAAATAGCCTCTCCACGACCTTCTTTCCAGAAACCCGCAATGGGAACATTGATCTCGAATTGTTCGTCCATGGTGCCAACCTCTTCTACAACTGAGAAGTCCGGGTTGCCTTGTTGATAAACAAAAAGATATGGCACCTCACCACTACTTTGAAGTTCGTCGAGTTGTTTGGCGCCCAGGTTGCTCCATACATCAAATATGGATCGCCCCACGGTCGAATCCCGGTCAGAGGCCCATTGGTCAATTCCGAAGTAATGATCAGGATCCCGAACTGTCATGACCACTACATAGTGTCCTGAAGGAACGTGATTTTCTAAAAGGTCCATCAGGGCTACCCTATCCTCATACTCGTCGGTCTTGTAACCGAATATGGGGATCTCTCTTCCACTTTCATTACGACTCCCGTATGATCCAGGACTTGGATTTTGAATAATATCCAGTTTTGTGGGTTCGTAGATCGTCACAAATACACCGGCTCTCGCCACTACCGTTGAGGACGAGTTACGGGGTGAGAACTCATAATATTCCCAGTCTACTCCGGCATTTCTCAGAATAGCAGGGCGTAAAAATACAGCATCCTGGGTGACGACATTTTTGATTTTCAGCACTGTGAATTCCTGTAAAAAATTCCAACGCCTCGAAACAGCGTCAAGGTTTATACTGTCCAGATTGTCTTTTTGCCATTGATAATAATGTGACTGGTTCCAGCCCGGCGCATGGTCTTCTATGAAAATAAAGGAAGAATATCGCCAGGTGGGTTGACGACCGCCTGAGCTGTCGGGCGTGATTCGCCAGTAATAGACCCGGTCATCCTGCCAAACAACTGCAGGTTGCCATTGCAGAGTACCTCCTTTCTGTCTGATCACTGTATCCCGCTTCAATGGGCTGTTGAACAGCTCTGTCGTATCGATCTCTAAAATGTAGCTTTTGTCCGTAGTGTGGAGGTCCGAAGTACTTGCAATGAGGGACAACTCTTTATTTCCTACGATGGCAAATTCTTCTGGATATACCGGTCTTGCATCGTCTGCGGTGATGAAAAAGCTATATTTCTTATTGATCAGACTGAGCGAATTATTTTTTTCAGCATCGGGTCCAGGCAACTCCTCTATATTATCCCGGGCATCGACGGTAATATCCAATTGATTAATGCCAGCCGCTCTTTCTCCCAGGTTGGGAATGACGGCATGGATGCTGTCACGGAAACGGGGCGCTTTCATATATCTGTCCCAAATTATTTCGGATTCACCGTTCGGCAAGATCTGTTCGATCTGGACCCAAAGAGAGTCCTCGATGGTCTTGCCTATATTGACAAGACTAAAATCAAGATGGAAGCTGTCCACATCTGTGGTGAGAATGTCTTCTGTGATATTGACACTCGATGCGTCGATGGTATAATCGGGTCCTCTGCCTGCCACCAGCCTGATAGCAGGGTCTCCACATATGTTGAGAGATAAAGCAAGCTCTACATCAGTACTGAAGTACAATTCATTGTTAGCATTCCGGCTTTCTTCCAGAAATTTACGAACACCGTCCCAAACGCTGAGTCCTATCGACTCTCCATAGTGATGATTGGTATAATTATCATATATCTTCGATCCCATGTTCTTTAAAGACGGGATAAAACCTGCACTTGAATTGGCAATAAAAGCCACAGCTCCCCGGCGTTCAGCAAGAGTCCATGTTTCGCTGTAACTCCGCCTCGTATCGTCGAAGATATTACCAGCATAACAACCCATAGCCATGAAGACATGGAATCGATCATTTGGCGCCAGGGTGCGCACATCATCTATGATCTGAAAATCGAGCAACTGTATTCCTGAGTGACCGAAATAAGTCACCAGGGAGACACCGTCATTAATAAGTCCTGTCAATCTCTGGTTATCAGAAACTGTAACACTGCCCGTAGTTTTCTTTTGAAAGGTCTCCACTTGAGCATTCATCATCCCTGAGGATATGACATCCTTCATAAAATCAAGTTCACCCCGGATCACCCTCAATTGATTGGGCAATCTGAGATCTCCACCGCTCAGGTGAACAACCCTTTTCGCCCATGCCCTGGCTTCTATGCTTTGAGGATCGTTGATACGTTGATCGTGAAGCTTCACCTTTTCGAGATAGGTCTTTATTTCTGATGCTTCAACGATAGGGATCCTGCCAACAGGCTGCAAAGGTCTGTAGAGGTTGTCGCTGACCAACAACACGTCGGAGCCAGGATTTCCAAGTGTAGGGACCGAATGCCAGTCTACGGAGGATTTTCTGATCTGGTCAGCCAGGACGCCTTTTCCTATAATGAAAATATACTTTGGGTCGGTCCATTCCTCGTTGAACCACTGAGTAAAGTGCCTTATGGCGCTTGGGTGTTGACTGATGCCATGGGCAAACTGATCCTCCAGGATATCTATCGGAACTATCAAAGGAGTATATTCTCCGCCTTCTTCAGAGGCCCGGTAATCGGCATATTCCTGTACATAATTGTTGCCGAGTCCATCATCCAGAAATTTTGAATGTGTGATAATGATGTAGTCAGGATCCACATTGGTATAGTCGACGAAAGTAACCGGGTCTATGTCGGATATGCTGGTCAAGTTTTGATGTTCTCCAGCTATAACGAGGCGCTGTATCCTATTATGGGCACGGAGTCTGAAGCGATAGTTATTAGGTGTTTCCGCTTCCGCTTTGATGATCTCGTCTGTCGTCAGATTCCAGATCTGGATATGATCACCCCCGTTGAAATTCTGGATCAAAATATTCTTGTCTGTGGCAGAGGGTTCGACTGTTAATTCGTAATAGTCCAATCCTCCGAATTGAAATCGCCTCGGATAATTGAGTTGAATTTTAGCAAAAACGATGTAGTCGTTGGAGGCCTGACCTTCAATTTTGATGTTCATTTTGGACGACAGTTGATCCTGCGTCAAATCGAGCGTATCATTGAAGATCTCTGGACGTTGGCTATAAGAATTCGAACTCAGTTCTTCACCATTCAGGGAAATGCTGAACTCGCCTGGGGTGCGACTGCTCTGGATGTTATTAGAGGACCGAATGATCAATTTAGCGTCCGGACCATCGTCGTAGATGTACTCCGGATCAATATCGAAAGAGCTTGTGTTCTTTCCTGAAAAATAGCCCCATCCTTCGGCATGGTCATAATTAGAATAGATCAGGTAACAATTGATATCCTGGCAGAAATTGAAGTAGTGATCATTGAAAACGATGTTCTCTTCGGCCATGAAAAAGGCCTCTTCAGCCGGCAGGTTAGTAAGGTCATTTATAACTTCAGCCACTCTCTTTCCCTCTACTTCCTCATTCCAGGTGATAAAATACGTTGAGGTATCACTGAACAGGCTGTAATCAGGGTTGAATTGATCTTCCTTACCTTTGGGATAAAGATGTCCGTCGAACTCCCCTCTGTTCTTCCTGGCATAAAGGATCAAATGATCCACATCAGACATGATATCACGCGTCGAAGAATGTATGGGGATCTCCCGCCCCAGATGCCAGACCTGAATATGGCGGGCGGCAATTTGATCAACGGGTATACCATTTTGAAGAAGTATATCGCGGTCTAATCGGTAAATGCCATCTTCAGCAACCTTAAATTTGTAGTATTCTTGTTCAAAATTTATCCATTCATGGCCAAAAACGGAATCCTGACCATTCCAATACTGCGCATGGAGCATATGCACTGAGGTCAAAGAGATAACCAGAATGGTCAAAGATGACTTTATATGGACAAGACAGGCTTTATTCATTTGAGAACTAAAATAGGGAATTTTGAAATGCCTAAGCGATGGACAATAGTATGTTATATTATAAATATTTTTAATATAACAATCATCAAGTCCTCACTGGCCTGAAAATACGATAATTATGCAAGCTGTTGCCATTATGGGACTTCTTCTCCTGGTCGTCAACTTGACTTACTGGCTGTGGCTTTTAATATCCATACATCGCATTCCGGACACCATTCCATATTCAGGAAGCGGGCGGTCAAAATCTCTCATCATTGTAGCTCATAACGACATTCATAACCTCCAGAAAAATCTTGATGCATGGAGAGCCCAGGATGCCCATAATCTGGAGTTGATCCTGGCCAATGATGGTTCGAGTGACGGTACTGAACACTGGTTGAGATCTCTTTCAGGCATCAACTACATGAACCTGAAAAAGGAAGGGCCGGGTAAAAAGCATAGCCTGGCCAAGGCGATCGAAGCTTCCGGCGGAGATCAAATTATACTGACGGATTCGGATTGTCGACCCGCCTCAACTGCCTGGATAGGATTGATGTCCGGTTGGCTGGACAATCTGAAGGTTGACTTTTTTCCCGGATATGCACCCTTGAAGAAGACAGGAACATGGTTGAGTCGGCTGGCAAGATTCGAGACAGTTGTTACCGCTCTTCAATATTTATCCTGGGCCAGCAGGGGCCAACCTTATATGGGTGTTGGGAGAAACATTATTTACAGGAAGACAGTTCTTGCCGATTATCTGGAGAAATCCCAAGCTAATATCGCTTCAGGTGATGACGATCTTTTCATACAGAACATAGCAGATCAAGCCAGATGTACGGTTAATCTGGACCCCAGAACGTTCGTTTACTCGTCGCCTCCTGCAACCTGGTCAGAATGGTTGCAACAAAAAGCCCGTCATACGACTACCTCCTACAGATATAAACCTTTCATACAGGCTGTCCTGGCAATTTTTGCTCTGTCACAAATATTATGGCCTCTGTCACTCGGACTTTCAGCAACTATAGCTTTTGTGATAATCCTGGGGCGCTACACGGTACTGATGATAGCAGGTAAGAAAGTGTTGGATAAACTCGATGCCGCTGACCTTTGGATTTATTGGCCGTTGCTCGATATCTGCCTGTCCATATATTATCTAATTTTATTTCCTTTATCGCTATTCAGGAACAGGAAAAAGTGGTAGGCTATAATGTCAATGAATTATATCATCAAATATTTTCAGGACCTTACTGATCAGCAATATCAGCAAGTAGAAGAGCTGGATCGACTTTATCGGTTCTGGAACGACAAGATCAATGTCATCTCTCGCAAGGATATCGATAGTTTATATCTGCATCACGTCCTTCACAGTCTTTCAATTGCGAAATGGATCAGTTTGAAGCCTGGCTCGAGGATATTTGATCTTGGAAGTGGCGGTGGATTCCCGGGGATACCTCTGGCTATATTGTACCCTGATGTCAATTTCCACCTCCTGGATGCCAGGGCAAAGAAAATTAAAGTGATCCGGGCCATTGTGGACGAACTGGCACTGTATAATATAAAAGCCACCCACGGCCGTGCGGAAGAACATAAAGGACAATATGATTTTGTCGTGAGCAGGGCTGTAGCTCCACTCGACAAGCTATGGACCTGGACGCGCAACAAGATCTCGGGATCACATCATAACGAGCGCCCGAATGGCCTGATCGCTTTGAAAGGGGGTGATCTGAATCAGGAGATGTCAGAAATTGAGGGAAATGTCAATATTTACAGGCAGGAGATCTCCGAATACTTTGAAGAAGACTATTTCCGGGATAAATACTTGTTGCACTTGGTGAAGAAAAGATGAATTTTGTTGATCATCACCCTTGGAGGGTATAGGGACCCTTGGAGGGTAACCCTTAGTAATTCAGCAAAAACACCAATATTTCTAGTTTTATAAATTGGAATCACGATATTCATTGCTCAGCGCCGTAAAGGATGGAGGAATTCTTACAACAGACATTGATCGATATCGGAAATTACAGCCTGACAATGGCTCAGACATTGGGAACATTGCTTGCTCTGGGAGGTATTTATGCCATATACCGCTTATTATACGCCTTCGTTCGCTCATCAGACTTGCTGAATAAAGATACCTCGGACGCCTCCTTGCGCAGGATCATAAGAAAGTTGAGGATAATATTTATTCTGGTGAGCATTTTGGTGGCGATCTATATCCTTGGTGTGGATATGGACCTGTACAATACGGATGCGTTCGTCGTCAGACTTTCCACCCTGCTTTTTGCGATCATCGTTATTCTCCTTGCGCGATTTCTGGACTGGATCATAGGCAAGGTGATTCTTCACAATATCTATACTCAGCGTGATCGTGAACATATCAAGTCGGTATCCATGCCCAAAAAGGACGAAGAGAAGAACGCCGGTCGCGTGGTGCAGTGGATCGTTTATGTATTTGCTATCCTGCTGATCCTCAACAGCTTTCAACTGGACTATACTCTCTTTTCTTTTGAAAAAGATGATTACGAGTTCAACTTCAAGATCAGCAACATCTTTACGGCTGTTCTCATATTCATGGTCGCCAGGCTTGTGGCGTGGGTCCTGATCCAGATCATCCTCTACGGATACTACAAGCAGAAAAGCATCAATATAGGTTCGCAATTTGCGATCAATCAGCTTCTCAAATACATCATTTATTTCATCGCCCTTGTACTCGCTCTTGAGAGTCTCGGTATTCAGATGACATTGATCTGGGGTGGTGCGGCGGCGTTACTTGTAGGTGCCGGTCTTGGTTTGCAGCAGACCTTCAACGATTTTATTTCGGGTATAATCCTGTTGTTTGAAAGGAGTATAGAGGTCGGAGACGTCGTGGAATTTGATATGGATATCGGTACGGTAAAAAAGATCGGTTTGCGTGCTTCCCTCATAGAAACCAGGGCACAAAGGACCATCATAGTGCCTAACTCCAAACTGGTTACAGACAGCGTTATTAACTGGAGTCACTACCACCGTATGACGAGATTTCAGATCACAGTAGGCGTGGCCTACGGATCAGATACCGCGTTGGTGAAGAAGCTATTACTCAAGTCGGTGGAGGACCATCCTCATGTATTGGATTATCCCTCTCCTTTTGTGCGGTTCAATGACTTCTCCGACTCTGCCCTCACCTTCGACCTGTATTTCTTTTCTCGTGAATTTCTAATAATCGAGGATATAAGAAGCGAGATCAGATTTGAAATAGATAAACTATTCCGGGAGCATAAAGTCAAGATACCGTTCCCGCAACGCGAAATCTGGCATAATAATCCAACTTAATACCTTTTTCCAGGTTAGACAGTATGTGAATTCCTTTCTCAGGAACATACGACTATCGATGGTTGAAAAATGTTAAATTGCAGCCCGTAACAGAAGAACTATGTATTTCAAATTGACAGACGAACAGAATGCCGTGCGAGAAGCCGCACGAGATTTTGCACAGATAGAATTGCTGCCTGGCGTTATTGAGAGAGACATCAACATGGCCTATCCCAAAGATGAAGTACAAAAGATGTCCGAAATGGGATTTATGGGCATGATGGTAGATCCTAAATACGGCGGAGGAGGAATGGATACACTGTCCTATGTTCTTGCTATGGAGGAGATATCCAAGATAGACAGTTCCTGCTCGGTCATCATGTCTGTCAATAACTCTCTGGTCTGCTGGGGTATTGAAACCTATGGCACAGAGGAACAAAAACAAAAGTATCTTCCCAAATTGACAAGCGGAGAATGGATAGGATCATATTGCCTGTCAGAGCCGGAGGCGGGCAGCGATGCTACCAGCCAGCGCACTACGGCTATTGACAAGGGAGACCATTATTTATTGAATGGAACCAAGAACTGGATCACAAATGGAGGAACTTCCTCCCTGCATATCGTCATAGCTCAATCTGATATCGAAGCGGGATATCGCGGTATTAATGCATTTATCGTAGAGGCGGACTGGGAAGGTGTCACCATCGGTGCCAAGGAAGACAAGCTGGGTATCCGTGCCTCTGATACGCATACCATCATGTATTCAGATGTCAAAGTGCCAAAAGAGAACAGGATCGGAGAAGACGGCTTTGGATTTAAATTTGCCATGAAGGTGCTCTCCGGGGGCAGGATCGGGATAGCCGCACAGGCTTTGGGGATTGCCGCTGGAAGTTATGAATTGTCTGTGGCTTATTCCAAGGAGCGCGAAGCATTTGGCAAGGCCATAAGCAAGCATCAGGCCATCGCTTTCAAACTGGCGGATATGGCAACGGATGTGGAGGCAGCAAGACTGCTGGTCTATCGCTCAGCATGGCTCAAAGACCAGGGTCAGGATTATAGTACGGCCAGTTCCATGGCCAAACTGTTCGCATCAGAAGTTGCAATGAAACATACTGTGGAAGCCGTGCAGATCCATGGTGGATACGGATATGTCAAAGAATACCATGTGGAAAGATTAATGAGAGATGCCAAGATCACACAGATATATGAGGGCACCTCAGAGATCCAGCGTATCGTATTGTCACGATCTATTCTGAAGGGACAGCTTTATCAACCGATCTGGCAGCTTGAAAGTAATGGCGTAGGCTCTTGAGGTATTCTATAAGCTTATTCCAGCTCTGGGGATTTCCGATCAAGGTTCACTGGACATTTTTTTTACTGGTTCTTGGCATCATGCTCTGGTCGATGTACGCCGGCAACGCATTGATTGAAATGCTCTGGCACCTTTTTCTCATCACTCTTATTTTTGTCTGTGTCATCCTACACGAATGTGGCCATGCCTATGCCGCACGCAGGTATGATGTGCCCATACGCGATATCCTTATTTTGCCGATAGGCGGCTTGGCAAGACTGGAATTCATTCCAAAGAATCCTGTGAAGGAAGTCATTATAGCGATCGCGGGTCCTCTGGTCAACCTGGTTCTGGCTATATTATTCTTTGTTATCTATTTACTTTCTGATCCTTCCCGGGGTTGGGATTTTACAATGGAAGGGATCATGAGTCTTTCCGGTTTGATAGCAGGCCTTGCCGTCATCAACTTGACCTTGTTCGTTTTCAATCTTATCCCTGCCTATCCCATGGATGGAGGAAGAATTCTGAGAGCTGGACTGACACCCGCCCTGGGCAGGTTCAAAGCTACGGTACTGGCTTCTTACATTGCACAGTTTATCAGTTTTGGCTTTATGATCGTCGGCTATTTCTACTATGCGATCAGTTTGGTCCTGATCGGTATTTTCATTTTTCTGACCGCCCGGTGGGAAAGAAAATACCTGATTCAAGTCTCACGTACTGAGGAAGAGTAATGGGAATATGAAAGATGAAACAGGAAATATGAATGTTTATTTGCCAACTGCCAACTGCCAACTGCCAACTGCCAACTGCCAACTGCCAACTGCCAACTGCCAACTGCCAACTGCCTACGCCATGCTTCAGTGGGCACAGTAACAATTTGCTACTTGCTAGAGGCCAGAAGCTAGAGGCTAGCTGCCCCAAACTCTCAGTTCTGTTCTACAATAGCCCTGATCTTTCCGGTCAGGTCTTCGCCCTCAGGTTTGTAAAGCAAATGTCCCATTCCGGAGTCCAGAATGTAATCGTAACCGTTCTCCTTGCCATAAGCCTGGATGACCTGATCGATCTGCTGAAGAATGGGTCTGAATATGGCTTCTCGCTGCGCATCTACAGAGACTTTTGCTTTGGTGTCATAGTCTATGATCTCCTGGCGTTTCTTTTGCAGATCTGCTTCTTTTTCAGCCATCTGCTTTTGTGACAGATTGCCTGAATTCGCTTCCTGCATATAGGCCCTGTACTCGCTCTCCAAAACCTTTACCTTTGCTTCACCGTCGGTGATGTACTTTTTCTGTATGGCTTCCAACTCTGCATTGGCCTCCTGCATGATGGTCAATTGATCCAGCAACTGCGTAGAATTGACATAGCCGATCTTCTGGGAATGAAGAGTCAGCACTGACAAAGTGAAAAGTGCTGTAAGAATATAGTTAGACTTTGACATAAAGTGAATTTCAGATAATTATATCCTGTTTCCAGGGTTTCAAACGATGCGAAGGTATGATTATTTCATGTAACCTGTTGCGTGTAGCAGGTCGCAAGACTGTCCTGTGCACTTTCCGATTGTGGTCATTGGACGATATGCCAAATGCGAACCCTGTGAGATTTCATCCTCCTTCTCCGCCTTCTTTGTACAACGTAGCCTTGCCTCGTGCAATGAAGCCATGCAAAGTTGTGGCGAAGTTGTAAGACGGATTCGCAGGACACAGTCCTCCTTCCTCCATCTTCCATCCTCCATAATCCATCCTCCATTTATTTCCAACTGATCTTGCGCATCCTGAGACTTTCCGGAGTGACTTCCAGGTATTCGTCTTCCTTGATGTACTCCATGGCTTCTTCGAGGCTGAATTCGATCTTGGGTGCGATC
>JAWVZH010000104.1:0-11122 GCA_033722295.1 Saprospiraceae bacterium
AACTTACATGCGGCATTAATCCCATTGTATATCTCTTCCACCGCCTCCACAGAAAATCTGTTGGACAGTCCTAGAGAAACGACGATCTGCTCTGGAACAGCATTCATGGCGAAAATGTCGGATAGGTTGACAACTATAGCCTTGTATCCAAGATGTTTTAGAGGCGTGTAGGTCAGATCAAAATGGATCCCCTCCAGAAGCATGTCGGTGGTGATCACAGTCTGACGGTTTTGCGACCACAATACGGCAGCATCATCTCCGGGACCGAGGATCGTCGAGGTGTGCTGAATAAGATTTTTCTCCAGTAGATGATCGATCAAACCGAATTCACCTAATTCTGAAATTTCAGTCCTTGAAGTATTTTCCGACATCTGGATCTTGTTTTAAAAAGTCAAAATGAACCCATGGTGGTTTTTGGGGAAGTTCAGCAACAAAGGTCATCAATTCTCCAGAAGAGGGATGAGTAAGTTGCAGAGCCCACGAATGCAGGTCTATGGACCTGTCCTTATTCCCTCTCTTGTCACCATATTTTTGATCACCCCTAATAGCCCCTAAATTTTCTGACATCTGAACGCGCAGTTGATGGTGCCGGCCAGTTTCCGGTCTCAGCAGATATAAATGTACGTGATCCAGGCTCTCGATCAATGTGAATTGAGTTTTGGCCATTTTTCCCTTCTCCTGATCTGTCACAGTTTTGTTGATATGATCCAACTGCTTCAAATTGTCTTGCCAGGCTCCCGATTCTGCTGTACTCTTTTTTCGGCTCACTGCCAGGTAGAGTTTTTTAATCTCTCTTTGCCTGAATTGCTTACTCAGTTTAGCTGCTGATTCGGAATTCTTTGTAAGCACAATCACTCCACTTACAGGTGTGTCTATGCGGTTGACCAGGAAAACATCTCTTTTGAAGTAGGCCTGCAGCCCGGTCAAAAGTCCTGGTTTTTCAGGGTCATCGGACCCCTCCAGGGGATAAGCAGGTGGCTTATTGACGATCACGAGGTGGTGATCGCTATGAATGATATGGTCCCGAATTGATGACATCAATCCATTTCTTCATAATCCACATATTCATCGTCATCATCGATATACTGATCACCTTCAGGCCTTTCTATCCTGTTCCTGGGATAGATCAAACGATATAAGATCACCGCAAGAATCGCTATGGTCAAAATCTTAATCATACCCAAAGTTACTTGTTCATTTTTCAAATTTTGTGCTGATTTACAATAATTTATGACGTCCTACATTATAGAACGGGACCAATCCTTTAATCCCTCAATTTTTGTTTACTTTTGTCCAACACGTGAATAAAACATATTTGTTTCCATTCTATATAAAAAAGCTTGTACATCAACATATTAGGGGCAATGAACTTTAAGAAATTAACTAATTATACAGGTGTCGCAGTTTTCATTATTGCTTTTGCTGTCTTTTTCATGTCAGCGGAAAGGACGGGAAGCTTGTGGGACTGTGGAGAATTTGTATTAGGCGCTTATAAATTGCAGGTCGTACACCCACCGGGTGCTCCGATGTTCCTTTTGATAGGCCGGCTCTTCGGTTGGGTCGGAGATATACTGTCGGACAATCCATCCAACATCGCCTTTGCAGTCAACCTGATGTCAAGTCTTTGTACGGCTCTTGCCGCTATGTTCGTTTGCTGGATCACCATCATCCTGTCCAAGCTTGCCCTGGTCAGATTTTCGAATGACATTGCTGAAGATCAATCCTGGGCCTGCGCAGGTGCCGGCCTGGTCGCAGGTCTGGCTACGGCTTTCTCAACTTCAGTTTGGTTCTCGGCTGTTGAAGGCGAAGTGTATGCTATGTCCACTTTTTTTACAGCTATGACCTTCTGGGCAGTCATCAAGTGGTACAATCTGCCTAACGAACGTATTCACGACAAATGGCTGATCTTTGCAGTTTATTCCGCGGGACTTTCTACAGGAGTCCACTTGCTGTCACTACTGACGTTTCCCGCATTGGCCATTTTCTATTACTTCAAGAAGTTCAAGAAACACACTACCCTCGGCGTTATCGTTGCTGCACTTTCAGGAGCGTTGGCGATCGCCGTTATCCAGAAAGTGATCATTGTAGGTATTCCTACCCTCTGGACCCAGATGGAATTGTTGATGGTAAACGGTCTGGGACTTCCCTTCCATACCGGGATCATACCGACCATACTGATCATCGCCGCGATCCTATATTTTATGTTCAAACAGGCTCGAACGCGCAACATAGCATGGCTCGAACAAGTCACTGTGGCCTTATTCCTTTTGGTCATTTCTTTTTCGACCTTCGCGACGGTAGTGATACGGGCCAACGCCAATCCTCCGATCAATATGAACAACCCCAGCGATGCCATGCGCCTGTTACCCTATCTCAACAGGGAACAGTATGGTGAGAGGCCATTGTTGAGAGGTCCTGATTTTACGGCTCAACCTATAGACTTCAACAAGGAGGACCGGTATGGGAAAGTCGGAGATCGCTATGAGATCGTAGATCAAAAGATATCGTACAAGTACAAGGATTCCGACAAAATACTTTTTCCTAGAATCGCTCATTCTGACCAGGGCAGAAAGCGACTTCACCGGAGATGGATGCGCTACCTCGGATATGATGACAAGAAGGATCCTTCGATGGGATACAATATGTCCTTTCTGTGGAATTATCAATTGGGATGGATGTACTGGCGTTATTTCATGTGGAATTTCGTGGGCAGACAAAATGGGGACCAGGGGTTCTATCCGTGGAATCTCAAAGATGGAAACTGGCGTTCGGGAGTAAAATTTGTCGATGAGGCCAAGCTTTACAACCAGGATAAGCTTACAGATGCCATGCTCAATAACAAGGCACGGAACAGCTATTACTTTTTGCCGCTCATTCTTGGCCTGATAGGAATGATCTTTCATTTCAGAAAAGACAAGAATGACTTTCTCGGATTACTTGCCATCTTCGTCATTACCGGAATTGGCATTATCATCTATTCGAATCAGCCTCCCAATGAACCCCGGGAGCGGGACTATGTCCTTGTTGGTTCCTTTTTCACCTTCTGTATATGGATAGGTATGTCCGTGGTGCAGTTATTCGAACTGGTGAAGAAAAGAGGCTGGCTGAAAGGAAAGACCAACGCCATTGTCATGACGGCACTGGTGCTGATCGCTCCGATGATCATGGCATTTGAAAACTTTGACGATCACAGCAGAAGACATCACAAAGGTGCCAGAGATTATGCCGCCAACTTTCTCAACTCCCTGGAAGAAAATGCCATAATATTCACCTACGGTGACAATGATACTTATCCTCTCTGGTATGCCCAGGAGGTCGAGGGCATAAGGCCGGATGTCCGTGTTCTCAATCTGAGTCTTATTGCCGTAGACTGGTATATTGACCAGGCCCGAAGGAAGATCAATGAATCTCCTGCCGTCAAAATGACCGTACCGCAGGAGTCTTATCGTGGTGGAAAGCGTAACACTATCCTGTATTTCAATAAAAACCGTCAGGATCGGGATATGCCACTATTGAGTGCTATTAAATTCATCGGTGAAAAGCATCCTGTTCAGGGTGGCTCAGGACAGACTTACGAGTCTTATCTGCCATCCAGGAAGCTATATATACCCGTGGACGTGAATTCGGCCATACGCAATGATATGATCTATCCCACGGATACCAATGTTGTTGACCGCATACCGATCGATCTGACCCAACGAAATTACATCACGAAGGATGACCTTGCCGTACTGGATATCATCGCTTCCAATATCTGGGACCGACCGATCTATTTTTCAGTAACTTGTCAGGAAAGCAAATTACAGGGCCTTCAGGACTATATGCAGCTCGAGGGTCTCGGACTCAGGATCGTACCTATAAAGTCCAAAAGCGACAAGAGCTTCTACATATACGGTAGCGGCCGCGTAGACAAGGAGCGTACGTACGACGTAGTCCAGAATGAATGGGAATGGGGCAACTTCGACAAGATGGACCTATATGTTAATACATCCTATATGCCAGCCGTACAAGCCATGAGAATGATCATCATGCGTACGGCTCAAGGATTCCTGCGAGAAGGTCAGAACCAGAAAGCAGTAGATATGGTGGATAAGTATTTCGAGGGCTTTCCAAATATGAACTTTCCTTATAACGCCACAACGGCTCCTCTTATCGGGGTATATGAGCAAACAGGCAATATTGAGAAACTGAAGGAACACCTATCGATCCTGGCAGAGAATACACGACAGGAACTGGAATTCCTTCAGTCGATTGACAATCAGGTCCTTCAGGGTAGTTTTAGGTCAGAGCAGGCTTTTGCTAATCAGGCAGCACGTGATTGTATGCAAATGGCTCAATCTACTAACGATGATGCTTACATTAATGAGATCAATAGCAAATTGTCGCCATTTGTAAGTCAAAAAGTGCGTAACTGAAAGTGACTAATTGGCCACCCGAACATTGTATCATATGCGGGGAAAAGGATCAGAGTGAATATCTGACGGTCCGTGACCACAGCATAAGCGGGGAGGACTTTCACATCGCTCGCTGTAAGAATTGTGGTTTCTCAAGTACGAAAGATGCCCCGTCTCAGGAAAAGATCGGCAAATATTATGAGAGCGAGGATTATATCTCTCACAGTGATACCACCAAAGGCCTAATAGACAGAGCCTATCACTGGGCCCGTTCTTTCATGCTGAGGAAAAAGAAGAATTGGGTAGAAAGTCAATGTCAAGAAAAGGGTGAACTACTTGATATCGGCAGCGGTACGGGCTATTTCCTCAATGAAATGAAGAAATCAGGCTGGGATGTAACCGGGATCGAGATCAATGAAAAGGCCAGGCGTTTCAGCCAGGAAGAATTCGATGTTAGGGTATATGAGCCAGATCAATTGCATGAATTCACTGAGCGGTCCTTCGACGTGATCTCACTTTGGCATGTCCTCGAACACGTTCATGAGATCAACGCATATTGGGACTTATTTTCCAGGCTCTTGAAGGAAGACGGCGTTCTCATGATCGCTGTTCCCAATATTCAGAGTATTGACTCGAAGTACTATGGAGCCTATTGGGCTGCCCTGGATGTTCCCCGCCATTTATGGCATTTTCGGCCCGAAGACATCGTAAGACTCGCTAAAAATCACGGCTTCCAACTAAAGAACATGACTGGAATGCCCCTTGATGCCTTATATGTCTCTATTTTGAGTGAAAAATATAAACAGCACCCGTCGGCTTTCGTTAGAGGTGTAGGAATCGGCTTGTGGAGTAATCTCCGAGCCCGGGGAGCAGCCCAAATGAGTTCTGTCGTTTATGTACTCAAAAAAATGGAATCTTCTTAATCATCAATCCCTGATATAATGAAAAAAATTGCAATAGGATGTGATCATGCAGGTGTGGAGTACAAAGAAAAGATCGTCCACGACCTTATTGAAAAAGGATATGACGTCAAGGACTTCGGCACCAATGACACAAGCTCGGTCGATTATCCGGATTTTATTCATCCAACGTCCGAGGCAGTCGAAGAA
The DNA here is from genome assembly GCA_033722295.1 of Saprospiraceae bacterium. Taxonomy (GTDB): domain Bacteria; phylum Bacteroidota; class Bacteroidia; order Chitinophagales; family Saprospiraceae; genus JAWVZH01. The sequence goes on from JAWVZH010000104.1 coordinate 5,504, forward strand.
GGAGAATGCGAACTGGGAATCATCCTTTGCGGCAGTGGAAATGGCGCTGCCATGGCGGCGAACAAACATAAGGGCATTCGTGCGGCACTTTGCTGGAATTCCGAACTTGCGAGTCTGGCCAGACAACATAATAACGCCAATATTCTGAGCATACCCTCAAGATTCGTGAGCTATCATGTTGCAATTACGATGGTTTTCGTATTTTTGGAGACAGAATTTGAGGGAGGACGTCATCAGAGGCGTGTTGACAAGATCCCCTGTGCCTAATTACAAAGATCACAGATGTACAAAGTTGCCTTTTTGAGTTTCTTCTTATTGATTGTATTCGGACTTTCAGCCCAATACATCTCCGGTGTCACGATCCCGGATACCACAAATCCACGAATAGATGACAAGACGTGGCAGTTGGCACAGTCCATCTCCGAGGCAGATCTAAGGGAGCATTTGTTCTTACTCGCTTCTGACAGCCTCGGTGGTCGAGAGCTGGGTACCGAAGGCAATCTGAAGGCGGCGGATTATATCGCTGGGCAATTCATGGATATGGGTTTACCTCCGGCAGGCCCCAAAGGATATTTCCAGGAAGTGGCTTTCACATGGCTATATTGGGATGAGATCAGCATTAATATCCATGGTCAAAGATTCAAGCAGCTATGGGACTTTATAGCCTTCCCCGGAAAGAATCGCAGTTCAGAGATCAGTACAGATAAAGTCTTGTTCCTTGGGTATGGAATAGATGATGAGAGCTATTCTGATTACGACAAGATTGAAACGGAGGACAAGGTTATCCTCATTTATGACAAAGAGCCTATTGACAAAGACTCAAATTACCTTTTGACAAAAAGTTCGAATCCATCTTCGTGGTCAGACAGTCTTCAATTGAAACTGGAAGCCGCGGCAAAACATGGCGTTCGTCACGTCTTGATCATATCCGAGAATATCAAGAAGATGGTCAATAAGCACCGAAATCAGTTGCTCGGCCCAAAGGTGATCCTCGGCAAGGTAGATGGCAGCAGAAAAGCTCCTGTGGATTATACTTTCATTTCGTCTACCATGGCCAAAAAGATCATAGGTGAAGACATCAAGAAGGTCATCCGATCAAGAAAATGCATCGTCAAAAAAGGCAAAGCCAAACCGGTAGAAATAGAAACCGACATCGAGATCGTTCAGCAACATAAATCGAGGTTCGTGGATGGTGTCAATGTCGCGGCGATCTCCGAAGGCACAAGTGATAAAGATGAATACATCCTGATAAGCGCGCATTATGATCACATAGGCAAAAAAGGAAAGGACATCAATAATGGAGCTGACGACAATGCCTCAGGCACCAGCACAGTACTGGAAATAGCTGAGGCTTTTGCTGAGGCGAGAAAGCAGGGATTAACACACAGTCGCAATGTGATGTTCTTACTGGTAACTGGCGAAGAAAAAGGTCTCCTGGGTTCACAGTATTATGTGGAAAACCCACTAGCCCCCATCAATGAGTCCATCGTAAATATCAATATTGACATGGTGGGACGCATCCATGAAAAATATAAAGATAACCCTGAATACATCTACGTCATTGGATCTGACAGGCTCAGCACAGAGCTTCATCATGTCAACGAGCTGGTCAATCAGAAATATGCCCGATTGACCCTTGATTACCAGTATAATGACAAGTCCGATCCCAATCGGTTCTACTACAGATCTGATCATTACAATTTTGCACGGAAAGGGATCCCCGCCATCTTCTTTTTCAACGGTACACATGAGGACTATCATCGTCCCACTGATACCGCCGAAAAGATACAGTTCGAGAAAATGAGCCTTGTGGCTCAACATATTTTTACCCTTGCCTGGGAAATTGCCACCAGAGAAGCCTCTATTACTGTTGACGCACAACCCTGAAGGTGTAAGGTAGGAGTCTTAACTTTTAAAAAATCAGGAGGGCCGAACTATTTTGAAGCTGGTGTCGTTGACATTAGTGGTGCACCTTATGAGAGCCTTTATCCCATTCATATCGGTCTTCTAGATCACACTCAAGAAACACCTGATTTTTTACCTCAAAATCTCTCGTTATGTTCAGAGGAATACAAATTCGCGTTCTCAACCAATCCACCAATTTTGTGAGTTTCGTGCTGACATCTTCAAATAGCAAGAGAAGGATGAAAAAGAAAGAGTTTTTCAAGCGGGTAAAAAATGGCACCTATGAGGTCCAGAACCTCAAGTCGCACAGGATGGCCTGATATGATTATTGTTTAGTGTTTATAGATTATTGATGATTGATAGGTCTCATGCAGGGCATGGCCTGTTCATTCAGGATCACGAGAGATCAGACACTCAATGATCTTCAATATACTATTCTCAATAATCCATCGTCCATTTTCCATTTTCCATTTTCCATCAATGTATCCCATGCATCCACTTGCGAAGTCTGGGGACCATGATCAACAAAACGAGTGCAGCCCCTAGTACTACGAATACACCCCAGGTCAGATAGGTAGAAGTATATTGACTCAGGGTTTCGACAGGCGGTGCACCTTCCGGAACACCTTCAGTAGCTGTCAATTTACCGATCTCACCAGCGATCTTATTGGCAAGGGCTATGGAAAGGAACCAGAAACCCATCACAAACCCCACGATCTTGTCGGGCGAGAGTTTGGTGATCATCGATAGTCCCACTGGACTTAAACTCAGCTCTCCCGTCGTATGAAGCAAGTACATCACGAAGAGGAAGATGACAGGAACCATGCCACCTGATGAGAACATCTTGGCTCCGAGAACTATGACGAGGAACCCAAGGCCCAATTGCGTCAGTCCAAGGACGAATTTCATAGGTGTGCTGGGCTCTAAACCCCGCTTATTGAGCCTGATCCATATCCAACTGAACAGTGGTGCGAGCAGGATGATGTACAGTGGATTCAAACTTTGGAATACAGAGGCCGGTATTTCACTTCCAAAAAAGCTCCTATCCACGTTTCTGTCTGTAAATAGGGTGATCGACCCTCCGGCCTGTTCGAACAAGGCCCAGAATATAGCGTGAAAGAAGAAAAGGACTATTACGACCCAGAGTCGCTGGCCTGCTACTTTCTCATCACTTTTAAAAGAGATATACAACAGGTATCCGATCATAGCAAAACTCAGGATGAGCAAGAGTGAGGCCATGGCTTCATTGAGGTCCAGCAAACTAGCGATTATCGGGATGGACAAGAGGGTAGCTATATAGACAAATGTATTACGCTCAACTCCCAATATTTTACCTGATTTCCCCTCTTCCACGGGCGGAGCCAACCCCTTATCACCAAAAATCTTTTTACCATAAAGCCAGAATACAAGTATACCTATACCCATGCCTATTCCGGCCAGTCCGAAACCATAGTGCCATCCAATAACCTCACCGACATAACCACAAGTCAGTGTAGACAAGAATGCTCCGATATTCACGCCCATATAGAAAATGGTGAATGCGCCATCCTTTCTGGGATCGTCCAGGTCGTAAAATTTGCCCAGGAAGGAGGAAATATTAGGCTTGAAATAGCCATTCCCGACGATGATGAGCGCTAGTGCTCCAAAGAATACAATGAGGTTGCCCTGGAAGGCCATGCCTTCCAATGCCAGGGTAAAATGGCCCAGCATCATCAATATACCTCCCCACATCACGGCCCTTCGGAAACCGAAGATCCTGTCCGCTACAATACCCCCAAGTACAGGAAACAAATAGACCATGGATGTATAGGATCCATAGATGGTCAAGGCTCTTTCATCTGCGAGGGACTGACCCATATCTATGAACAAGACTTTGGCCATATACAAGGTCAACAGCGCCCTCATACCATAATATGAGAAACGTTCCCACATCTCCGCGAAGAACAGGACGAATAAGGCTTTGGGATGCGTTTTACTGTTGGTTGCAATGATGAACGGAATCCAAATGGCCACGAAGATCCATCCAATGACCATGATCCAAAAAGTCACATTTCCCATATTAGGTTTGTTTTCATGTCAATAATAAGGGTGTGCACAATTAAGTCCTATGATCCGGGTTTATCCGCCAGTTCATATCCCTCCTGCTCCTCAAAATGTGAGTCTTTCAAATCTTCCACGCCGTGTGTCAGACGTTTTAACGGTTTGAGCATAGCAATTACGATCAATCCTACAGCAGAGCAAAAGACCGCTATACCCGTGAATATCGCGAGGTCACCGGCCGATTGGGCGGCTTCACCCAATGATCCTGCGACCTTATTGCCAAGACCGGTAGCCGCAAAATAGGCGCCCATCATGAACGATCCGTACTTGAGGGGGGCCAATTTTGTAATAAAAGATAATGCGACAGGTGAAGCACAAAGCTCACCGATCGTGTGGAAAAAGTAAGCCAACACCAACCAGTACATAGCAGAGGCGCCCTGATTATCGAATTGTATGCTTGCCGCACTCATGAACAAAAAGCCCAGTCCCATTATAATGACACCCACAGCCATTTTAAATAGAGAGGAGGCTTCCTTTCCTTTGAATTTCCGTCTGTACCAATAGCCGGCCACTGCCGTACCGAAGGTTATAATAAAGAAGGCGTTGACCGACTGAAACCACGATGCGGGCACTTGCCATCCCAAAAGCATTCGGTCCGTCTTATCCTCAGCATAAAGATTCATCAATCCTCCGGCTTGCTCAAACGCTCCCCAAAAAACGATGATCAAGATAAAGGACAGATAGATGACCAGAGTCCTGTCCTTTTCTACCTGATTGCCATCATTGTAAATAACGATACCAACACCTACCGCAAATGCCAGACCTATGAACAAGAGTCCATAAGCCCATCCCGCAGAGTACCACATATAGGCGGCCAGTGCCAACATGGCGAGAAATGCGATGAGAGCATTCGTTTGTTGGAATATCCCACTGAAGAGATTAGTGCTTTCATCAACTTCTGAGGTGACAAAGAGGTTACCAACTTCTTTCAGGTACTTTTGTCCCCACATATACACGATCTGTCCGATCAACATTCCGATGCCCGCGAGACCAAAGCCATAGTGCCATCCTATGGTCTCTCCGACATATCCAACGACAAGTGCAGAAAGGAAGGCACCTATATTGATGCCGATGTAAAATATGGTAAAGCCTTTGTCACGTCTTTCATCACCGGGGGCGTAAAGTCCACCAACCATTGTAGAAATATTCGGTTTCAACATGCCAACACCTGATATGATCAGGGCCAGACCCGTATAAAAGGCCCACAAAGCCTCTACCGCCAGTATCCCGTGGCCTGCACATAGTAGCAGGCCTCCGATCATAACCGAACGCTTTTGCCCGAGTAGTTTATCAGCGATGATACCCCCTGGAATAGATGCCAGGTAGACCAACATAGTGTACCAACCATAGAGTGCCAGTGCTTCAGCATCAAGCCATCCCATACCGGGGTTCTCTCCCCGTGTTTCCGACGTCAGATAAAGAACAAGAATGGCGCGCATTCCATAGTATGAAAAGCGTTCCCAGAGTTCTGTAAAGAAAAGGACGTAGAGACCAACAGGATGTCCAAATAGCTGTGGTTGGGTTTCAGTCGTAGTAGCATTCATTGAATCGATATTTCCCGAAGTTTGGCCGCTCAAATTAGTTTTTTAGCCGCTAAATATGGAATAAACCGTA
>JAWVZH010000105.1:0-11050 GCA_033722295.1 Saprospiraceae bacterium
ATGAAAGAAAAAGAAAATTATGGCTCCTGCTGAGTCTTGTGGTCAATCTGGGATTTCTGGCTTTCTTCAAGTACGGAAGCTTCTTGCTGGACAACTTCATCAGCGTGCTAAATCTGGTAGGCCTTGACTTCCAGGCTGCCGCACCTGACATCATCCTGCCCATGGGGATCTCGTTCTACACATTTCAGACCATGTCGTACACCATCGATATGTACTACAAACGCAACGAGCCGGCTAAAACCTTCCTTGACTTTGCACTGTATGTAACCTTCTTCCCTCAATTGGTTGCTGGCCCAATTGTACGTTCCAGAGAGCTCATACCGCAATTTTATGCTCCGAAGAGGGCCACGGTGCAGCAGTTCTTTTGGGGGACTTTCCTACTGACGCTCGGTCTCTTTCAAAAGGTCATTCTGGCGGACGTCCTCTTGTCCTATCCTGCCGACAATGTGTTCGGTGCCGGAAAGATCGTAACCGGGCTGGATGCCTGGGCGGGCACTCTGGCTTTTTCCGGACAGATCTTCTTTGATTTTGCCGGATACTCCACCTGCGCCATTGGTATAGCACTGATGTTGGGCATTATTCTGCCCGACAACTTCAGATATCCCTATGCTGCCATCGGCTTTTCCGACCTGTGGCGACGTTGGCACATTACACTTTCGAGCTGGCTGAGGGACTACCTTTATATTCCTCTAGGTGGTAACCGAAGAGGGGCGGCAAGAACATATGTCAATCTCATGCTCACTATGCTTCTGGGTGGTCTATGGCATGGAGCGGCCTGGACCTTTGTCTTATGGGGAGGCTTGCACGGAATCTATCTCATGATCGAAAGATACCTCAGACAGCGGCTCACGATCACCATCAATGCCTGGAACGGTATACTGCTGGCACTTTTGACCTATACCTGTGTCAACATCACATGGGTCTTCTTCAGAGCGAGGGAGTTTAATACTGCCATCGATATGCTGGGATCAATGTTCGGCCTTCATCAGGAAGGCAGCAAGGTCCTGCCATGGCTTGACATCTACATCGTTTTTAGCGTAATTACAGTATTGTTCATCACTCACTGGTTTATGAGAGATACGTCGGTGAAAGCCGTGGCCTCGAAAACACCGTGGTGGCTTCTGGGCGTGATATGGGCCATCATGATCTTCTTCCTGGTGATCTCTCAAAGCAGCGGAGAACAATTTATTTACTTTCAATTTTAGAGACATGAAGAATATACTTGCACTTATAGATTTTTCTGATAGTTCAAGCCAGGTAGTGGACAAGGCCTGTGAAATGGCAAAGAACTATGGTGCCAAGTGCTGGCTTATCCATGTGGCCTCACCCAACCCGGAGTTTGTCGGTTATGAAATAGGTCCGCAGTATATCAGAGATTCCCGGGCGGATGAACTCAAGCAGGAGCACGAGCAATTACAGTTCCATAAGAAGATATTGATAGACAGAGGGGTGGATTGTGAAGCGCTGCTGATCCAGGGTCCGATCAACGAAACGATCGCTCAGGAGATCAAAAAACTGGAAGCCGACCTGGTAGTAGCAGGCAGTCACGGTAGATCCCGGCTTTACGACCTTCTGGTCGGCAGTGTGGCCGAATACCTTATAAAAAACATCGATGTTCCCATTCTATTGATACCACAGAAGGGTACAAAGTAGACTCAAAAGAGATTTAGGGTCCGGAAACCCAATCCAAAAAAAGGCCCTCAATGATTGAGGGCCTCATCACTCATGAAAAGTTCTTATTCAAACTGAGTTATTCGATCACTTGAATGTTCTCACATAGTGTACGATGCTCCAGATGTCCTCTTCATATGGGATCTTCTTCTTAAAGCTTGGCATATCTCCTCTACCTTCCAAGGTCTTGTAAAAGATCGCTCCATCGCTTTGGGATTGGAAGTCTTCGCTGGAAAAATCACCACTTGGAGTTTCAAGTTGTGCGGCTTTAGGCCCATCTCCCCAACCTTCCTTTCCATGACATGATTGGCAGTGCTTGACGTAGAGAGATTTTCCCATTGACATCACATCGCTTGATGCCTTAACCGGGTTTTCCATGTTTTCATATTTATCCGGAACATCCCATGCTTCCTGGACAAACGCTGAAGTAAAAGCCTGACCGACCATAACGGCCACTGCCAGAGCGAGAGTAACCCAAAAGCTATTTTTCATATTTTTCTGATTTTATTTTATAATTATTATTCCTGCTCTGAAACCGCATTGACTTATCCAGTCTCAGCTCCTAATCTTTTAATGCGTATCATCTGATAGATAATATACACAATCGTCCCCCAAATTCCCAATAACATCACATTTACTGCCAACACAAGGGGATATGGGGCATTTGCTGCTGCTGACCATAGCTCTCTACCTTTCAACAGATCTTCCTCCGCCAATGGTTCGGCCCAATTGGACGTTGCTGCATATTGCAAGTTTCCAAATTCAAAATGGTCATTGACCTTGCCTACCACAATAACCTCTCCATTCTCATCGCCTTTGATGTCCCCGGGAAATTCGATGGTGAGCATACCATTTTCATCTGTTTTTGAAAACTCCTCTGAGATAGGTAGCAGACCGAAAAGCCTTTTAACATAGATCCTGGCTTCGACTCCCTCTGCCGGCACATAGTGGTGTGCGCTATCTGCAGGCGTGCCCACAAAGTATTTGATATAACGTAACGAGTCCTTTTCTTCAAAGGTGATCTTCGATATGGCATTTCTGATCTCCACATCAGCATCAGCAGAACGATATTCATCATTCCCTTCGAATACCGCTATGAAAACAAATGAACTGTCATACTTCAGTGACTTACGAAATACTTCAGGAATCGGATAATTGGCTTCACCCCTCTCATCGGTGATCATCTTTCCAAAGTAGGTTTCACTACTTACCGAGTCGTGGTAAAACCTGATATTCAATCCTTTGACGCCAGCATAGGATCTGTCTATCTTAGCCTTTGCGGCGGCTAAAAGGCGAGAACCATTGTTGCTCATATTGGTGTAGGACAGTCGCATCCTCACCCGCTCCTTCTTTTTGGCCTTGTCTTCCTGATCCGTACTATACGCATTCGGCATAACGAAGGTTACACTCAGGACGATAAGGAGGCTATATTTTATATATTTAATCATTTTCATTTCATTCATAATTTTCTTCAATGGTCTCCATGACAGGTATCACGGGAAATATCCGGGCCAGTACTGTAATGATCAGAAGTGCTCCTGCGAGTGTCGCCGCAGTAATACTGAGTTCTGCGAACGTGGGCATATAGTGAAGTGCGGACTGAGGCAATTTCTCGGTAGGTATTAAGGGGTGGGATAATGTAGGAACAACTATCAGGAACCTCTTAAACCAAGCTCCCAAAATGACCAGGATCGATATTATGAACATAGGCAGCGGTTTTCTGCCTTGTGGAAAGAGCAAGACGATGATGGGCACCATCATGCCCAGAACCTGAACCGACCAGAACATTGGTGCGAACTCTCCGGTAAATAGAGCATTCAAGTGGCCCACTTCGTGTGCCTTCATCTTAAAGGCTGGTGCCAGATATTCATTGACATTGAAATACAAATAGACCAGTGATAACAGGACGAGCAACTTGCCCATCTTATTAAATATGTCGTCCGTAAGATATTTCTCATAACCATATTGTCTCCTGAATACATACATGGCACAAATCACAGCACCCGCACCAACCATAAACGCACCCGAAACGAAATACGGGCCAAAATTTGTACTGTCCCATCCGGGCCTGAAAGTGGTTGCGAACAGCCATGACGTTACCGTATGGATACCGAAAGCCACCGGTATGATCAGTACGGATAGTATCCTGACAGACTTTTTCAATATCCTCCCCTGCAGTTCCGTACCTCGCCAATTAAGTGCCAGAATACGATACAACTTTTTCAACCATGGCTTTTCACCCTTATCCTGATCCCTCATTAATGCCAGGTCAGGTATAAGTGGAAGGTACAGCAATATGATACTTATGAAAAAATAGGTCGTAATAACAATGACGTCCCAGGTGATCGGTGATTGTATACGCGCCTTTAGTATTACGTTCATGAACCTGTCAGGCCGGCCCATATCTATGATGATCACGATGGCTGCAAAAGCTATGGCCGCTACGGCGATCATCTCCGAAATTCTAGTAAGCGGCACTTGCCACTTTACATTTGACAATTTCAGAATGGCACTGATCAGAGAGCCAACCAGGCTGATAGCTACAAAAAAGACAAAATTCGAAATATATATACCCCAGGTATTGTAATCGCCCAGACCTGTTACGCTCAATCCGTTTTGGATCTGTTGTACATAAAAGTAGCCGCCTAATAGGATAACGATGACCAATAATATAGTCCAGAGTTTCCCTGCCTGACCAAACTTGCGTGGCATGAGTTCCTCCTGGATTTGTTTATTTTCGATTTGATTCATGATCCGTTATTATGAAAGTGATCTAATGGCCTTCTTCCGCAGATGCCTCCTCGTCCTCAAACGGGAAGAGACGATTCACGGGAGGCAGATAATAGACCCGCGGTTTGGTCCCCAGATCTTCCATATACCTGTACCCGGATTTGTCTTTCAGGAGCTGACTTAATTTTACCGTTACATCACCGTTGCTCACCGCATCTTCGTTTTCATCTCCGAAATAGAAGACACCGTTCGGACACGCCGTCACGCAATGAGGCAATTCACCTTTTCGCGCCATATCCGGACAAAAGTCACACTTCGAAACCGTGCCCATTTTAGCGGGACAACTGGTTTCCGGCGAATACTCCATTTCCATCACTTCTTCTGGCTGATCGGGCTCGCTCCAATCAAAGGTCCTTGCCGAATATGGACAAGCCACCATACAGAAGCGACAACCTATGCATCTTTCAGTATCGATCAGTACAGTACCATCCGAACGTTTGAATGTTGCATCTACCGGGCAAACTTTAACACACGGCGGATTATCGCAATGGAAACATACGGTTGGTTGCCAATAGGGCGAAGTGATATCATTATCCTGCATCTTAAGCACTTTCAGCCACTCCTTTTCAGGTGGCAAATAGTGCATCTTCTGACAGGCTTCCTGACACTTTTTCAAATTCTTACAGCGGGACAGGTCTATCACCATGACAAACTTTCTTCCCGGTACGCCTTCCCTCGCCTTTTGAAGGTCCACAGGCACGTCAGGGATAGGTTTGAGATAAGCCTTATCCACTTCCACGATCTCTCCTTCGGGAGACATCAGCTCCACCGTATCTCCACTTTCCTCCACATCATCATTCTGAAAATTGAGCAATGCTGAAGTACTCGCCGCCAGTGAACTCGCCATCAACCCCTTTTTTAGAAATTCCCTGCGATCCTGATTATTAGTTGACTCAGTCTTTGACTTTTTCATGTTTAGTGATTTCAGATTGTATATCGATCTCCCATCCAGGATTTCAGCTGTTCATTAGAGACTTTTTTCATTTTTCGTTTGAAAAAACGTCTTGATTCTACTTCATACACCTTTCCATCCGCAGCTATGAACCTTGTTTTCTTATGGGTCAGTCTTCTGAACCAACCACGAAAGGCAGTGCCGGTCAATAACCCGGCACTTGCCCAAAGACTCCAACTGAGCCACTTTCTTCTACTCTTGTCTTGTGTTTTCATGACGGTTCTGTGATTTACCAATTCCACAATCTCGTGATGTTGAAACCGATCAGGTAGTTGCTCCAGAAAGATTCTCCTTCAGCGTTGTAGTTGTTGCTATTGAAGAAATTATTCTCTTGAGGTATAATATTCTGATAGTTTCCAAGGAAGATCTGAAACTCGTGAGAGCTGGTCGCCATTTCAATACCAACGCTCAGATTCGGGTTCGGATTACCGGCCGTGTGTTGGGTAATAGGCTGGTCTACATTAAAAATCGCATATAGAGTCTCGGTAAGTTTTATACTACCTCCTCCAGCGATCGCGTAATGGTCGTTCTCCCTTTGATCTGATACCAGATTATAATGGGACACACTACCAGCTACCTGCAAGGACAACCAGTCGGTAAACTTCCTTGCAACTATAACCTGATGGAAGAAGGACAACCTGTCAGATTCATTATAAACTTCACCTATCATAGCCTCATCTCGCGTATCCCACGCCATATTTCCAAAGTAGGTGACAGATACGGGCATAGCATCCGACCTGGTCTGTTTGAGCAGAGCATATTTCAAATTAAAATCGAGAAGATGCTTTCTCTTTGTGAGTCCGAATCCCACCATCAGGTTCTCGATCGGCACATAACTGAATCCCAACCGTATATTGGATGAGGCATAGAGACCATAGAGATCATCATACCCATTACCCATGGTACCGAATCTGTGAAGAATGTCAAATTCAAATGTACCTGGTGTGTGAACCATGACCGATTGATTGTCGATGAGCCAGGCTCCGTTAAAAGTATAGAGTACTGGTCTGTCCGGCAATCCGCCCTCTTCATCCTGGGCCATCGACCAACTGACCGATAACATCACAATGAGCAGGGCAGGAAACAAGCCCTTCACGAGTGCCTTTATATTTTTAATGACTTTATTATTTACAATTTTCATGACTAAAATTTTTCTGTCCATTGATGATTAATTAAAAATCTGTCTACGGACTAATTAATTATTGCGTGCGCCGGCCTCTATCCAGCAAAGAATAATGTCTATGTTGGTTTGAGACAGTTTCGGCCCTCCAGGAGGCATTGGATTTTCCTGAAAATCTACCGTTTTATAAAGTACACTCTCTTCAGGGGTGACAAGGTTAATATAACCCTGACTTCTTAATTCATTCAAGGAAGATTCACTTCGGAGATCCGGAGGCGTCGTCCCGTCATGACAGCCATTCGTTGCACATGAATTGTTGAATATGGGCTGCACATGCGTACTGTAAGAGACATCCTCGCAATCAAATGGCAGCAACTCTGGCGGATTATCATAGTAGCACGATTGAATGCCGATCGCCAGGAAGAATACTGCACAAAGCCTAATAATTTGTTTCATGACTAAAATTTCGAGATTAATAAATGTGAGTCAAAAGCCGATCTTACTAGAGAGGCTTCTTGAATTGTCCACTTGCAATCACTCTGACACGGTCAGCAATGTTACTGGACTCAATCCCAAATACACTTTTGGCCATAAATTCAAATTCAACAATAAAACCTGAAACATTTAGAGGAGCATTTCTCACACCGGAATTCTCATCAAAGAATGTGGTACCCACATATTCAAGAGTACCGGTTACAGGCGAAGTAACACCGTGAAATGTCAATGTGCCGGTTACATTGTAACCACCTTTGCCGTCCTCGGTCACCTCTGTACTTTCGAAGGTCGCCTCGTCAGAAACATCTGTAGCAAATGTGCCGAGCAAACATCCTTCATCTCTTCCAGGTTCACCAGTATTTACAGAGGATAAAACAACACTTCCTGACAAAGAGGTCATGTCAGATTCACCTTCGAAAAAGTCGATATCCAGTTCGAACTCATTGAATCTACCTGTGAGTAATGCGGAAGATCCCAAATAGGCGGTTTCCCATCTCACACTTGAATGGGTTTTGTCAAAAGTGTAGCCGTCCTGTGTAGAAACATAATCATCACCATACTCATATTGTGCTGGTGGTATTACTGTTTCTGCTTCATCATCGTGTGTACAACTATTAATTAGCATAGGCATCCAGCCTATTGCAAGGATTAATAATACTAATGGAAATTTAATTAAAGTTTTCATTGTCATTTAAATATGAGTGAATAATTCATTTGCTTTTACAGGACCTAAAATACTACCGGGCATCTACGATGTCCTTGAGGGCTATCATCCTCTTTGGTGATCCTTATCACAGATCAACCAGTGACATGTAAGAAATCAAAATAATATTCCGAGGACTAGTGCTGTATCAGTACGAAATATCAAAATTTAGATGGTCGTGCTCTCCCAATTAGCATGAATGAGACATATGATCCGTAGACGTCCTGTATGGACTCTGGATCAATGGCTATCAGAATGATAAAGAATGGATAATAGTGGCGGAGTCAGATCTTCAATCTTATGCCCGCATTGACATAGAGCAGGTTATTACGGGTGTTTTCGATATCGATGCCCTGAACATCGAAGTCATCGAATATATCCGAGATGCCGAAGCGGTATCCTATATCGAGAAAAGCAAAGAGGAAGTCGATACCGGCACCTGCATTCCAGCCGAAGGTAGCGCTCTTAAAGTCTTCCCTGTCGATATCCAGTTGACTTTCATCGTCATCAACACTGCTCACAAAGGACAAACTAGGTCCCGTAAAGATCCTGACATTGAAAAAATCATTCTCTTCAATGTCAAAAAACCTGTATCCGGCCAATACCGGAATAGTGAAATTGTCCACTCGCAATTCAGTGTCCTCTCCGTTGATACCACCACCAGGCTTCACCTCATTCCTCACACCTGAATAGTGCAATCCAGGCTGAATATATAATCTGCCTCCTATCATAAGGTCCACTCCAAAGTTGACCCCCCATTCATCCTCGAACTCGATCTCTTCGGTATTCTCCAACTGGCTCAATATCCCGCCGACAAAGGGTCTAAGTTCCATCTGTGCTATGGACAGAGAGGTTACAACGCACAATATTGCGGAAGTAAGGAATATTCTACATTTCATGTCTATCTAGTTTTTAGGTCAAGTGATCAATACCAACCGGCACCATAGTCCTGGAACGGCCAGGGAATACCTATCAGAACCAATATCAGGGCGATGAGGTAATACCAGAAGATCGTTTTGAATTTTTTAGCTGAAGCCTCGTGGCTTTTGTGCCGTACATAACCGATGGTGACTACGACAATAGCCAATATCATAAGCAACGGGTGCTCTACAAGGAAGAATCTCAACATGGAGTCTTTCATGGATGCCCCTGAAAACTGTACGTTCGGACTTATAAAGTAAAGTATCAGTCCCAAAAGTAGTTGTATATGCATGGCTACCATGGTCCCCAAAGATCGGAGCTTGTCCAGTTTGACGTACTCCTTTCCTCGACGCCACTTGATGAATATTTCGACGACTGAAAGGACCAGGAGTATCAGGACGATCCACCTGAACCCGGAATGTGTATGTTGTAAGATGTTATACATGATGGCATTTTTGCTTCAGAACTCGGATGGTCTAAGATAGAAAACTACCTCAAATAACCAACTACTAATGTGCTCGAACCCCAAAGACAGCAGACTGTTTAAATACCATTCGTCATCACTCATAAAATGACATCAAAAATCATAAGCGATGAACTATGACGACCTCTGGATAGGTGATGAGGTTTGGATAAGATCCAAACAGACCAATGGCAAATGGGAAGGGCAGGTCGATGCGCAAACCGCCAAGGTGAGATTGAACCACAAGATATTCCTGGTAAAACTGTCCGACCTTGCAGAGCCACGTGAAAATTTACGATCGGAAAAAGCAGAAAAAAGCAAGTCGGAGCCCCAGAAGAAGGTGCATTTTGACTCCAAAGAGATCGATCTTCATATCGAGAAACTCAGCCCGCATCGCACTTTTCAAACCCACCACCAGATCGTCCTCCACCAACTCGCTAAATGCAGGCAGTTCATTGAGTTCGCTATTCATTCCAGATGGATCACAGTAGTGATCGTTCATGGCAAGGGTACCGGCGCTCTGAAGGAAGAGGTACATCACCTTCTCAAAGACTATCGGGAAGTTTATCACACCATACCGAAACATAATGGTGGCGCAGTGGAGATCTGGTTTCAATACAATAACGATGACAAGTAGCTATTATGAATTAATTGGTATTGAGGCCAGGTATCGCGGGTTGACGGAGTCTTCTTGAAAAAATATGGTCAAGTATGACCCAATACTCCTGAATATCTCCTACGCCAGGCACCCAAAATGTTCTACCCCTCACATCTCAAGCAGCTACTCTCAGAATGAATATCTGAGCAAACCCCTAATGAAGAACGGCGTGCCCGGCGTAAAATGAATTTCCTCCACCGGTTCATCTTCTGTTAATAGTCGGGATTCAGTCGCAAATTGTGCCTCTTCCCATTCAGTATTTAGCAAGTTCTCGGCTGAAAAACCTATAGTCAGGCCATTCCCAAATGTATAGCCCGCATTGGCATCAAGTATGAAATAGCCGAAAGCCACTATGGAATAATCCTCATTTGCAGGGCGGTCACCCAAAAAACGGTAGCGTAGTCCGGCATTCAATCCATTCTCACTTTTCCAACTCATTCCTCCCGCCGCTGTCCACTCCGGAGCGAGGGGAATATAGTTCTCTCCTTCTTCCCCTTCAATGGACCTGGCTCTTGTCCATGTAAGGTCGGAATCAAAATAGAGGCCTGAAACCAACTGATATCTTATTCCGGCATCAATGCCATATCTCTCTGTCCTCCCACTGGGTTCGACGATCCCGGCATCTCCAACATAGACAAACTCCTGCTCCAGATAGAGATACCAGGCTGCCAAGTTGATCCATAGATCTGGCACGGGCTTCCAAACAGATCCCATATCCATGCCATACGCTGCAGGCAGAATATCCTCTCCCTCTCTGGCCACCACCACACGTGTGTCGTTGGAATGAAATCCCCTTCCTGATTTCAAATATAACTGCCAATTGCGGTTTGGATTATAAATTATGTTCAACTTCGGTGAAAGGAAGGATTTCGTTTCAGACAGGGAGGTGTATTCCGGTTTTAAGCGGTCTACATAATCAAATTTGAAGGCATCCAATCGCAAGCCTGGATTTATCATCCACCTTCCAATTTCAAATTCAACATTTGCAAATAAGTCGATATTGGTCTCATCAACATCACCTAATGCCAGTTGCTCAATTGTAGTTCTTCTGTTGACTGTATGAGCCAACTCATTATCGTTGACATCGTCATATCGAAACCCACCTCCCAGTTGAATTTCAAGATTACCTGAGGCTAACGCGAGATTTTTGAAAAAAGTAGTGTTCAGACCATAGATGTTACGATCTTCAAATTGCCTTATCTGGTCTCCGTTCTCCTCATCCTTCAAAAAGAATGTAAAGTTGGAGAAGAGTTCAAAATCGTAATGCGAATAATACG
>JAWVZH010000106.1:0-10767 GCA_033722295.1 Saprospiraceae bacterium
AAGGTGGTCAGACTGGGCCTCATCCAATGGCAGATGAGACCATATAAGGATATTGATGCCTTGCTTCAGCAGGCGGAGTATTTTATTGATGCAGTTTCAGGGTATCGTTCTGACTTTGCATTATTCCCTGAATTTTTCAATGCGCCATTGATGGCAGAGAATAATCACTTGGGGGAATCAGAGGCAATAAGAGAGCTGGCAAAACATACGGATAAGATTGTACAGAGATTTTCTGATTTTTCGATTTCTTATAACATCAATATAATAGCTGGTAGTATGCCGGAAATAAGAAAGGGTAAATTGTACAATACTGGTTATCTGTGCAAGAGAGATGGCACAATTGAGCGATATGAGAAGCTACATGTGACGCCGGATGAGGCGAAGGTATGGGGAATGCAGGGCGGATCAGAATTGAAGTCATTCGACACGGATTGCGGAAGAATAGGTGTATTGATCTGTTACGATGTCGAATTCCCGGAATTAAGTCGTCTGCTGGCTGATGAAAATATAGATGTTCTTTTTGTTCCTTTTTTGACAGATACACAGAATGGCTATTCCAGAGTGCGAAACTGTGCTCAGGCCAGAGCTATAGAGAATGAATGCTATGTTGCCATAGCGGGCAGTGTGGGAAACCTGCCCAATGTACACAATATGGATATCCAATTTGCACAATCCATGGTTTTCACACCTTGTGATTTTGCCTTCCCGACAAATGGAATAAAGGCTGAGGCAACACCAAATACAGAAATGATCCTGATTGCCGATGTAGATATTGACCTGCTGAGAGAGTTGCATGAATTTGGCAGTGTCAGAAACCTTAAGGATAGACGCCTCGATGTATTTGATCTAAAGAAGAAATAATGAAGACTACTTGGGAGCGGAAAAGTTAGAAAGTGGAAATTATGTGAGTCTCTTAATGAAGTCTCTTGATGGCTGGGAGATATCGTGAAATGAGGACAGGCAACCATGACCTATAGCAGTGGGCCCACCTGGTATATGATCTTTTATGTAGTTTAAATAACCACCGTTTTTAGTGTTTTGTATTCACTAAATGGAGTGGTGAGAGTATAAAAGAATAAGCAAGTTGATATTCATAAGACTAATCCTTGAGATATTGGTGAAAACCTATAATTTAGAATACCTTGTAATTTCAGCAGAAACTTTCGCTGAAGCGTTGTAGTGAAATATGAGATTAATATTAAGTGAGAAATAGAACAACTATCCTGATAAGTCTTCTTATCCTGATTCCTGTGATGGCATTTGCACAGGAGGATTCAGGAGATCTACTCAGCCTGTGGGGGGAATCCGCTAAGACCGCACTAGGCTTTTTCTGGAAAGCTGGATGGGCATTTGTTCTGGGCTATATGGTAAGCGGTGCCATTCAGGCCTTTGTACCCAAAAAGAAACTAACGAAACACATGGGTGAAAGTGGTGTCAGGAGTGTTTCCATATCCACATTCTTTGGCGCGATTTCCTCGTCTTGCTCTTTTGCGGCATTGGCAGCGGCACGCTCACTCTTTTTAAAAGGCGCACATTTCATCAGTACGGTAGCCTTCATGTTTGCTTCGACCAATCTGGTCATTGAACTGGGAATTTTGATATTTATTTTTTTAGGATGGCAGTTCATAGTTGCGGAGGTCATTGGAGGACTACTTCTGATCGTTATAAGTTCAGTAGTTATCAAGCTAACCTACCCTAAAAAATGGATCAAGGCGGCCCGTAAAAAAGTAGAGGAGGAAGCAGCTGTAGAGGAGGACTTTAATTGGAAGGAAAGAATAAAGTCGAAGGAGGGCTGGTTTCTGGTGGGTAAAAAGTTTGTGATGGAATGGAAAATGGCGTGGGAGGATATTTTGATCGGATTTACGGTCGCCGGGTTTGTCTCTGTACTGGTACCTCAATCTTTCTGGGAGGCTATTTTTCTGAACAATATGCACGGGGAATTACCCGACTTTGTGATCAGGCTCGAAAATGCGCTGGTTGCGCCTCTTGTAGCAGCGGCCACGTTTATTGGTTCGATGGGAAACATCCCTCTTGCAACGGTACTTAATGAAAATGGTGTTTTATTCGCCGGTTTAATGGGTTTCATTTATTCTGATCTCATGGTGCCGCCTCTGATCAATATTAATAGAAAATATTACGGTATTCGCATAGCGTTATACATCGCCGCAGTGATGTATGTCAGTATAGTTATTACGGCTTTAGTTTTGGACTATGGCTTCGAACTGTTCGGAGTTCTACCTGAAGGTAGCCGGAAAGTGAAAGAGGTAACTCAATTCAAAATAGATTACACATTCTACTTTAACATAGTTTTCGCTGCTTTTACGATATTGATGCTATATTTTAATTCCAGAGCTACAGACAAAGATCAGGGGCATGATCATGATCACGGAGGGAAGGGTATTTCATTCAAAAGAATAATAGTCTACCTATTTGCAACTATTGTGATATTAGGATTGATTATTCAATTTACGATTATCTAGTCCAATGGTGCTATTCGAAAATGACCTTGGCTTCTCTGGTAAGTGATCATTAAGAGAAAATGGTTAATTTGTTCCTGGACCAGGATATAATCAATCTATAGAAAGTGGAAAAATGAAATGTTTAAGACTTATGACTTTAATGTCAAAAGCTATAATGTTACTTACATTGCTCATTATCGGCTGTCAGACTACTGACAGCAAATGCAAACTTGTTGGCGAATGGGAATAAATCGAGTCAGATGGAGGTATAGCAGATGTCACGATCGATTGGAGCAATACTTCAAGAAGAAGATCCATTTTGATCGATCATGCATATTACAGGGAGTACCTGAACGACAGTTTGATATTAAGTAGTCCGTACGAGATCGTGATAAATAGTGTAAGGCATTACGCGACAAATGAGTTTTTGAAGTTGGAGAATGGCTGGATTACGGCAATTGAACTGCGAGGACAATTCCTCTTTTATTATGAGTTGAATCACGATGGCTTTAGACACAAATTCATACGAAGATGAGAGCAGTATTCGACGAAGCACTTTTCATTGAAAGAAGAGAGCGAATATCAATGATCAGTATCTTCTTTTACCACATCTTTGGGAGATTTGTCATGACGCAACCCGAGGTAGCTCGGATGACGCAATTTATGATCATCTGTCCATTCAGTGAAGCTGATCTCAGCCACAAGGTCTGGTTTTATAAAATGTATGTCTTCCTCACCGATCTTGTCCTGAAATGGGTTTTTGCTTTGATGCAGCGAGCGAAACTTGTCATGCAGAGACCGTAATTCATCATCATCGAAGCCGGTTCCAACTTTTCCTGCGTATCTCAGTTCATCGTCTTCATAGAAACCGACAAGTATCGCACCGAAACCTATACGATCTCCTTCGGGATCTGTATAACCTCCGATCACGAGTTCTTGTTGGGCCGAACATTTGAACTTCAGCCATTTCTTACTTCTGGAATTGAGGTAACGACTCGTTGCATCTTTGGCGATTAGCCCTTCCCAGTTCTTTTCGCAGGCCTCTTTAAAAAAGGCTTCCCCATCCTCATTGCGGTGTTGGGTAAAATGAATGGTATCGTTAAAAGTAAAAATCGATTTTAACAGGCGTTTCCGATCTCTGAGCCTGAGTTTCTGAAGGTCATAACCGTCCAGCCAGATGAGATCGAAAACGTACAGTTCGACAGGTGTCTTATCGATGTCCTTGGCATCCGGAGAATTTAATTGCATTCTGTTTTGCAGTTTTGAAAAACTCGTGACATTCCCATCGAACGCAACAATCTCACCATCCACACTGAGGTGATGGTCCCCGGCTATTTCGATGTTGTTCCGAACCTCAGGGTATACCTCGGTGATGTCCTTCCTGTTTCTTGAGCCCAGCTTTAGCATGTCACCATTTTTGTATACGAGGCATCTCACACCGTCGAGCTTGCGCTCAAATATCCAATCCGGATCGGAGAAATAGTCTTTGGTCAGGGTGGCGAGCATGGGATCCACCCACTCAGGGAAGTCTGCTTTTTCAATTATTTCCTGATCATTGGAGTCAAGAGATTCAAACCATTTCTTTCTCATCATTCTCCTTTTTCTGAGATCTCATCGATGGTTTTATCGGATATGACAGATCTGGGCTCTGTGCTTATTGGATTCTTTCTCGCATCGGCATGTTCATCTTTCATTTTTTTAAGGAGCCACTTTTCATCCTGGTCATTTCCATTCGCCTCAGACGTTCTGATCAATACATATCCTCCTTTAAGCTTTTTACCGTCCAGTTCTACCTCGATCTTCCCTTCTTTTAGTGACTCGGACATATCTACAGCATCTTCTTCCTTGTTAGCTCTGATATTTTCAAAAGTGCCGTGATCCCAGATCAATACTGTACCACCACCATAATGATCTTCTGGTATGACCCCTTCAAAGTTGCCATACTGGAGAGGGTGATCTTCCGTTCTTATTGCCAGACGCTTTTCAGATGGATCGGTGGAAGGCCCCTTTGGTACCGCCCAGGAAACGAGGACATCCTCTATCTGGAGCCGGAAATCGTAATGAAGATTAGAAGCATCGTGCTTCTGTATGACGAACTGGTTTTTCATCCTGCCGTCTATCTTTTCATCACCGGTCGGTTCGGATGTTTGCTTAAAATCACGCTTCTTCTTGTATTCTTCGAGTGATCCGGCATTTTCTGAATTGTCCATATTATTACTCAATTTTTAAATTTTCAGATCAAAATAGAGTTATATAAAATATTCATTTTTATTTATTAATCAGAATAAGATGGGCATTAACGTTATCTTTCGTCGGACAAATCAAGTCTAGTGAAAGGGCAACTTCTGATTTTATTCTTTCTTTTGTTCCATCATGTGGGGACAACACAAGTCCCCACCGATTCTCTTTTCCAGATCTGGAAAGACAGCACTGAGTCAGACTCTGTCGGGGTCTATACGCTCAAGAGTGTTATATGGGATCATTTCCTGTTCAAGGATACAGATACGGCCATGATATTAGCACAAGAGATGATCGACTATTCTGATTTGCAAAGTGATGAGTTGCCTGTTAGAAAAACAACTGAAGAATGACCAATAATAAATCGAAATTTGTGAAATACCTGTTAACAGTTTTAGCGGTGACGGGCGTGATGAACTTGAATGTTCATGCCCAGGAGTCAATGATGAACATAGCCAATGACATCATTGGCCTTACCAGTGATTATAATATGGCCTGGGAATCCCTGGATATGGATAGTGTGGCGACCTTCCATTCTGAAGATTTCACTTACTATTGGAAAGGCTCACTTTCTGTCACTTCCAATAAAGCCTTTGTCGAGGGGTACAAGAAGATCATGAGCAATGCGGCGAAATGGACGATGTATATTGACAATCTCCAGGTCCAGGTCCTGGATGAGAATAATGTTATCATCGGATTTGATATCAGTGAAACAGAACTGATCCTGAAGGATGGTACCGAACTAGACTACGGCATTGGCGCCATGACGTATTTCTGGCATCGTAGAGACGGTGAGTGGAAACTGGTCCATATCCATGAGTCTGCCAAAGAAAAAGATACCGAACACTAAGTCGTAGCGGGTTCCTGAAAAGTCGAAAATTAAGTATGGTGGTACCATAAATCTCATGCTTCACCGGTAAAGACTTATCATAAAATGAAATGATCATAACTAAGAATAGGATGATTGAAACATGCCATATGGATTTTTGTATTCACCTCCATTGAAAGCTCATCTGTTGGTTGATCGGTTTCATCGTGGCACACTAATGGAAAATCGTCCTTGGTTTGGACAGTATTCTATGGAATTGACCCAGGATCTATATAAATTTCGGAAAAGTGCTCTCACCAATGAATCTCAGGTCTGGAATAACTCTTCTCACACTCCTTGTAGCCCTCCTTAGTGTCTGGGCTACTATCCATGGAATATCAGCTGTGACGGATAAGAGTTTTTATGATCACCTTTCCATTCGTGAACAGTCCGTTAAGGTCTATGGCACTGGCCTCTATCGACATATGCCGGCAGAGGTGGCTGTTCAAGGCATTGCGCAGGATTATGTTACGCTATTCCTCGCCGTTCCACTTTTACTCATCGGTCTTTATTTCTTCAGAATGGAAAATGTAAGAGGAAAGATCCTGCTCACGGGTCTCTTGCTTTACTTCACCGTGACCTATATGATCTACCTGACTATGGGAATGTACAATGAGATATTTCTTGTCTATGTGGGGATACTTGCATGTGCGCTCATCGCACTTATCTCGAGCCTGGCAGCTTTCAACTACCGGCTGTTGAAAGGTGCCTTTGAGAGAGTGAGGAGCCTTCGACCAGCGGCATACTTCTTATTGGTCAACTGTTTACTCATTGCCCTGCTGTGGCTGGACGTCGTCGTGCCCCCACTTTTTGATGGCTCAATCTATCCAGAGGAATTGTATCACTTCACTACCCTCATCGTGCAGGGGCTGGATCTGGCCATCTTCCTGCCTCTTGGAGTGGTTTCAGCGATCCTGGCCTTGTGGCGACATTCAGAAGGGTTTGTTTTTACGTCGGTATATATTGTCTTTTTGGCGATCCTTATGATCGCCCTGACTACCAAGGTTCTGTTTATGGCTGCGCAGGGCCAGCAGGTGGTACCCGTAATATTCGTCATGCCGACGATTGCCGCAATAGCGATATTTTTTTCACTGAATATCCTGTTCCAACTGAAGCTTGGCTCTACAGATTAAGTGAATAATGGTAAACCTGAATGACATATGGACTCCAGTCCGATCAGGCTATTATGAGAGGATACGGGAAATATATGCTTTCTTATTCATCATTTGATTTTAATTAAAAAATAAAATATGAATAACACATTAAGAGTAATTTTTAGGGGTATAGGTTGGGCTATTGTCGCACTACTCGTAGTGAATTTGATAGGCTTCGCGGTTGAGCTGAGCCTGAATGGCATTCCGGATGATTGGTCCTTCCGGTTCAAACATGGTACCTTTTTTATCAATGGAGAAGCCACTGGGCTTATTTTTGGTGAGAGAAATGCCAATATTTTAATGGCACTGGTATTTGTCTTTGTGGTGTATCGTGGATTGAGAAAATAATGAACTGGCCATTGGATCAACAAGTGTTCAAATACAAAGCATTGGGAGACTTTGAGGCCTTTGATCAGACCGTGTTTTGCACATTTCGGAGGAAGACTTTCCAATAACCTTAAGGTCGGTTGGAAGATGCCTTTTTTCTGCTAAATCCTGCATATCTGTATCATCCATGCTGGAGCTGTGATACTTGTAAAGCTTACAGGCTCTGATGGGGATTTGATGATCTTCAGCTCAAGGAATATCGCGTTGGACCCGGATACGTGTACCTGAAATGGCTTGCTGTACTTTTGATCCTTTATCCACTTTGCCTTTAGTGCGGTAAATATGAGTTGGGCAACAGGGACAAATGGTGGCTGAGCTATGTGTAGCATAAAATTGATTCAATAGAGGATACGTAAGTTGTCAGCCAGAATGTACAGGATTGCAAGTGAACTATCTTGCCTATCTTGTTATTTATGAAGACATATATATTGCGTACATATCCTATTGCGATGTTATCACTATCAAAATTGCAGAACAGCCTGGTTTTTTTAATGACCTTATTGATCTTTATCCCGTTGAATAGTGGGATTGCTCAAAGTAGAATGGTCTACGATGACTTTGAAGGGAATGGTACTATCACCACATGGTATGGTGACAATTGTGGCATTGATACGGATTTTATCAATCCGGTGCGTCAGGGTATAAATACATCACTAACTGTATTAAGATACGAGGACGCAGGAGGGCGGTACGCCAACATAGGATTTGACGTACCCAATGAGTTCGACCTGTCTGATCAGCACACCTTTTCGCTAAAGATTTATGTACCAAAGAGTGGAATTACCGGTAACCAACCCAATCAGGTCTCACTCAAACTTCAGAATGCGGACCTTGGCCAGCCGTGGATCACGCAAACCGAGATAATCAAGCCCATTGAACTGGATAAATGGCAAGAAATTGAATTTGACTTTTTAAACGATCCATTTATCAACCTTGACCCTTCCTCACCTGCGCCTGTCGACAGAATAGACCTTAACAGGGTACTCATCCAGGTCAACGGTGAAGATAACTTTGCTAAAGTTATAGCGTATATCGATGATGTAAGATATGATGGCGAACTACCACCAGTACCCGTTTACGATGATCTTGTATGGGCGGATGAATTTGAAATTGACGGACCGGTAAACGCAGAGAATTGGTTCCACCAGACACGTCTCCCTCAGAATGGCAGTTGGTACAATGGCGAGATCCAGCATTACACGGATCGGCAGGCCAATACCTACGTCGATAATGGTATCCTTAATATCGTCGCCAAGCGAGAAAGATATACCGATCAGGGGCATACCAAGGAGTTTACTTCTGCCCGGCTCAATTCAAAATTTGCATTTACATATGGAAGGGTTGAGGTGCGAGCTAAACTGCCACGCGGTGTAGGTACATGGCCCGCCATATGGATGTTGGGGAAGAACATTAATGAACGTGGCGCGTACTGGTACAATCAGGGATACGGACGAGTCTCATGGCCTCAATGCGGAGAGATCGACATTATGGAACACTGGGGAAGTAACCTCAATTATGTCTCAAGCGCCATCCATACACCATCGAGTTTTGGAGCGACTATGAATGTCGGGGGTAGAAATTTACCAAATGCCACCAGCGAGTTTCATACCTATACCGTTGAATGGACGGAAAGGAAGATCATCTTCAGCATTGATGGTGAGGTGCATTATGTTTATAAGCCGCAATCAAAGAACGCAAGGACATGGCCTTTCGACCTGGACCAATATTTGATCCTGAACGTGGCTATTTTACCGGATATCGATCCGGCATTCCGCCAAAGTGCAATGGAACTCGATTACGTCAGAGTTTATCAATCCAGCCGGACGTCTTCCGTAAAGAAAACCGGCCCCGAAGTGTTAACCGCCTACCCCAATCCGTTTCATGATCAAGTGACGGTGGAAATTGATAATAATTCATTGACGTTCTGTGATTTTCAAATTTTCGATGTTAGTGGTAAATTGATATTGAGTGGCGCTGCGCAAAGAATGGACCATGGATATGTGATCAGCGGACTTGCTGGCCTGGTACAGGGAGCTTATTTTGTCAAATTGATAGGGGATGAAGAGAGCTGTTTCATTAGGGTAATAAAAGGATAAATAAGAGAAGAGTGAAATCGGATTCTTATAAACATATTCCCTGACATTATGCACATTTGATCCTGAATAATGCCTTTGTTTGATGAGCCAGAAGATGGTAGAGTCAATGGGAATATGTATTTAAATTAGTCGAGGAATTGCTTGATTCCTTTAGGGACCAAACCTAGTCCGCGTATTGCCTTTAGTCCGAAATTGATGTATCTAAAGCAATTTTAATTCCCCCATTAAACCATGAGATCACGAATAACCCATTCCTCAGTTCTGTGAAATGTCATTTAACCTAAATGACTCAAGATCTAACACAAACTTATATAGTTTAATTGAAACTCTGCAGCTGGTAAAGTAGATTGGCAGGATCGAAAAGAAGTCCTGTGAGATACCCGAGCAGGATGGTGCGGCCATCTTTAGCCATATACGAACTTTACGTGATAGATTGGAAGAACGATTGTTAAGTGAAATACCAAATGCTAAACTAAACGGATGTACAGTGGCCAGGCATCCTGGTAACCTGAATTTATCTTTACCTGGTATAAGCGGTGAAAGATTAAAGGGAATGTTGCCCGATATTATTTTTTCCACGACGTCCGCATGTAACAGCGGCTCGGCCAGACCATCATATGTACTTACAGCATTGGGATCTTTGAGCGAGGAAGAACTTAACGGGGCTTTCAGGATCGGAGTTGGAAAATACAATACCGAAGAGGAGATCGACTACGCGGCTTCTCAGATCACCGCGAGCTATCGAAAAGTAATCCATAATGATCTGATCACAATTTAAAGCTCAAACCGAAAATTTTCGATTAGTATTTTGTTCGCCTGACCCCCTTCATTAATGCAGAATACCTTTTCTACTTTGACGGGTAAAGTCCGCCTCCCATCATTGTCCTCTAGTGATCATGCAAATCGCACATAAATTTCTTACCTTTCAAATTGGCACTTCCTCATGAGCCTGCCCGGGTAATGAAATATATTTTTATTGGTTGTGATACCAAAATCAGTTTCCAACGCAATTTTTAAAATGCTCGGTCACCGGACCGTGCGCTTTATTGAAACCATCCCGTATTCGAGATCCAAGGACGATGTTCGGGATTACTATGATGCGATGATCAAGGATTACGTGCTCGGTCCGCCTTTCATGCTGCACGCCGTGAATCCTCCACTGATGTCCGCCTCATGGAGCCTGGTAAGGGAGTCTCTGATCGTCAGAGGTCATGTGGATAGACTGACCAAGGAAGCGGTTGCCGGCGGTGTGGCTATCAGCAATCAGTGCCCCTTTTGTGTCGAGGCCCATATTAATATGTCAGGCGGTAAAACGAGTCATGAAGATCGTCGGTTATTCGACTGGAGTAAGCATCATTACGATGTCGATCATGAGATTATCAAAAACCCTCCTTTTGGAAAAGAAGAAGCCCCGGAGATCCTGGGAACGGTTTTGGTCTTTCATTACATCAATCGCATGGTAAGCGCATTTGTAACGGATTACCCACTACCACTCCCCGACTTTTTGGCTTTCATGAAACCGGTTATTTCATCTTTCTTCAAAATGACAGCATCAAAAAATCTCA
>JAWVZH010000107.1:0-10617 GCA_033722295.1 Saprospiraceae bacterium
CTCATGCGGAAATGTGGCGACTTGTGTTCAGACTATAACTCTAACGGATGTTACACCACCGACGATCACGTGTCCGGTGGATGTGACCATTGATTGTGGAGAATCTACCGATCCAACGAATACGGGTGATGCTACGGCAACAGATAATTGTTCAGGAGTAACTATAAGTTATACTGACAATTCAAGTGGTGGTTGTACTCAAACCATAACACGAACCTGGATGGCGGAAGATTCATGCGGAAATGTTGCAACTTGTATTCAGACGATAACTCAGGTCGATAATTCTCCACCGACGATCACCTGTCCATCAGATGTAACATTGAGTTGTGGAGACTCGACAGATCCGACGAATACGGGTGAGCCTACAGCAATGGATGACTGTTCGGGTGTGATTGTAACTTATACTGATGTTTCTACTGGTACCTGTCCAGAAATTTTGACAAGGACGTGGACGGCGGAGGATTCGTGTGGTAATGTAGCGACCTGTGAACAGGTGATCACCATAAATGATGATACCCCACCGACGATCACATGTCCGGCAAATGTGACTATAGATTGTGGAGATCCGACTGATCCGACCAATACAGGAGAAGCGACAGCGACAGACGATTGTTCGGGAGTGATCATAAGTTATACAGACGCTTCATCGGGAAGTGGATGTACGGAAACAATTACGCGAACCTGGATGGCGGAAGATTCATGTGGTAATATTGCGACTTGTGTTCAGACGATCACCCAGCAGGATAACACACCACCGACGATCACCTGTCCACCGGATGTAGTATTGGATTGTAGCGTGTCTACTGACCCAAATATTACAGGAGAACCAACGGTTACAGATGACTGCGCCAGCGTAAGCGTGACATACAGTGATGCCTCCAACGGTTTGTGTCCTGAGGTTATATCAAGGACTTGGACAGCAGAGGATTCATGTGGAAATATAGCCACATGTGTACAGACTATCACCAGAGAAGATAATACCCCACCGACGATCATGTGCCCGGCAGATGTGACTATAGACTGTGGAGATCCGACTGATCCGACCAATACAGGGGTAGCTACGGCCTCTGATAACTGTGCGGGAGTGACGGTTACTTACAGCGACTCTCCGCTTGCAGGCTGTAGCGAAGGTGTAGAAAGAACGTGGACAGCGGAAGACTCGTGTGGTAATATCACAACCTGCGTACAAATCATTACGGTAGATGATAACACCCCACCGACGATCACGTGTCCGGCAGATGTTACTCTAGCCTGTGGAGATTCTACAGATCCGGCAAATACAGGAGAGGCTACAGGATTTGATTCTTGCTCTATTGTGACCATTACTTATTCAGATGCCTCAAATGGTATGTGTCCCGAGGTGATTACCAGGACATGGATGGCAGAAGACTCATGTGGTAATGTGGCCTCATGCGTTCAGACCATTTCCATTGAGGATGATGGCCCACCGACGATCACTTGTCCTGCCGATGTCACAGTGAGTTGTGGTGTTCCTATCGATCCTTCGAATACAGGAGAGGCTACAGCCAGTGATGGTTGCTCAGGTGTGAATATTACATATTCTGACCAGATCGTTGGAGGTTGTAATCAAACAATCACCCGGACGTGGATGGCTGAAGATTCCTGTGGTAATGTAGTTACCTGTGAACAGACTATTTCACGAGTGGATGACAGTGGTCCGATGATCACTTGTCCCGCCGATGTAACTATAAGTTGTGGAGAATCCACCGATCCTTCGAATACCGGAGAAGCCACAGCCACGGATGACTGTTCATCAGTGACGTTATCCTATACCGATAATACGACTGGAGGCTGTAGTCAAACCATAACACGTACATGGACAGCAGAGGACAGTTGCGGTAATTCATCTACATGTGTCCAGGTGATACAGGTGGTGGATGACCAGGGACCTGTTCTTACTTGTCCTGCCGATGTTACAGTTAACTGTGGAGACCCGACGGATCCTTCCAATACGGGAGAGGCAACAGCCACTGACAGTTGCTCTACAGTTAGCATCACACATTCTGATGCTGTGTCAGGAACTTGCCCTGAAACCATAACACGTACCTGGACGGCTGAAGATACTTGTGGTAATGTCAGCACCTGTGTGCAGACTATAAGTGTTGTCGATGATCTGCCACCAACGATCACCTGTCCTGCCGATGTTACGGTGAATTGTGGAGATCCAACCGATCCGAACAACACGGGAGAAGCCACAGCAACGGATGATTGTTCAGGTGTTCTTGTTTCATACTCTGATGCCATTACCGGTTCGTGTCCTGAAATCATAACACGAACCTGGACGGCCGAAGATTCATGTGGTAATATCGCGAGTTGCGTTCAAACGATCACTCAGGTAGATAATCAGCCACCGACGATCATGTGCCCGGCTGATGTCACCATTAATTGTGGAGATCCAACTGATCCGGGTAATACGGGTGCAGCGGTAGTCACCGATGATTGCCTTGGCGCAAGCGTCACCTATTCCGATGTATCTCAAGGAGGCTGTAACCAGACCATAACCCGAACCTGGATAGCAGAAGATTCTTGTGGTAATATTGCCACTTGTGAGCAGATCATTACACTTATTGATAATGGAGCTCCGTCGATCACTTGTCCAGCTGATGTCACTATAAACTGTGGAGATTCAACGGATCCGGCCAACACGGGAGAGCCTACAGCCTCTGATTCGTGTTCCAGTGTAATGTTGAGTTACACGGATTCATCATCAGGCTCATGTCCAGAGATCATAACGAGGACATGGACAGCAGAGGATAGTTGTGGTAATGCCTCGTCTTGTGTTCAAACTATCACAGTTGAGGATAATGAAGTGCCGACGATCACGTGTCCAGCTAATGTGACTATTAATTGTGGAGATCCAAGTAATCCGCTTAATACCGGATTTGCTACCGGTTCGGATAATTGCTCGTCACCAATAGTTACCTATTCAGATTCATATTCTGGTTCATGTCCAGAGATCTTGACGAGAACATGGTCGGCAGAAGACAGTTGTGGTAATGTGGCGACTTGTGTACAGACGATTACCATCCAGGATGTTGGAGGGCCTACACTGGTTTGTCCTATTGATATAACCATTACATGTGGTGAATCAAGAGATCCTGTGAATACCGGTGAGGCTACAGCGAGTGACGATTGTTCGGGCGTTTCCCTGACCTATTCTGACGCTACAACGGGAGTTTGTCCGGAAGTGCTTACACGTACCTGGACAGCCGTTGATAGTTGCGGCAATATTGCGACATGTCAGCAGATCATCACAGTGGATGACACAACCGCTCCTGTAATAACCTGTCCTGTGGATCTCACTCTGCAATGTGGACCTGGACTGGATACTTCGACCAACAATACCGGTTGGCCTACAGTATCAGACAGTTGCTCTGGTGTGACGGTTACCTTTGCCGATGCGGTCACAGGTTTCTGTCCGGAGATCATTACAAGGACATTTACAGCAGAGGATTCCTGTGGAAATATTTCGACATGTGAACAGATCATCACAGTGGATGACACTATTCCTCCATCAATTACTTGTCCACCCGATGTCACAGTATTCTGTCGAGAGGAGCATGATCTCAAATTAACCGGAGAACCAACGGTAACTGATAACTGTAATTATCCAATTAATGTAAATTACCGTGACTCACTCTTACATGGTGAATGTCCTGGAGTTCTTCAGAGGACCTGGAGAGCAACAGATGCCTGCGGTAATAGGGCGACATGTATCCAGATAATCACAATAGAACAGCCGAGTCAGCCACTTAAAGGTGGTGAGCATACCGATAAGGAGCAACCGTCATTGATCGTAATGACAAATGATCCGAATCCATGGAGCACTCAGACCACAATCGGGTTTATCATGCCGTATGCGGGTGAAATGAAATTCTCATTACTTGATGCCAATGGTAAACTGGAATATTCTCAGACGGAATATTATCCCGAAGGAAGTCATGAGATAATCATTGAGGCGACACAGATTCAGTCAGCGGGTATAAAATACTTCATCATGGAGACTGAAAAAGACAGGATCATCAGAAGAATGATCTACATAGAATAAGCTATACTGCTGTTCACGAGATGGTTAAAACCGCTTTCTACTCTGTAGGAGGCGGTTTTTTATTTAAAAATTATGATGCCCGATCTACCAGTTAGAACGCCTACCACAAGAGACTCTCATTCTGCTAGTCTGGCAGCTTTGATCCTATTGAAATGAAAATCAGGAGGGAAGTAAAAGAGTAGCGTGGGGCGGACTTGAACCGCCGACCCCAGCATTATGAATGCTGTGCTCTAACCGGCTGAGCTACCACGCCATATTTCAATGAGCAATCACTCTTGGTGGCGAAGCTGCCTGTCCTTGACTATCGACTGGAAGGAGGATAGTCGGGAAGCTACCACGCCATATGTCAAATAGACAATATTGAAGACCGATCAACTCCTGACTGGTCAACCACCCTGCGAAAGGGACCGCAAATATATTTAAAAGTCACATAATTATCATCGGGTCCTGAGGATTAGTTTTTACGGGTGCGTGCCATACCTGCCCGGGCTTTTTGATGGAGACTGGTTCGATAGGTTTCAGATCTCGATTCCAGGCATTTTTGATAAAAATCGTAGGCCTTTTTGTACTCCCCCTGCTCTTCATTAATCATACCTGACTGGAGTGCAGCATTAGCGACCATATAGCTCCCTGAATGACCTTCCTTCTGCATGACTTCTCCAAAAAGCTCCAATGCGTTTTTAAAATCACCCAGCGCCTGATATACCCTTCCCTTACGATAATTCAATTCGAGCTTCATATAAGGATCCTCCATCGGTTTTACATCATTTAGAACCTTTTTTGCCCTATCAAAATATCCACCATCGAAGAGAAGTCGGGCTTTTAACAAGTCAGCATGTGGTCTCTGGTCTCCTTCTGCCATTTTTTGAGCGAAGATGTCTTCATCGACTACAGCCATTCCTTCAGACTGACAGCGTTCTGTCCAATAATCATAATTCAGCCCATTGTTGAACAACATCTCATACCAGGCCAATTTTAGATAGGCATCCTTTATATAGTGCCTGCCTTCGAAGCTGCAAGTAAAATTGCGTAGGTGGTCATCGGCATCAGGGTCGAGTTTGTAAAGCTTTGCGAGACCCAGAAGATAATCCAGCTGGTGAAAAGTATGGTATTCCTTACTATCTGGCCTTTTTTCCAGTATTTCAATAGCCAGTTCACCGCGGCCAGTACGGAGAGCGATATTGGCCTTTACAAAACATGCAAGAAGACCATCCGAAGTGTCAAGTTGGCTTTTGTTGATGATCTCCCAGGCGGCTTCGGGGTCTTTACATAGATGCAGGAGAACATAGGCATAGATCACCATGCTTTCCTTTCTGAAAATAAAGGCTTCTTGCCCTGTATAGTTTAATATAGATTCCAGCTCGGTCCTCCCCTGAGCGATAGTACCCTCAAATCCAATGAGACTTGCACACCAACGAAATCGATCCGGTATACTGCCAAAGATGGCATGGAGGACACCCAAACTTTTTTTATTGGCTACGAAATCAGGAAATTTTTGATCATTCGACTGGAGCAATCTATATGCTTTTGCGACATCGCTGAAGGCCCATAAATAATCCTCAAATTTCAGGCGTAGGAGAGCGGTCTGTAAGAGGATCTCTGCCTGACTAAATTGAAAATAGGGATCATTCGAATCGCCGGCGCGAATTCTTTTGAGACGAATTTCCTTGTTTTGTAGATAATTTGAGTAATCCTCTTTTCTTTCTCCAAGGAATACAGTGAAAAAGCCTATGTAGTTCTCAATGTGATAGGTCAGGACGTTATCAGGGGCTTCCTTTTTTACGTACTCGATTTTCCTCGTTGCATCATCGAGTCGTAATGCGATGACATCTTCGTATGCGTCGATCAATAAGGGAGTAAAATGAAAATACTTTCCAGCCAATAGAGCATCCACCTGGCAGATGAGAAAAAGACATAGAATACTTCTGATAAGCACGATTTAAAATACAAAAGCCCTCCGATGAAGCGGAAGGCTTTGTTCAATAATTTTGTCTTTATTGGAAAGTGAAAGTTGTTATACTTCTGCAGTTTCCTTTTCGACGATCTCCTCGTCCACAAGGACCCTTCCACAATGCTCGCATGCCAGGACCTTCTTATGCATACCGATCTCTAGTTGAACCTGTGGTGGTATCTTGTTGAAGCAACCGCCACACGCATCCCGCTCTACTGGCACTACAGCCAATCCGTTACGATAGGTCGTGCGGATCTTGTCATAGGCCTTCAGTAGCCTGTCATCTATTTTTTTTCTTTGCTTGTCTATCTCTTTCTGGAGCTTTTTCTCCTCTTTGTCGGTTTTGGTAATGATCTTCTCAAGCTCCTCCTGCTTTCTTTTGAGATCCTTGTTCTTGGTCTCTATCTTCTCCTGCACATTGGCAAGAGTTTCTTTCTTCGTTTCGATCGTTTGATTGGCTTCTGCCATCTTCTTCTGGCTCAACTGGATCTCCAACTTTTGAAGGTCTATCTCCTTTGTAAGAGCATCGTATTCACGGTTATTCTTTACGTTATCCAGCTGCTCCTCATATTTCAATATAAGTGTCTCGGCTTCCTTGATATTTGCCGTATGCTTGGCTTGTTCATGCTCCAGATCAGCGATAGCCTCTTCTATGCGCTCTTTCCGCTTATCAAGGCCGGCAATATCATCCTCAAGGTCGCTTACCTCTATTGGTAATTCACCCTTCAAAACCTGTATTTCGTCGATCTTTGAATCCAAAGCTTGTAGCCTGTACAGATTGGTCAGCCTTTCTTTGATTGTCAGTTCCTTTGCCATAGTCTAGAAATAATGTACGGGATTGGTATTTAGTTTTGTACAATGGGCTGCAAAGTTAGTAAATTTATCATTTATGAGATCAGCTAAGAGATCTATCGTAAATTGTTCACTTTCATAGTGTCCGATATCGAGAATGATCAGTTGACCATCGGCATCAAAGAACTGATGGTATTTGAAATCCCCAGTGATAAAGACATCAGCATCGACCTTTTTGGCTTCTTCCAGTAAGAAAGATCCAGCACCGCCGCAGATAGCCACTTTTTGTATGGGTTTGCCCAGTAGTGCCGTATGCCTGATCACCTGTGTTTTCATGTGATCTTTTACATATTCCATGAAATCCTTCTCTTCCATCGATTGGGGTAATTCACCAAAAATGCCGCTACCTATGGTCGGATCTTCTTTACTCTTGGTCGACAAGATGCGCAGTCCATGCAGGTCAAGGCGCTGGGCGATCTTTTGATTGACTCCGTTCTGGAGAACGTTATCCAGATTAGTGTGACAGGCGTAGATCGCAATATCTTCCTTGATGGCCTGGATCACTGCTCGTTCGACATAATTCTTGCCATTGATCTTTTTCAGCCCCTTGAAAACAATGGGATGATGCGCCACGATCAGTTTATGGCCATTCCTGGCAGCCTCCTGCACGATATCAGGAGTTGCGTCAAGAGCAACCAGGCAGGATGACAATTCTGTTTCGGGATCCCCGACGATAAGTCCTGCATTATCGTAGGACTCCTGCAATTCGAGGGGAGCTATCGCTTCCAGAAAATTTGTTATATCACTGATTTTCATTTTTCCTGATCTTTTCGACAATGGAAGTGGTAGAATAACCTTCCTCAAATGGTAACGATTTGACCATACCGCCTTGTTCAGTTATATATTCCCCGCCGACGATCTGATCTGTCGACCAGTCTCCGCCTTTTACGAGTATGTCAGGGTCGATTGCCTTAATTAACTCCAGTGGTGTATCCTCGTCAAAAATGGTGATCAGATCGATGCTTGCGAGACCTGCGAGCACTAACGCTCTGGCCCTTTCTTCCTGAACAGGTCTGGATGCTCCTTTCAGTCGCTTCACGGAGGCATCACTATTAATTCCCACAACAAGTCGCTCACCAAGGGCTCTTGCTGACTCCAGATAGATCACATGTCCGGGATGTATGAGGTCGAAGCAACCATTCGTAAAAACTATGCGCTCATTGGACGCTCGCCACGATTGGCACGTTTTCATGGCCTCCTCACGGTTTTTGATCTTGTGTTTCAGTGATGACATTTTTCTTTTTTAGTCGCGGTAAAACAGCCAGCGCCAATAGGCCGAATGCTATGTTACAGAATATTTGAATCGAAAAGAAAAGAATATTGGCAAAGGCGAAGCCGCTGATCCTGTCGACACCAAAGAGCAGTAATCCCTGCATGAGCATATAGTGATAGGTGCCCATCCCTCCGGGTGAAGGAATGACCATACCTATAGCGCCCAGATCAAAGACGATCAAACCGGCAACTGGCGGCAGGTGAGAGGTCGGTTCATAGGCAAAGAAGCACAGATAGGTCATAAGGTAGTAAAGAAACCAGATGGCCCCGCTGTAGAAAAGGAACAATGGGATATTATCTACCTTCCGAACGCTTGACAGGCCTTCGGCAAAACCGCGTGTGATGTCCTTGATCTTTTCGATCCATGCCGGACCGATCTTCTCGGATTTGAGCCACCTTCTGATGCGCCACAAAAAGCCCAGACCAAGCAGGAATAAAATCAGCATAATATACCAGTATGCCGTGAGTTGCATCAGTGGACTGTCCACGACAAACTTCCATATAGCTGTGAAATTGAAGAGGAAACCCAGAACCAGCATGATTCCAAGACAGATAAAATCCATGACCCGATCGACCACAATTGTACCCATGGACCGCTCAAAGGGTATGTTCTCATTTCTTGCCAGTGCACCAGCCCTTATGAACTCGCCCATCCGTGGCAAACCCAGATTAGCAAAATATCCAAGCATAATGGCAAAAAAACTATTGCCCATCGACACCTCATATCCCAGAGGCCTCAATAGCATTTGCCATCGTATAGCGCGAATGATATTTCTCAGCATGAATGTCAGGATGACGATCAAGAGCCAAAACTTGCTTGCTGATGCAAAGTCATCTATCAGTTTTTGCATGAGACTACACGACTCTTCGGGAATACCTTTGAGCGCACAGTCCTCAAGGTAGGCTGTATTGAGATTGTCGTAAATAAAATAGAGGATGATCACGCCAATGCTCAGGAAGATCAGAAAACGTAGAAAAGACTTCAGGAAAGATCTCAAGATTCGGCTTTTATACGGTTGTTCTCGTCGGGGAATATGGTTGTCGGTTCAAATGACCGGGCTTCTTCAACTGACATATACCCGTAAGATATGATTATGATGATATCGCCCACTTCAGCCTTTCTCGCTGCTGCGCCATTCAGACAGATCACACCGGAATCTCTTTCTCCTTTGATAACATAGGTCTCTATTCGCTCACCGTTATTATTATTGACGATCTGCACCAATTCACCCGGAAGTATGTCGGATGCTTCCAGTAATGCCTCATCGATGGTGATACTGCCAATGTAGTTGAGATTGGCCTCTGTCACCACAGCCCGGTGTATCTTGGATTTGAAAACCTTTAGCAACATCATGCAAAGGTAAGTAAGTTATATTTTTATTGACTTATATTCTTTTGGTTATAAGTGGTCAGGATTATGCCAGATCAAGGCCAGAGTGTTCGATCATTTTTAAGAACTCAAGATTTGATCATTAATTTAAAGCTCCTGTTAAAAACTTCCATTTTTGTTCTCTAACTCAAAATCAATTTCGCCTTAAAGATCCCGAGATATTCTCTGATTCTTTCTTTTTTATTGAATAAAGGAAGTCAATACTATTCATTAAAATTGCTATGATTAACCATTAATGCGCACTGTATGCCCAAATTTGAAGCTCTGCTCTTTGACCTCGGCAATGTCTTATTCGAAATAGATATACCCAAGTGTTCGAAAGCCATATATGACCTTCTGGATCCCGAGGTGGATAAAGAGGTGTTTCGTGAAGAGTTTCGGATGAAGAACCATGCCCTGGAGATCGGAGAACTGTCGAAGGCTGTATTCATCAACTTCATATTGAGCCATGCCAGGAAGGGCACTCAGGCCCTTGATGTGATCCTCGCCTGGAACAGCATGCTTATTGGAATGCCTGCCGTTCATTTCGATCTGCTCAAGAGACTCAAAAAGAAGTATAAGCTTTATCTGTTAAGCAATATCAATGCCTTTCACCATCCCAGATTTCTGGAAATGATCGCTGAAGACCATGATATTACGGATTTCGACAGCTATTTCGATCAAACTTTTTATTCTCACCTCATCGGATATAGAAAACCGGATCCAAAGACCTATGATCATGTACTTGAAGAGGTAGGCGTGCAACCCGATAAACTGTTCTACCTTGATGATACAGAGGAACATATCCGTTCTGCCGGAGAGAAGGGCGTACAAACCCAATTGATCAGAGATATAAAGGAAACCAGGGCCATGATGGAATGGTTACTTGTGTGACAGCCGATCCTGCGAGGCAGGAAGCTTTGCAGAACAAAACGGCCGAAAACCAACTTGATGTTAGCGGAATCTGAAAAAATACAAGTACTCGAACGCCTTCAAAAGTATTGTGCTTATCAGGAGAGGTGCCACAGTGAGGTCAGGAACAAGTTGTTGAATATGAAGGTTTACGGTGATGATCTTGAAGAGATCATAAGTCAACTTGTTCAG
>JAWVZH010000108.1:0-10484 GCA_033722295.1 Saprospiraceae bacterium
CCTGCCGCCCGCTTTATAATCCTGTTATGATGACCAAGTCCCGAAGGGACGACACAGAGCTAAAAAGAGCTCTCTAACGCTGAACAGAGTCCCAGAGGGACGGCTCAGTGACCAACCTAATAATGTCCACAGCAACAGGATCTTTTGAGTCGCCCCTACAGGGCATACCATGGAACATTTGAATAATCCAATTTCTCCAATGCCTAAGTGACGCTTTCGCTTACCTGAAATATTCAACTATCCATTCTTCACCAGGAAGTTCAATTCATATCTAAGCCGCAGTCCTTCAGTAAACCTTTGGCTCACATAAAGAGTCAATTGATATAACCCAAACTCTTTTCACTTGTCATCTGCCATTTGTTCACTGTCATCTGGATGTGCCTCAAGGCGTCAGCTACATTACAAATGCCTTCATTAATCGATCAACGATCAAGTACCTACAGCACTTGAGGTTTTCGTTGACAATATAGCTACCTATATATTGCCCCTACGGGGCAAACGGAGGAACATTCCAACAACTCAATACCCCATATTCAATTCTCCAAACTAAAGTTTTGACTTAAATCACTAGGTTATCGGATTTTTTGGCTGAACCTCTGATCTCTAAACTCTAAACTCTAAACCATTCCATCAAAATCTCCAATTCACATCCCCATTTATGTATAAATTCCAATGATTGTACGGGTCAACAGAGATGCCCAGGTTAGATGAAAATCGATTCATGAAGTGATGGCGGATCAGGCTGTTCAGCGTCGCGGTATGACCATGATCATCCGTCCAGTGCCAGTATGTACCGCCGTGAAGCATCCACTTACCCTTGTGCCAGGAATAACCCCCACCCAACGAAATCTGTCGATTCTCCAGATCGTAGAGTCTGACACCAGTTCCGATCTCCCAATTGCTGGCTAACGACCAACTGGCGGAAAATCCTTGATGACCAACCAGGGAAGCTACCCCATACTGCCCGGGGCCAGGATCAAACCATGATGGTCGTACCGGTGCAATTATAGGATATAGTGAAGATGGCACCCTAAAAGTCAATGGTAACCGATCAAATTCCACGACCACTTCATTAGACTCGCAGCCGTTCGCACTCACGACATAAATTGCATATGAACCGACGGTCAGATTACCGATCGTGAATTCTGCTGAGGTGGTAAATCCCCAAAGCGCACCATTCAAAAATATCTGGTAATCGGGGGCAAAGGGCGTGGCATCGATGAGGCAGGTAATACTTCCGTCCGGAGCAGTAGGACCACTGGGCTCCTGGATCTCTATCACTTCGAGATTTATATCCTCATTGCTTCCGGGTACAGTGATATTGACACGTTCGATACACATGGCTCCCACGCCTTCATCCCAGATATTCAATCTGTAAGTGCCTGCATTTACGAAAAAGTAGTCTGAAAACCTCACAGTTCCAGGAGGCACCGTAATATCGACAATGACGCCGGGACCATTCCCGGTAATGCGCATATCTCCGCTGGCGGGCGTTATCAGTTCCAGTATAATGTCTCCGGAAAGTTCACACGTCTGAGGTCTCACATCCTGGTCCGCTACAAATTCAGAGACAAAGTCATTCTCCACCTCAAATTCTTTCTCCTTGCTGCATCCGGAATCCTCATCTGTGACTTCTATGTTATACTTACCGGCAGCCAGTCCCTCGATTTCCCTGGTAGTCTCTCCCGTTGACCACAGATAGCTATAATTACCCAATGGAGAGATCCTCACCATCGCACTACCTGTAGCTGCACCGCAAAAGGCATTTTCAACATCGATAATGATCTCGAATTCCGCACTATCCTGATCGATCTCTACCTCGATCTCCTGAGCACATGAATCTGGAAATCCGGATTCAACCAGAGTGATGATATACGTGCCGGTATCTACCGTTTGCCAGTCATGTATATTTATCTCCTGGCCTGAAACGACTGTGTCAATTGTATTTTGGGGTCCAACTACTTTTAAATAAAAAGTGTCATAACGAGAGGTGTCGATGCGTATCGTGATCTCTCCGGGTCCATTACAGTCCACATTTTCAGTTAGAACGGTATCTGCGATCTCTTGCGCCACATTTTTGATCTCAAATCCGCGGATCAGATAACAACTGTCCTCATTCCAGATCGTCACGTAATAAACCCCATCAGTCAGGCTGTCCAGTACATTTGTCGTGTCTCCTGTGGACCATTCGATACTGTAATCATCAACCCCTTCCACCTCGGGTATGGCAACACCGTCATTTTGACCGCACATAGCGTCCGTCGTAACCACTTCAAATGAAAAATTACAGTTGTTTTCTTGCACAGTAATTTCGACCGTTGCAGTATCCTTCTGTCCACAGGAATCTTTTACCACATAATCAAATGTCACCTTTCCTGTAAATGGCCCCTCAGAGATGTACATCAGATCGCCGTTAGTGGTCAAATTAAGTTGTCCCTGAGAAACCTCTGAATGATCCTCTATTGCAAGACAAATCCCCTCATCATTCCCAAGGACGTTGGCCATCAATGGTGCACCGTAAATTACGCTATACTTGTCATCCACACCGGCCAGTTTTACCGTGTCTATACCCACTTGAGCACTGAACACCGCTTCACACGAATCTTCCATACTATAGACCCTGACCGAGTAACTGCCGGCGGCCAGATCTTCTGTCGTTTCAGTCGTGTCGCCATTAGACCATTCGTAGGTATATTCTCCCTGAGGTTCAGGTATGGCAGTGAGACGACCATTTTGCTTGCCGCAATCTGCATTTTCAACTGAAAATTCCACTACAAAATCACAATCCTCACTTTGGATATTGATGATGATCGTAGCAGTATCCACACGGTCACAAGCATCACGAACAACATATATAAATTCTATTTGCCCTGTGAATGTACCATCGTAATTATAGATCAGTGCACCATCAGCACCTATGGTAGCCGATCCCTCAAGTGGAGTTCCGAAATCTATAACAGTAAGCTGAGGGCCATTGTCATTAACCAGGACATTGCCCTTCAAGGTGTCACCCACCGTGTAGTTGAACACATCATCCGATAAGTTAATTGGTTGACTTTCATCCTCAACGGTCAATCGAATTTCTTGCGTACAGATATCGCCAAGTGATTCATCATAGATCGTTATGGTATAATCACCAGGAATGATCTCCATAAAATCAGAAAGTGACAATCTGGTTTGATCAAAATCAAATTCAACACTACCTGATGGTCCGACAACACCAATATTGAAAGGTCCGCTTCCCGGCGTTTGCAATTCTAATTCTATTTCACCCTTATCAGGACAACGGACAGGGGTGATATTCGTATTTGAAATAAAATCATCTAAGAATTCCCGCTCAACGCTGAATTCGAAAGACTCAGCACAATTTGTTTCCGGATCGAGCACAGTCACACTGTACCGTCCCTCTGTCAGGTTATCAATATTCTGGGAAGAGGCTCCATTGGACCAGGAGAATTCATAACTTCCGGACGGTTCTACTTTGATTTGAATTTCGCCATTCTCGGAAGCACACAGTTCAGAAGT
Organism: Saprospiraceae bacterium; assembly: GCA_033722295.1. Classification (GTDB taxonomy): domain Bacteria; phylum Bacteroidota; class Bacteroidia; order Chitinophagales; family Saprospiraceae; genus JAWVZH01. Next base: position 3,526 of record JAWVZH010000108.1, read on the forward strand.
GATCGTCTCTGAAACCGTGATCACACAAGATGTGTCCCTCACCGTTATTGTCACTTGCCCCATGTCTGAAGATCCGCACTTCCCTTCTATGGTGTACGTAAAGGTTGTTGTTCCCGTAAACGACATCTCTGGAATAAAAGTAAACTGACCCGAACCTGATAATGATAACGACCCACGTGATGGATCTGTATTGTCTGTTACGCTTAATTCAGTCCCCAGATCATTACTCAAAACATTCTCATTGAGTGTGGCACCCTGATCGATCAGATAATTGTCATCAATAGCATCTATGGACGAGGGTATAACAGTGACGAAGAGAGTGCCCGTTATGACTCTACCATCAATATCTCTCGCAGAATACGTGATTGTCAGGGCTGAGTTAGCCATTTCCACGGTTATCAATCCACTCGGATCAAATGTCACCATGCCGTCCCCCAAAACATCTATATCTGTCAGCTCAAGTCCGTTGCCAGTATCATTGTTCAAAACATTAATTGAACCTGATCCCATACAGTCGAGGTTGAGAGCATCGTTCTCGGTCATTGGCTCTATTGGATCATCGCTGTCGTCATCTTCATTCAACAGTAAATAAGCGGTACCACCCAACACAGGAGGCACAGCCCACGCCCACGGCGGTATTCTTTTTTTATCCTTGAAGACGTCCTCAAGAAGATTGGAGCTGGGCCAGTACCTGTCCAAAGGATCATGATCGAAATATTCTTCCTGCTCTGCTTCAGGTGGTATTTCATCGAACTCTATCGCAGGATCCACACTCTCCGAGACCATCTGCATAATGTAGCACCGTTCATTCTCCCGCTGAATGTTATTCAGTCTCAACATGCCTCGAACATGCTTATCGGCCTCCGGACCTTCAACTATCACGCTCCAGTCGTCGGCTCGCGTTCCACCCACAATCTCTTGCGCGAGATCATCCTGTATATGTACCCTGTGGTATTTGCCATGATCGGTGTACATTCCAATGACCGTCACACAATGCTCCATAGTTGTTCTGGGCTCTCCGTTCTCATCTCTCACCAGATTGCCTTCAGCATCTACCTCGAAGCAGTAGACATTCATTTCCACATCCTCATCATTTTCCAATTCGTTCCACAGCCATTCGATATCCAATTTGGCATTCGGTGCCGTATCCGGAGGCTCGCGGTTCTGGTTTTCTGCATAATGGCCGTATTTATTCTCGTCGGGAAAGATCTTTTCATCCAAAACACGCATGGATTGAAATTTTACCTTGACAGGCAGTTTGTATTTATCCATAAAATCCTGCTTGCCACGGATGAATTCATCCATCCACACACCCTTTTCATCCTTTCTCTCCATTAAACCACTGGCCTCCTCGAATACTCCACGATGTACTTTTTTCTTTTGTTCTTTATCGACCTCTTCAAGCTCATCTTCATCAGCATCATCAGCCATGAAAGGATCACCAAAATGCTTGTCAAGCGTGTCTCTCACCAACTGATTGCTGTCCCGAAGCCACATCATACTGTTGGAAAAGGCCGCCGGAACACAGGCATTCTTATCACCTGCAAATCCTTCTCTGGGAGGGTGTCGCCGACTGATGAGATCAAGATTGGGCATCTCCCTCATTATATGATCTTCAAAGGGATAGTCGTACTTGTCCTCGTTTTCTATCGGTGGCAGTTTTGTACCCTCCGGAAAAATGTCTTTGAGAGGTTCAAGGTCATCAGAATCATCATGAGGGGCGATATGCCTCGGGTCAACGGAAAAGACACCGAAGTCAATATTATCCGGTGGCAAAGTGAGAGGTGATTCATCCAGAGTATAGCCAAATGTGAGTCTGCTTATAGATCTAGAATCCAGTATCACGTCATTAGGGAAATAGAAATTATATCCGCGGGTGATCTGATGATCGTTATCTACGAGTTGAACATTACGGATCAACCAATAAATTGTATCCTTTCCCTGCAAGTATAAATTGAAAACAAATGGACCTGCGGCACTCGACAATCGGTATTCAAGAACAATGCGTCCGTGTGTAGTCCAAATGTCATCGTCGCCATATATAAACTGTTCTATAGAGAGTATCTCTAATTCTATGATACTATCTTTCTTGAGTTTGATTTGAAGTGGGATCTTGGCTACAAGGATCTTTGCCCTTTCGCCGGTAGTTGCCAGTGTGGACCAAAAATTATTGATCTGTCTTTCAAACCTGGCCTGAACCTTCATCGAGTGCTCCGTTATCTTTTGACCGGTCTGAGTCTTAAAGTCATCTTTGAGCTTTTCAGCCAGGTCATCCCTTCTATAAATATCTTCTTCCGGATTCTCTCTCGAAAAAACATATTTGTGCGCATGAAGGGCAAGTGCTTCCAGCTCTTTTGCGTGATCTTCATGCAACGGGGTATGTACTCCGCCCGTTTTTTCCAGTTTATCAAGAACAGTAAAAATAGCCTCGGAAAGTGCAAAAGTCCGATCATCTGGTCTGGTTTCATCGAAGTCTACTGGACGATTCCTCCATTCATCCGGTGCATTGAACGGGTCTCCAAAATCCAATCTCTTCTTTGAAGGCTCGATACAAGTACCTGATCGATAATAGACCGCCGGAACTTCCGGATCGATCATGATAAAATCAGTCGTATCCAGTGTGACATAATCCTGGGAGTTCCCTGGTGTGGTCAGAATGGCATCCGCAAATCTCAGATATACCGGAAAATCAAGATCGTTGGTCATCTCAATACGAGCGATCTTTCCGATCTCTCTCCCGGTACCAAGAGCCGTTACTTTGATCTTTTGGAGGTCCGTCGAGTCCAATTCCTGGCCAGGAAGGGTATAAACGGCAATATTTCCATTTTCAGAAAGCATCCCTTTGAATTCATAATCGGGATGCTCCCAGGTCTGACCATTCAAATTGAGCAAAACGAATAGGAAAAGTAATGTCCAGGCCAACTTAATGCAGATGAGATGAGGTCGGGACCTGCACATAATTTATTGCTTTGAACACACCTAATATACCAAAAGATATGGAAAGCCACTGACAATCAATGATATGTATGTAAACAGTCAGGCCGCTCATCTCCATATCATGGAGTACAAGAAAGGCAGCAATCCTCCTCTTTTCAGCCAGAAAAGTCAAAGGACTGCGGCCTCATTCTATTTTTTCAAGACAATGGAACACACAGTGATCAGCTCACCAATCGCCTACTCAACCATGTTTGCCTGCGCCAATTTCTCATTTTTCACCGGTTCCAGGGTCTGGAGGTAAGCCCAGATCGCTTTTGCCTCTTTTTCCGTCATTTGAGTAAAAGGTATCATGGGATACTGGACCGCTTCTTTACCATCGGGACGGATACCCGAAAGTACCACCCTGACAAATTCTTCCTCGGTATAATTACCGATACCGGTTTCTTCATCCATCGTCAGATTGGGTGAAAGTACCAGATCGCCATCCTTGGTATAGCATTGATTACCACCTGCGAAATAACCCGGTGATTTCTCGGGATACATGATGTTGTTTGTTTTGAAATCGGCACTGTGGCATTGATAGCAGTCAAATTTTGCCGTGCTGATGTACTTGCCCCACGCAACCACGTCGGTCGTATCGACATGTGGTATTTCCTCTTTCGGATATGGCAATGGCTCTATCACCATATTGCATAGGAATTTTGTCAGGAAATTGGGCTGACTCATGGGCGGTTCCTTATCAGTTGGTGCCATGAGTGGATGATCAGACCTCAAAAAACCGATCAGGCTTTTCATATCCTTATCCGAGAGATTAGGGAACTTGGGCATGTAAGGAGGAGCAAATTGTCCGTCTCTCTTGATTCCAGTACGGAGTAAATAAACCAATTCTTCGTCCGAATAAGCAGAAAGTCTTGAGTCAGGATGACTGGATATATTAGGTGGATAGATCTCGCCAAAATCCTTGGCATCTGCCATGTAGGCTCCTCCCATTTTCCTGTCACCACTTCCATGACAGTTTATGCACATCATCGAGGCCATGCGTGCACCTTCAGCCACCGACGCGCTGTCTGTATATATGATATACTCCTCCGGTGGATCAACTTCATAACTTGGTATGCCTGAAGCGTTGATGTAAATGACAAATCCGGCAATGGCAATTATCACCACTCCTAAAATGATTCCGATAATCTTAAGTACTCTTTTCATTGGGTTAGAATTTTTGAACCTGGTCGGGCATCCTGTGAAGTGTGATTCGTATAGGTGCTGTCACCTAATGCTCAGCATGAAAATACTGATATTAGATATGAACAATATATCAAATCTAGTAATAAGTAATTCAAAATAAAAAGGTGATCCAAATCAAGTAATTTTTGTTATCATATCATATCATGTCTATAAATCGCGATTATACTACCCTACTTGATGCCATTAATGACCTGAAAAGACGGGGCTACACGTCCGATTTCAATGTCAAGCAACATTGTCTGACCTGTGGTGAAGATTTTGATCTGCAGACGCATGAATTCGAAGTGGATGAAATGTATCGCTTTGAAGGAGACAGCAACCCCGACGACTCTTCCATTATCTATGCCATTTCTTCAGAAAAGCACAATATGAAAGGCATACTGGTATTTGCTCACAGCATATATGCCGACCCACTTAGTCCTGGATTGGTCGAAAAATTGCGCTACCGTCCAAATTGATCAGAAAAAAGCATGATTGAACTGGATGGCATATCTAAGGTTGTAATTATCACTTCCAACTATTGTATTGGGAGGTAATATTGCACTGTATCCATAATTAAATGACAGCGTGGCTTCCAGGCCAGTCCTCGGAGAAAACCACCATCTTGCCAATCCAGTGAGACCTGCAAAGAAAGCCTCCTCATCGGATTCCAGACCATTACTCTGAACAGTATAAATATATCTGTAACCCACATTCCCTCCGATGGAGTATTCAGTTCGTGTTGTGGGAAAATAACCAATAAAGGCTCCTACGTAAGGACTTACTGTGTAGTTGTCGTATTCCCGGAAGGAGAAAGAAGATTCATCACTCACGCTCAAGAAATCTGCATTGAATCCTGTATTCCAGTTGAATTGAACTACATGCTTTAACGGTTTTCCAACTGAATAGTCCATTTTCAACCTGGCTCCATAGCTTTGAAGATCAATGGTCTGTTCCGTATTATTGAATTGCGATCTTGAGTAGTTATAGTTGAGTAGAGGTCCGAGAGAAAATGTGAGTTTCTTTCCCTTAAACCTGGATTCCGAGATACCAAACGCCCACATATCATTAAGTTCCGTAAAATATGAGATCGTTGGTTCGTCATCGAGACCCAATTCAGTTTTCATGTAGTAGTCCAGAAGTTTCAAATGGGCGATATAGGTCAAACGAAAATCATAAACCCGCATAGCCCTTAACTCATCGATGTAGTTGCCTAGCGCATTGATCTCTTCTATGCTTTTGTCTTCCAGTATCCCGACATAATTCAAGCGCTGCAAGATCCGGTATGCATGCCAGGCGTTGGTGATATTCTCCGTCCGACCAAATCCAATTCTGAATGCCGGGTTGACAGAAAGGTTGATATTGTTCCTGACACTCTCGAAGCTGGAGGGGCCATCAGAGCTTTCCTCTGCGTGCTGATATGCCTGAGAAGCATTGATCTCCCACCCCCAGAACCATTGATCATAATTTTGAAAGTTGTCCCTCACCCACAGAAACGACAGATTATCGCCCAATCCATTAGAATTCGTTTCAACATCATCGAGTGAGGTATTAGAATAGAAGCCGGATAGAAATATTGAGGATATCAGAAGATCTTGCCTTTCATAAGAATTCGACAAGTCACTATAAGTCAGCATCATATTGAGGTCACCCGTATTGTACTGGTCGAATGTCATGTTAAAGGGAATATTGGATTTACCATGATTACCTGTGAGACTCGGTGATAATACCAATGCCTGAATCCTGGTATTGGCCTGACGGTAATCCTGATAGTTATATTCTTCGATCTGACTATAGATGGCAATAGGTAATACTGCAATGAGAAGAAAGATGATCCTTTTTAGCATGATTCTAAATTCGAGCGTTATGGGTATTTCTCAATATATGGAAAATGACTTTAGACACAAGACATACGAATGATGGTAATGATTATTGTTTATCGTTTATCGTTTATTGATTATTGATTATTGAATTATTGGGGAATTGCTTATCCATCATCCTCAAACCAAAAACGAGCGACAGAACATGTTCCATCACTCGCTTGGAAAGCATCTTATAGTTTTTCAATTCGTGTTCACCCCTCAGCAGATTCAATCATATTAAACTTTTATTCAATATGAAATATAAAGGTCAGTTTGCCACATTGAGTTGCGGGTGCTGTATAGTCCTTTTCAAACAGATAGTCCGAAGCTACATCCATTGCCCGACGAACATAATCCGGTTCACGGATAGTGCTATTGTCTTTATTGAAAGCGGCATGGGTCACCTGCCCTGTTCTATTGATACACAGATTGACCACTACAGTACCTTCTCTTTCCGTGATCTTCTTGACATCAGCGCGGTAGATGACACGACGACCAAATACGCCCTCTCCATCAAAATCCATGGTGCCAAGTTCTTCACCCGAGATCTCCTGACCTTCATCGCCTTCACCTGCTTCACTATCTTCGGTACTGCCTTCTTCTGGCAGAACTTCTTCTTCAACAACCTCTTCAACCATATCCTCACTTTCAATCTTTTGCTCTTCTTCATTTTCGAACAAAACTTCTTCGGCTTCATCTGACATCTTATCCTCCACCAGAATTTCCTCTTCTACCTCATCGGTCAAGATCTCTTTGGACTCAGGTTTGGGCTCCATTACCTTCTTTTCCGTGATTTCCTTCTCCGCTGGTTTTTCTATGGGCCGGACCTCCTCAGGCGCCGATCCACTCGACGATCGGTGCCGCGCCCTGGCCGACGCCGACACACATCGTAATCAAACCATAGCGCGACGTCGCCGTGCCGGCCTGCTGTCGCCG
>JAWVZH010000109.1:0-10428 GCA_033722295.1 Saprospiraceae bacterium
CCGCTGTGGTTCTACTACTACTTGTATGGCGAGGCCCCAATACCCAACCCACGGATATCATTCAGGAAATGTCAAGTGAGGAATTGGCGTATTACTACATTCAGATGGAGCCAGAAATTGCCTTATACGACCTTTGGATGGATGTATCCGACGTGCCTATAGATACTCTGGAGCATTGGATCCTTACTGAAAACATCCTGGATGAGGAAATCGCGAAAGAAATTCATTGAACATTTTAAAATAAATTATCATGAAACGAACCTTGTTTTTCCTAGGCATATTTATGACGCTGACACTCAGCGCTGCAGGGCAGGAAGATCCACCTGTGCCCCCAACACCTCCCAATCCCCCGGCTCCACCAACCCCTCCTGCACCTCCTGCACCTCCAGATCTGGAAGGCCGATTGGAGAGGTTTGAAGCGATGAAGGTCGCACACATCACCTCATTTCTGGAGCTTACTCCGCAAGAAGCACAGTCCTTCTGGCCCGTTTACAACAAATGGGATGAGAAGAGAAGTACTTTAAGGAAGGCCATGCGGCCTGAAAAGAAGATCGAGGACATGACAGAAAAGGAAGCCAGTGATTTTCTGGATAAGACATTGGAAACACGCAAGGCCCTTTCGGAGATCGAAAATTCAATGATCGAAGAACTGAAGTCCGTATTGTCGACGGAAAAGGTCCTTAAACTGGTACAGGCTGAACACAGTTTTCACCGGTCCGTGGTACAACGCTATAGAAAGAGATCAGAAGGCCGTCATCACCATAAGGAAAAACAATGATCTAACCAGGTTCTGTTTTCTGATCTGAAAGGCATCATGAGGAAAATGATCATGGTGCCTTTTTTTGATCCTTATATCAATCATAGCATTAAAAGACCCATTTTTTTGTCATTTCAGGCCTAAGATCCGGCACATTACCCACCAAATTGATGGAAAAAAGAGAAAAGAATACAAGTTTTCCACTCAGACTTGACAAAAGATATCAATATGTAGACTTGTGTTGTAGAGCCTGTTGTGTTGGGTGTTTTTCAGATTAGTTTCTATACATTTCTTAAACATATGATTATCAGGGCTTTATACGTATTCTAAAATGCGGTAATACGTGATGTGGATGTGGAAAAAAACTGAAATTCGACACGAATCCTTTGGAAACTATTTCTTTATATTTACCTCCATAAGATCATAATCCGGTTATCTGAGAATGTATCAGCGGACGAGAAGCGATCAGGCATTACGAAAAATGGTCCAAACCTTGGAAGCTCAGCTGGATGCTGAATTTGTAGGTTACTGGGAAAGTGAAGACTTTCTTGCTATCATTGATCACTACATGGAATCGGGCCTTATAGAAAAGGCCTTACGCGTAGTTAATTTGTCGTGCCTGAGATATCGGTTTCAGTATGAGCATTACTTATTGAAAGCGCGTCTGTTATTTCTTATCTCACGATCTGATCTTGCACTTGATGTTCTGGAAGAAGCCCAGGATATCGCACCCAAAGAGCCCGAAATCCGACTATTACGTGGAGAGATCCTCTGTGCCTGTGGCCAATTACAACAGGCACTGATGGAGTATGAAGACATCAAATGTGAGGTTTTCGGGGAGGACTTATCCCACGTACTTATTCGTGAATCATACATCCATGAGTCTATGAAAGATTTCGCCAGCATGTTTTATTCCCTAAAGCAAGTCCTGGAAATCGATCCTGATAATAACGAAGCCCTGGAGCAAATCTGGATGAGTGTCGAACTCTCCAAAAAATACGAAGAAAGCATTGAGTTGCACAAGGCCATTATCGATAAGAATCCCTACAATTACAGAGCCTGGTTTAACATAGGACACGCCTACTCCTGTATCGGAGAATACGAACTGGCCATTGACGCTCTTGAATATGCCTTTATCATCGACCCTGATTTTGAAGCCGCCTATATGGACTGTGCGGAGATCTGTTTTCAGGTGAAGCAGTACGATCGGGCATTCAATATTTATGAAGAAGGTATTGAGAGGTTCGGTCCTGATGCGGAAACCCTGGTATTCATGGTAGAATGCCTGATGCCATTAGGAAGATCTACTGAAGCTCGCGATCTCTTATTAAAGGCGCTTACCATCGATCCTTACAATGATGAGGTTCACTTCTACCTTGGCGAATGTCATTCTGCCAACAGAAAATGGAAGGCGGCCATCAAAGCTTACAACAAGGCGATCAAGATAGAGGACCGAAGAGAAGAATACCATGCCAGCATTGCCAATGCCTATGAGCACATGGGTGATCTGGAACTGGCCAATCACTACTATAAAAAATCCACACATATAGCCTCCGAGCAAAACCAATACTGGATCAAGTACGCCACTTTTGCCAGAAAGCATAAGAGCCTGGAGGCCGCGCTGGATATACTCAACAAAGCCGACCTCTTTGCCGTGGGTGCAGATCTGATGTACCATAAAGCTGCTTGCATGTATGAGCTGGGCCTGGAATCCCAGGCAATAGAAGTATTGGAAGATGCGCTTATGGAAGATCCTACATGGGTGAAGAACTTCATCGAATTATGTCCTTCGATCCTGAAGCATGACAAGATCACCGCGATGATAGAATATTATTGTGGGGAACAGATCATAAGAGAGTAACGTCAGTTCAATGGCCGGCTTTACTCTTCATCCCATAACAAGGCGGCACCGATCACTCCTGCTTCATTTTTCAGTGATGCAGGCCTGACAGGTATTTCAAGGTCCAGGTGTTTCTCGTATTTTTCGAATTGCTTGGAGACCCCTCCCCCCATGACGATGAGATCGAGGGTGATTACGCGATGCAGGTAATGCATGACGTTATTGAGCCTTTTTCCCCACTTGGACCATGATAACTCCTTTTCACTTCTGATCCGGTTAGAGGCATGCAGCTCTAGGATGTTCTTCTTATACTTCATCAAACCAAGTTCGGTATTACGAACCAGGTGACCTTTTACGAATAGTGCAGATCCTATCCCGGTACCAACCGTAAGGAATAGTACCTGATCATAATCTTTCATTCCTGTGGTGCCGTACTGATACTCGGCCATTCCTGCTACGTCAGCATCATTAGCTATTCTGATTTCCTCCCCGAGTTCTTTCTCAAAGAACGCGTGCAGGTCAAAATCCAACCATCTCGAACTCACATTGACCGCGGTCTTGCAATAGCCATTAATGATCTTGGCAGGAAAACCGATACCGATGGGTCCGGAATAATCCAGATCCTTGATACCTTGCCTGATGACCTTTAAAACATCCCTGGGATGTGCTTCGGGTGGTGTCTTTCGTCGTAATCGCTCTGTGATCAATTTACCGGTTGACAAGTCCACAACACCCAGTTTTATCCCAGTGCCTCCAACATCGATACCTAGTATGTTTTTCTCCTTCATTTGATCACGTGTAATTTCATGTAAACCGTATCTGTCGGCTGATTGCCTTCGGCAGTATTCACCACAGCAATAGAATCCAATACATGCAGGCCGTGTGTCAAGTATCCGAATACGGTATATTCCATATCGAGCTGAGGTGCTCCCCCTTCCTCGAGGTAGCGTTCTCGCTGATAACTTCTATATACAATTCCCTTCTCCGCACTTATTTCCTCCAGTCGATCCTCATCCAGACTACCACCATGAACGATATAGAACTGGTCCGGTGAAGAAATCTTCTCAGGATTCGTCTCATCCGGCATCCTCGCCATGGCAACAGCGCCTCGATAATGAAGCATTTCAGGATCGAATTCCGGTGACAGATCACTCAAAGGTATTTTCAGACCATCGGCGGACCCATTTCTTGTATTTCCGTCTCCTCCCTGGATGACAAATCCTGGTATTACCCGATGAAAGGTCAGACTATCGTAATATCCGGATTCTACCATTTCTACAAAATGATCGGTATGCCGCGGGGTCCGACCCGACAATTGGGCGACCATTGTTCCGAACTTCGTATTGATGGCGATATTGCAATTCGAATCGGGTGGCTTTACTTTCAATTTGACAAGAACGCTGTCCACCTGCCCCTGAGAATAGTATTTTCCCTTCAGGGTATATTGACCTGATCGTGTGAACAATATTTTACCACTCTGATCCGGAGCCACTTCTTCACCGTTCAAATACCAGTTGACATTCGTTGCTGGTGCCAAACCAGAAACCTCAAGGTACTGTGGTGTAACTATTTCCTTCTCTACCGTCGAGATCAATGTCCTGGATGAATGGCAACACAGAAACATCAGTGCAAGACAGCAGATATGTACGGTCCGGTAAACTGGTTTGAACATATTGATCAGTTCAACAACCGGATGGTCATTTTGATGTCCTCAACCGGACGATCTTTAGGATTGGACTGAGTTTGAACCGCGGCGATCTTGTCGATGACCTCCATGCCTTCTACTACCTCTCCGAAAACCGTGTACTGACCATCCAGAAATGGCGTACCGCCAACCTCTTTGTATTTTTCGATCTGCTCCGGTGTATATTCGGTGCCAAATTGTTTTTCCACCATCCGGATCTGATTTTCTGAAACAGGTTGTCCGTCGACAATGTAAAATTGAGAACCCGAAGATTTTCTCTCAGGATTGACAGCATCGCCGGTTCTTGCTGCTGCAATCGCCCCCTTGTAATGCAAGGCACCTATCTCTGCATCTATAGTATAGCCGGGTCCTCCTGATCCAAGCTGTTGCTGAGGACCTGCGTTTCTCGAATTTGGGTCGCCCCCCTGGATCATAAAATCCTTGATCACCCTGTGAAATAACAGACCATCGTAATAGCCTTCCTTGATGAGTTTTATCATGTTATCCCGGTGCTTGGGGGTACTGTTATAGAGCTTGGCTTTCATAGTGCCATAATCGGTGGTTATTTCGATCATCCTTTCCTTTTCTTTACATCCGCTAAGTGCGAATACGATCATTAACAAGTATATCAGATTCTTCATCATAACAGGTATTTATTCACATTCAGAGTCTTTCAAAGTATTCTATTATTCTCAATTTGAGAAGTTCCTCCTGTTGCGCTTTTGTCAACACGGTCAATTGACGATTAAGCTCGTAATGTGGCCAACCATCATCATCCTCTCCCACGAAGACATAAACTTCATCTTTCTCCAACAGACGGCAAACAGCGATATGCATCAGATCCTGTTTTTCTTCCTTGGTAAATCTACGATGCTGACCCAGTTCTCTCACTCCGATCAGGAATAATATGGCGTTCATATCCGGCAATTTATCCTTGCCAACCATATCCTTGACCTTGTGCCTGACCTCAAGCCATTTGAAATCTATCTGCCACTGTTCCATGAAGTTGCAAAAATATACAGTTGAGCTTAATTCAGGTATTCAGGAGGAGCAAATACATGATTATTACCGAGATCATTCTGCACGAACGACCGCCGATATCTTCTGAGCCCTTTTGGCAGGGATTATGGAGGCCGCCAGTCCAATACAGATCATAGTGATGGCGGCGATGATAAAATCTGAAAATCGCAACTCCATGGGATAACGATCTACGATAAACCCATCGGGTATGGCGATCAGCCCATATTGAGTATGATACCAGTAAAGGACCAACGCGAGCACCGACCCTATGAATATCCCGATATTACTAATAAGCATACCCTCGCCGAGAAAGATATTTCTCACAGTGACATCATCGGCGCCGAGAGCCTTGAGAATAGTGATATCCGTCTTTTTATCCAGCACGATCATCCAGAGAGCCCCGATCATGTTGAAGGCGATAAGTACAAGGGTCAACACGAATAATGCATAAAACATCCATTTTTCCAGATTCATCAGCCTGAAAAAAGCTTCATCCTGTTCGTATCGATCCTGTATTTTGAATCCCTCATCCATTATCAAGCCGATCTGATCCTTGATATCCTCTACATCTGCATCATCATTTAACTTAAGTTCATAGGCGCTCAATTTCCCCTGTTGTCCGATCAGCCTTTCAACAAATTCCAGATCGCTGAAAACATACTGGTTATCATATTCCTGTTGAAAAGAAAACACCCCTGATGGCTTTATGTATGCCGTTTTGAACGGTTGGTCAAGAATGGTGCGCCTGCGGTCCCGTGGCACATATACCCTTATGCTTTCAAAGGGGTTCTGGAGACTTATACCCAAACGACTCCTGATATTAGCACCTAGAACAGCTCCCGATGAACCGTTGACCCGTGTCGCAAATTCCCCGGAAATGATCCTTGACGCTATACCTGTCACCTGCTCATAATGGTCATCCACACCCTTTATGGTCGCAAAGACGATGTTGCCCTCGTATTCGAATAAAGCGATCTCCTCCAGGGTTTCAGATATAGATTCCACTCCCTGGATGTTCAGGATATCCTCCCGGGTACTGCTGTCGCTATCAAAGAATTTGCCCTGCTCGGCTGTGATCTTAATAGCCGGGTTGAACTTATTGAACAAACCGGAAAGAAGTCCTTCAAATCCGTTGAATACTGCCAGTTCAAGTATAAGTGCCGCCATGCCCACCGCAATGCCTGCTACCGATATGCCGGTGATCAGGTTGATGGCGTTGGTGGATTTCTTCGAAAAGAGGTATCTCCTGGCTACGAATTGGGAAAATATCATTGATCTATCATGGCTCTGTACACAAGACTCTGGAGTTTGGGCCTGTAATTTTCTTTGTGCAAGGTATTATTATTCATCCTGGGATATGTCCTGTTTGACAAAAAGACAAAGACAACATCATTCTCCGGATCTGCCCAGGTTGCCGTACCCGTAAATCCCAAATGCCCAAACGTCCTTGAAGAAGCCTCTTTACACATGTTGGCCGTCCTGTCTTCATCCAGTTCTTTCATATCGAAGCCCAGGCCCCTCCGGGTAGATAACGGATGGCGTTTGGTAAACTTATTAATGGTGCTTTCCTGGAGATACCTCTTTCCGGCATACTGGCCTCCATTGAGCAGCATTTGCATGATGATCGCCAGATCGTGAGCATTGCTGAACAATCCGGCATGACCCGCTACGCCCGACTGCATGGCAGCCCCCATGTCATGCACAAAACCCTGTACCTTTTGCTGTCGATAATAGCCATCCTGCTCAGTCGGTGGGATCATATTCTTAGGAATATTCCTGAGACGTGGATTGAATCCGAGGTATTTGAGTCCCAGTGGCTCATAAAAGTGCTTGCGACAGTATTTATCCAGACGCTTTCCTGAGATCCTTTCAACCAGTCTTTCAAGCAGATAAAACCCCAGATCGCTGTATTTATATTCATGTGAATCCAGCAATTCCGAGCAAATGATCTTTGTATAGATAGTATCCAGATAGTCATCTCTCAGGTATATTCTTTCGCATACCTGAAGGGTGTAGCCATCCTCGGGACTTACCCTGTAAAACTGATCATCGAGATTATTGCCGGCAAGCGTGCTCTCATAGAACGGTATCCAGCCGATCAATTGTGCATGGTGAGCAAGGATATCAGCTATAATGAGCCCTCCTTTGTTAGAAGTATCGAGTTCAGGCAGATAGGTCTTTATCGGTTGACTGATGTCCAACTTTTTTTCATCGACCAACTTCATAACCGCTATCGTGGTCGCTGCGATCTTGGTAATAGATGCCAGGTCATAAACATCATTGAGGTGCACGGGTTGTCCTCTATAGTCATGTGTGCCGTATGCCTTATGGAATACCACGCGGCCCTGCTTTGCTACAAGTACCTGGCAGCCCGGTGCAGCATTCTTTTCTATGAGGTCTCTTGCAAGGCTGTCCATTTTGGACAACGTATCCGAATCGAGGCCTACCACTTCAGGCAGGACATAGCCCAGCCGGCCATTTGAACTTCTGTTCACCCCCGCTCCCAATGGACTGTTCTGTCCTGCTCGCACGGGCAATCTTCCATTGATATCTGTCACGCCAAAAATAGCCTGAGCGGCAAAGTCCTCAGCCAGTTCGTCGGTCTCATATGCCACGAGCACGTTAGGAATATTCTCAAAATGACGCAGGGCATAGGGAGATCCGAAGAGGACCAAAAGTACTTTAGTCGAAGCCGATAGTTCATGTATTAATTCGACAGCTCTGGAACCTATGCCATGCTTATTCCTGGGATATTTACTATAATCGTGCAGACTTACTATGACGAGGTCCTTGTTCTCAAGGGACCTGAGCAAACCTTTCGAGCGCAGATGACTTATCTTGTATCCTGAATTGAAATGTGTAAAACTGCCATACGCATCCAGCCGCTCCTGAAATACGGTTCGTGATGTTGCTCCTATCGCCAGTGAGCCATATTCTTTTCTGATGACATTTTCTACAGGAACCGTCTTTTGGTTATCACGAACAAGGGTCATGGCCATCTCGTAAAGCTTGCCTTTTATTGCCATGGCTTTGGCAGAGATGATATCATCGTATAGTCCCTCGGTACTTATCTGAACAGGCTGTATCAAACCAAGTCGATATTTGGCCTGGAGGATCTTTTTTACTGAATGTTCGATCTCAGCCATCGATATTCGGCCCTGATCTACAAAGCTCCGGATATAGTTTTTTGCAAGTTTTACATTTTCTGAAAGCAACAGGATATCATTGCCGGCCTCGAGAGCCTGGGCTTCCAGAACACCCGGTTCATTGTACTTTGTCATCCCCTTCATGTCGAGTGCGTCGGAAATGACCAGTCCATTAAATCCAATTTCTTCTTTGAGCAGATCAGTGATGATCGGTTTGGAAATAGAAGATGGCACTTCCTTACGGTCATCAAGCGCCGGCACACTCAGATGTGCGATCATAACAGAAGCGATACCATTTTGTGCCAGTATTTTAAACGGAAACAGTTCGAGTGAATCCAGTTCGCTTCGGGGCTTTGAAATAGTTGGAAGGTCCAGATGAGAATCCACATCAGTATCACCGTGACCTGGAAAATGCTTGGCGCAGGCAAGGACACCCGCATCCTGCATACCTTTCATATAAGCAAATGCCTTGGCGGTTACTCTGCGGCGATCTTCCCCAAAGCTTCTATTGTTGATCACAGGATTCTCAGGATTGTTGTTTATGTCCACAACCGGAGCAAAGTTCAGATGTACACCCATTCGCTTAAGCTGACGGGCTACTTCCTGACCCATTCTGTAGATCTCTCTGTTGTCCCTGATGGCACCTAAGGTCAATTGCCTCGGGAAGCTGATGGCCTTATCCTTGAACCGCATACCAAGCCCCCATTCTGCATCCATTGAGATCATGAGTGGGGTCCGCGATAAACGTTGATAACGCCGAGTGAGCTCAACCTGCTTTTCAGGACTACCCTGAAAAAAACACAAACCGCCAATAGCTTCCTCCCTGATCAGAGCTTCTATCCTGCGCTCATGTTCAGCATCTCCTTTGGAAAAAGCACGGATCATGAATAGCTGACCGAGCTGTTCGTCCATAGTCATATTTTCATATGTGGACTCTACCCAGTCGATCTCCCTTTTCAATTCCGTAAAATCAGGACCTGCGGATTCAAAGAATGCCGGACCCAGAATGACGAATGCTGCCAACCATAAGTATCTCATCAACCTCATTACTGATAATAATTATTCAGTATCCTTTTTTAGATTTTCTGCTTTTCTCAGATAGGTCTTTCCCAGCTCCTCATTTCCCAAACGCATATGGGTCACTCCGAGGTTCCGGTGTGCCCCGATATTGTCAGGCTCGATCTCTAAGATACGATTGAAAAAAGAAATTGCCCTATCAAGATCCCCTTTAACTCCATAAGCCACTCCTGCCAAACGGAGACTTTCAAGATTATCCGGGTCTAGTTCCAACGCTCTATTCAATACTCTTATGGCCCCGTCAACATCATTTTCCTGCTCTCCGAGTTGCTGCGCCCAGTTGTTGTAAGTAATGACCAGGTTCTCCTTCGCTTGCCTGAAGGAAGGATCAATATCAAGTGCCCGTCTGTACGATTGTGAGGCAGCCTTATAATCATTGAGCAAAAAGAATCCATTTCCTTTAATCAGGTGGGCGTTTTTATAATTTGGATGGATCATTGTGGCTCGTTCAAGGTAATCCACCGCCTTTTGAATTTCTGTATCCGGACAGGACTCTTTACTATCCATGCAACGGTCAATGATCACGCCTCCGGCTGCATTGAGAGCTTTTGCACTGTTGTATGATGTCATTACATCGCTGGTGAACAATGCATGATCATCTTTCCAGACCGCGCTTCTTTTTACCGTCAAAAACGATAAAGCTCCCAGGACCAGGATCAGAATGCCGGTTTTTAAGGAATGCTGTTTTATGCCATTGTGCCAGAGCCAGCCCAGGGCCAGGCAGAACCCCAGTGATGACATGAATATGAATCGCTCACCCATGTGAGTGCCTATAGGAAAAATGATATTCGAGATGAGGGTCAGTCCGAGCAAATAGAAAGCGATAGCAAAGGATAATATGGGTTTACGGTCCTTGGATCTCATCACCAAAAAGAAAAGAATGATATGGCTGATCAATCCTATC
>JAWVZH010000110.1:0-10427 GCA_033722295.1 Saprospiraceae bacterium
CAGCGTATTCTCAAAGGTATCCACACCTTTTTCCTGGGCATTTTTAAACAGGATATCGTCAAACTCTGCCCTTTCTACATGCAAGGCCGGTCGATCGAAGCCAAAGTCACTCAGCCTGACACTGCGCACGTGATCACCCCACGAAACCACACCTCCGGTTTTGACAATAAAATTGGCATCCAGAATCTTTTCTGAAACTCCCAACATGTCGGTATACCTCCAGAAATGGGGGATCAGGCTTTCTCCCACGGTATATCTGGGGTGTTCCTCCTTTTCAAGGAGGGCGACCTTGTATCCTTTTTTCGCTAATAAGGTGGACGCGGTAGATCCTCCTGGTCCACCGCCTATGACGACAACATCGTAGTTATTTTCCATTAGTCTGAGCGATTCTTTTGGAGCCTCTTTTATTTAATAACAAAAACAAAAGATAGCCAGTAAATACCGTCACGATACTGATCGCGACGACTTCCCAAGTTAAAGCTTTCGATATGTAGAACACAACAAAGGCGAAAATATATTGAACGATTATGATAGACATGAGTAACACGTAGATCACGTGACGGTTGAGCAGGTTTACTACCAATGCGCCAAGGGGTGCTCCGAAAACGACTACCGGTATGCAGGCCAGCCAATACTCATAGGCGTCGCTGGCCGGGTTGAAATCCCCTACGATAAAGGCATGAAGAAAGAGTCCGATAAGTGTATTTCCTGTCATCAGGAGGATCGATGTCGGAGTAGCCACTTTTTCGCTGACAGCATAGTGAAGGGCAAGAACAGCAAAAATAAGTATGTCGATACCGTTGCCGATAAGGCCGCTGACCATGCCTCCCAGGGCGCCGAACATCAACAGTAAGTTTCTCTCATAGCTGCCATTCGCAGGGATCTTCTCCAATTTGAGTTTTTTAGGGTCTTTGTTGACCTTATAAAGCACGAAACCGAAGGCCAGCCAGAGCGATACAAAAAAGATCTTCAGATTCACCGGTGAAAAATACTGTGTCAGTAGAAAGGTGGAAAAGACGATGCCCGCAGCGCCGCCTATAGAGCCATACTTTATCGCCTGCCATTCTATCTTTATCTTCTTCTGAACGATGTATATCGATGCGGCGAGCATGCCGATGCTCTGTATGGCAAATGAAAAGTTCCGCGCTGTTGCCGGGGCGATGTTCAGCCCCAGGGTAAGCACAGGAAAGGCTATGGCGCCACCGCCTTCAGAACTGGCACCGGCAACAAAGGAACCAAAGACCATAGTGACCATGATCTCCCAATGTTCATGAAGAAAATGAAAAAGATTCTGTGAGATCATCACGTAGAGCCATACCGACAATACGAGGACGACGAAGATGGGATAGGGTCTGTCTTTGAGCCAACTGAAGGTCCTGTTCATAGATCAACATGCCTTGGAGCCGTCAAAGATAGCGTTTCAAGTCCATTACTTGATCATATGGAGATCTCACATCAATCCTCGTCCGTGTCTATCCATCGGGCCAAGAGATCAGCCCACTCTTTGCGATCGTTGAGACAGGGGATAAATTCAAAGTTTTCACCTCCTGCTTCCATGAAAGTTTCCCTCCCTTCCACATTGATCTCTTCAAGCGTTTCGAGGCAGTCGCTCACAAATGCCGGACAGGCGACGGCAATTTTTCTTATGCCCTTGTCAGGATGACCAGCGAAGATGTCTTTGGTAAATGGCTGCATCCACTGATCAGGACCCAGACGGCTCTGGTAGGATACCGTAAGTCTGTTGTCGTCCAACCCAAGTTTTTCCTGAAGAAGTTGAGATGTCTTCTGTGTTTGATGGCGATAGCACGTTCTATGAGCTTCTGAATCGACCTGGCAGCAGTGCTCAACCTTGCAACAGTGGACACCAGTCGGATCGGACTTTTTCAGATGTCTCAGCGGGACACCATGATAGCTCAGCAAGAGATGATGATCATCTGGGAGGGCATCTTTAATACTATCTGCAAGCAGGGAAACGTAGTTTTCGTCGTCGTACCACGGTTTTTTGAATTTGATATTCACACCGGGTAATTCTTCAGCCGCTGTTTCTATGACCTTGTCCACAACCGTCTCGTACGAAGACATGGCGAAATGGGGATAGAGCGGAATAACGTACAAGGCATCAAGATCAGGTTGTTCCTGTTTTATTTTTTGCAAAGTCCCGGCGATGCTGGGTTCTGCATATCTCATGGCCAGATAGACAGGGTCAGAACTTTTATCATTGACCTTTTTAGCCAGCTTTTCGGATAGTACGATAAGGGGTGAACCATCGTCCCACCAGATGGATTTATAGGCTTCTGCGGACTTTTTGGGGCGGACGTTGAGGATGATCCCCCGGACGATGAGTGACCGCCAGAAGTAAGGAAGGTCAATAACATGTTCATCCATCAGAAATTCATCCAGATATTTTTTGACATCGGGTACATCATAGCTCTTTGGTGAGCCCAGGTTGATCATCAGTGCTGCTCTGCTCATTTTAACTGCATATATTTTTTAGGGGTCATTCCATATCTTTTTTTGAAGGCCGTAATAAAATGGGAGGGATTGGTGTACCCTAATTCGTAGGCCACTTCATTGACCTGGTGTTGTCCCTGGTCCAGAAGATTCTTAGCATAGCCGAGTTTGTATTCAAGGAGGTACCGGTATGCCGAGTCTCCGTAAACCTCGGTGAAGCCTCTTTTCAGCTTATACTCGCTGATCCCGACTTCCCTCGAGAGATCTTTCAGTGAGGGCGGGTCATCCATATTACTGACAAGAATGGACTTGGCCTTCTTGATCTTGCTCATATCGCTCTCGATCTTAAGGAAGGGACAGGAATTGGTCTCTCCCGATTTTGTGTCGAAATAGTACGACAGGGATTCATAGATCTTGGCTTTGGAAAAGACCTCGGTAAAGTTGTCATTCATATTATCTGAAAAAAGCTGCATCAGGGACAGATGTATGGCACTGCTGTATTCATTGGTCTCATAGATCTTCTTCTTGAAGCGCTCATTCTCCAGGAAGGGCAGCGTGTGTGCAGCATCCTGAAACAAGCGGTGCATCTTGTCGACCGTGAGAAAAAAGGCCACGAGCCTGCCATTCGAAGGCCCTACGATCTTGAGTGACATCTCATCGATTGGATTGTAGAAAAGGAAATTGTGTTCTCCTTTCAATTGCAGATTATATCCGCTTGCCATGGTAAAACTGAAATCACCTTCAAGCGCAAAGTAGAACTGGATGATGTTTGTTCGGATGTCTACTTCAATTCCAAGCTCGCCCTGATCGAATGGCAGGTTCCTGTAGGCCTTGAATTCCGCATCCTGTACAAGGACAAGAATTTCTTCTCTGGCGGCCAGATCGGTCGTACTTGAAAATTTGGCAATAGGCATGGTTATGGTTTCGTTAGAAGTCGGTTGAACTAACAAATGTATGCTCATCTTGGTTTATTGCCAAAGCAAACGCAGCATGGAGGCAAAAATCCTTCTTTTGGAGGTATTTTTTCAAAAAATGGTGGAATAAATTTGCTTTCCATAGGTATTTTGATTTGAGTGAAACGATGAATAAAGTGTGGTATTGCTTCGGAGTGTCTTACAGAAAGTCAGCGGTATCTGACCGCGAGACGGCCTCAGTCTCAGATACGGAAGTGAGTTATTATTACCGGGAGGTCTTTCCCAAATACAGATGCTCAGGTTTCATACTGAACACCTGTAACCGAACTACCTTTTTCCTTTTCGGTGAGAATCCTGAAATGGTCCAGAGAGAATATGAGGACAGATCTGGAATTGATCTGGAGAGTAAGGGTTATTACCTTACGGATCACCGGGCGATCAGGCACCTTTTTGAAGTATGTTCAGGAGTGGATTCCCAGATACTGGGAGATTTCGAGATCGTCGGCCAGGTTCGAAAGGCTTTTATAGAAGCCAAGAAGCATGGTGCATGCGATGGTATTGTGGAAAAGGTGGTCAACATGGCGGTTCATACCAGTCGAAGAGTTAAAAAGGAAACTTCTTTCAATTCCGGTATTGCATCTGTGAGTTATGCAACGGTTCAGATCCTGAAAGATGAGTTGCCTTCATTCCAGGATGCGTCAGTCCTGATCGTCGGTATGGGTCAGATCGGATTCAGAACATTGCTAAATGTGCTTAACGAGACGGGAAATGCCAACGTGTCTATAACCAACAGGACGCACAAAAAAGCTCAAAAGATAGGAGAAACCTATCGTGTCAATGTCATAGACTGGGAAGATTGGCGAAGCATGGCCAACAACTTTGACTGCATCATCAGCGCTGTGGCTGTAGATAAGAAGATACTCGATGCGGAGGATCTTGCAAAGATCACTCGGCCGTCTCTGCTCATGGACCTCAGCATGCCGACTTCGCTTCCCAGTGGAACTGTGGACCGCAGGGTCAAGGATATAGATCAGGTCAGCCAGATCCTGGAAGACAGTATGATCAGAAGAAGAGAGGCCTTGCCTCAGGTACAAGAGATCATAGCGGAAGAAGTGATAAAGTACATGGAATGGAAGGCTGCGAAACTGGCGACACCTTATATGGAGGATGTCAATCAGACCATTCGCAGCCGCTGTCCGGTACTTCGTATGATAGAGACCTGCAATGTCGGAATTCGTCAACGAATTCAAAGCTGGTTATTCCAGGAGGTGCGTCGAAATCCTGTTCAGACGATGAACGGTGAGGATCTTCTGAAAACCGTCTACAGATGACCATAAAACTGGGAACCCGGCCTAGCGAGCTGGCCATGTATCAGGCTAATCTCGTGAAGGATGCCCTGAGGAATGTTTTCCCGGACCTCGACATAGAGATCATACCTATAAGCACCAGAGGCGATACAGACCGTGATACACCACTCAATAAGCTGGGACAGACGGGAATCTTTACAAAGACTATAGATCAGGCTGTTTTCGATAAAAGGGTGGACGCCGGTATTCACAGTTTAAAGGATTACCCTTCTACCATGCCCCCTGGTTTGAAGCTCCTGGCAGTCTTGCCAAGAGATGGATTTTGGGACCTTTTTGTACCAGGACATAATTTTGATGGGAATTATGACCGGTCGATGACGATTCTTTCGGGGTCCCCGCGCAGACGGGCACAATGGGCCTCGAAGTACAGGAACCACAATTTCGCTGAATTGCGGGGCAATATGGATACTCGCCTGAAGAAAATGACTAATGGCGATGGTGGTATAGTGAGCAAACAAGGGCTGGAACGGATCGGCCTTACCCCAGACAATGCTGTGACCCTCGACTGGATGACTCCGGCGCCCGCTCAGGGAGTGGTGGCGGTCATAGGGAGCGAGGACAACGATGAGCTTGCCCATATCTTTGAAAAGATCAACCATGAGGAGACATTCATCGCCTCACATATCGAACGAGGATTTATGGCTGAAATGGAAGGTGGATGCAGCTTGCCCCTCGGAGCACTCGCAACGGTCAATGAAAAGGAGATACATTTTGAAGGTCGCATAGACAAGCTGGACGGTTCTGAGACGGTTAAGATCGAAAAGACCTTTTCGAAAGGATCATGGAAGTATATAAGCAAACAATTGTCTTCTCAGTTGAAACAACAGGGAGGACAAAGAATATATGACAGCATCAGGGCCCAGAGACCCAAGGATGTCCTTTGTGCCAGGGAGGTTGATTCGAACCAGCGTGAGCTCGGATTTCAAAATCGCATCAAATTGCATGACATCAAGGTGCTTGAGGTAAAACATCTTGATTTTGAAATATCACCCGAAGGTCCTGTAGTGATCAGCAGCGCAAACGCCGTTCGTGCCTTGGCCTCAAAACTGGGGGCACTTCATAATATGGCATATGTAGTGGGCAACAAGACAAAGGCATTACTGGAAGACCTCGGTTATCAGGGTAAGATCCAGTGGGCCAGTAATATGGAGGCACTTCTGGAACACATCGATCCTGATGTTGAAAGGCTGGTATATTATTGTGCTGAAGAGACCACAGGTAAATTGGAGAACAGTGTTTTAGGTGAAAGAGTGGTACGAATACCTGTTTACAGAACTGAAAATATCAAGCCAAGACTTGCCAGGTTACATTGGGATGCCATCGCAGTATTTTCACCTAAAGGGCTCTATAATATTTGTGAGCATAATGATTTTGACAAGAAAATCAGGATTGTGGCCATTGGACCGACAACGGCCGAAGCTGCCAGAAAGGAGGGCTTTACGTATGTGATGGAGTCAGATGAACCCACTGTGGAATCAGTTGTGTATAAACTTTCAAAAGTATTGAATGATCAAGAATGATATTTTATTACGGACTCTGAATGGTGAGTCCACTGAGCGTCCGCCGGTATGGTTTATGAGACAGGCCGGTCGTTATCTTCCCGACTATTTGAAGCTGAAAGAGAAGTACAGTTTCTTTGAAAGGGTACAGATCCCTGATCTCGCTGCAGAGATCACTACTATGCCGGTAGAACAGGTTGGCGTGGATGCAGCCATTCTATTCAGCGATATCCTGGTCATCTCCCAATGCCTCGGTCACGAGGTTGAGATGGTCCCCGGTGTCGGTCCTGTTATCGAAGATCCTGTCAGAGATCTGTCAGCTATCGACCGACTCAAAACTGGCAATGAAGAATCCTTTTTCCGATATGCCACCCCGGCCATTAAGGCGGTAAAGGACAGGTTGGATGGCAGCGTGCCTCTGATAGGCTTTTGTGGTTCTCCGTGGACGTTGATGTGCTATATGGTAGAAGGCAAGGGATCAAAGAACTTTGCTAAAGCCAAGGAGTTATGTGCGAAAAATCCGGATGCCGCAGCCAGGTTTCTGGATATCCTGACCGATGCCAGTATAGAATATCTCAAGATAAAGATCCGTGCAGGAGTGGATGTGATCCAGGTTTTCGACAGTTGGGGAGGATTATTGAGCCCTGAGTGGCATGCGCAGTTCTCTTTGCCCTATCTGGAGAGGATCGCTGCGGAGATCTCCAAAGAAGTGCCAGTAATACTTTTTTCCAAGGATGCGTGGCATGCGCTGAAGGGCCTTTCCGAGACTAAGGCTTCTGCCGTAGGCCTATCCTGGACGATGCCGGCATCCTATGCCAGATCACAATGTGGTCAGGATATGGTCTTGCAGGGTAATCTCGATCCGTCTATATTACTGACCACCCCGGAGGTTGTAGCCCGCGAGACCACCAAAATGATAGACCGCTTTGGCACAGGACATCACATTGTAAATCTGGGACACGGTGTATTGCCCAACACGCCCGTCGAATGTGCCAGGGCGTTTGTAGATACAGCCAAGTCATACTCATATGCCTGAATTTGAACCACGGGAAAGGTTTTTTAAATTTATAAGGGGTCTCCAGGATGATATCTGCAAAAACCTGGAAGCCTTCGAATCGCAAGCGAGATTCATCGAGGACAGATGGAAAAGAGAAGAAGGTGGCGGTGGATGGACACGGGTAATGTCAGATGGAAGTGTCTTTGAGAAGGCCGGAGTAAATGTCAGCGAAGTATACGGACCTATTCCTGAAGCACTAAAAGGACAGGTGGCACCTGATGCCACAAGCTTTTATGCAACAGGCATTTCTTTGGTGATCCATCCGGTGAGCCCTTTCGTTCCTACATGTCATGCCAACTACCGTTATTTTGAGATCAGGAACGAGCAGAATATGATCCTGGATCAGTGGTTTGGAGGGGGTTCGGATCTGACACCATACTATTTATTCGAAGAAGACGCACGGCATTTTCACAGAGAACAAAAGAAAGCTTGTGACCGTACATATCCTGAATTTTACCCACGATTTAAAAAGTGGTGCGATGAATATTTCTACAATCATCACCGCAATGAGGCTCGTGGTATAGGGGGCACATTTTTTGATCATTTGAAGTCGACTCCTGAGGTAAGTTGGGAACAACTGGAAAACTTTATGTATGATATAGGTCGGTCTTTTTTGTTGTCTTATTTGCCAATAGTCAAGTTGAGAAAGGAGATTGCGTTCAATAATGACAACAAAGTCTGGCAGGAAATAAGGAGGGGAAGATATGTCGAATTCAATTTGATACACGACAGAGGTACTCTGTTCGGATTGAAGAGTAACGGTCGGATCGAGAGTATTCTGATGTCACTACCTCCAGTTGTAAGGTGGGAATACGATCATCATCCTGAACCAGGGTCTGAGGAAGCCAGACTGGTGGAGAGATTGGAAAATCCGATCGACTGGCTTGATTGATATGATTTTATATTAAAAGAAATTATTCGTTATGGGTTTCCCCATTATCAGAAAGAGGATCAATCGCAGTACAGGGGCTATTCGTGATATGGTGGCAGAAACACATCTGTCAGCCGCGGATTTCATTGCTCCGGTTTTTGTCGTTGAAGGGAGTGGTAAGAAGGAGGCCATTCCTTCGATGCCGGAATATTTCAGATACTCTCTGGATACTCTGGAAGAGGAGCTGAATGAGATAGTTGAACTTGGAATAAGGGCGGTTCTCTTGTTTGTCAAGGTTGAAGATGAACTAAAGGATAACACCGGAAAGGAAGCACTCAATCCGGAGGGGCTGATGCAAAGGTCTATCCGCTTAATCAAGGAAAAGCATCCCGATCTACTGGTCCTCACTGATGTGGCGTTGGATCCTTATTCCTCATTTGGGCATGACGGCATTGTGGAGGATGGCAAGATCGTGAACGACAAGACGGTAGAGGTGTTGACCCGAATGTCGCTGAGCCATATCGAGGCTGGGGCAGATTGGGTGGCGCCTTCGGACATGATGGATGGACGTATAGATAAGATCAGAAAAGCATTCAACGATGCCGGATTTCATGACAAGGGCATACTGGCTTACAGCGCCAAGTACGCCAGCCATCTTTACGGACCGTTTCGTCAGGCTCTGGATTCAAGCCCTGGATTTGGTGATAAAAAAACCTATCAGATGGATTATCGAAATGGAAGGGAAGCAATTTCAGAGGCTCTCCTGGATCAGGAAGAAGGCGCAGATATGGTTATGGTAAAGCCCGGCATCTTCTACCTCGATGTGATCAGGAGGTTGAGGCAAAATTGCCAGATCCCTGTGGCAGTCTATCAGGTCAGCGGGGAATATGCCATGATCAAAGCAGCTAGCGAGCGCAAGTGGCTGGATCACGATGCAATCGTTCTGGAAAGCCTGTATGCATTCAAGCGAGCCGGAGCCAGCGTTATTGTTACTTACTTTGCCAAGCAGGCCTGCAGATTATTAAATAAAATGTAAAAGCTATCTATGTTTTCACAGAGTCAGAAGCTGTATGAGAAATCCTGTCAATTGATACCGGGAGGCGTAAACTCTCCGGTGAGGGCATTTAATTCTGTGGGTGGTAAGCCTGTCTTCATCGATCGTGCGCATGGCCCCCATCTATTTGATGTTGACGGAAACAGCTATATAGACCTAATAAACAGTTGGGGTCCCATGATCCTCGGACACCAGTTCGACCCTGTTGTGGAAGCCGTGAAAGAGCAGGTAGAAAAGGGCTTTTCATATGGAGCCCCGACGGAAGGGGAATATTTATTGGCACGACAGGTGAATAAGATGGCGCCCTGGGCAGAATTGACAAGACTGACCTCTACAGGTACAGAAGCTTGTATGAGCGCACTGAGAGTAGCTCGAGGTTATACTGGCAGGCAAAAATTCATAAAATTTGCGGGTAATTACCACGGTCATGCAGACCCCTTTCTGGTGAAAGCAGGTTCCGGAGTATTAAGTCTGGCCATACCGGGAAGTCCCGGTGTACCGGAAGGTACGACCCAAAGTACCTTGATCGCAGAGTATAATAACCTGGAAAATGTAAGGGATCTTTTCAATGAGTACGGAAGCGAATTGGCTGCCGTCATTCTGGAACCGGTAGCCGGAAATATGGGATGCATTGTTCCGGAAGAAGGATTTCTGGAAGGGTTGAGACAACTGTGTGACGATCATGGCACGGTGCTCATCTTTGATGAGGTAATGACCGGATTCAGGTTGGCAGGCGGAGGAGCATCTGAAATGTTCGATATTACACCGGACCTGGTGACATACGGCAAAGTTATTGGTGGGGGTATGCCTATTGCTGCCTTCGCAGGCAAGAGGGAGGTCATGGAGACTGTGGCACCCCTGGGGCCTGTTTACCAGGCAGGAACCCTGAGTGGCAACCCTGTTGCTGTTGCCTGTGGATTGGCGACTCTTAAACACCTGGATGATTCCTCTGATATTTATGAACGATTAGAGAAAACCACAAAAGAGATAAAGGACATCCTGCTTGAAAGGTTTGCGGATCACAAGGTTGCTGTAAACACTATAGGTTCGATGATCTCCATACACTTTGGCATTGACAAGGCCTCTCATTATGACGATGTTGCCAATGCTGATAATGAAGTGTTCAAACGCCTTTTTCATCATTGTCTGAAAAATGGCATTTACCTTCCACCATCTCCATTTGAAACATGGTTCATTTCTCAGGCTATTGGAAA
>JAWVZH010000111.1:0-10356 GCA_033722295.1 Saprospiraceae bacterium
ATGATTATAATAAGCATGGTGCGATAAAATATTTTTCTACAAATTTGACGTTAAAGAATAGCACAAAGACAAAGTGATGAACAAAATATTACTTGTAGAAGACGACCAGAATTTCGGGGATGTATTGAAATCCTACCTTGAAATGCATGAGTATGACGTAAATCTGGCCACGGATGGTGATTCGGGACTCGAAGCCTACAAAGGTGATGATTATGACCTTTGTATCCTGGATGTGATGATGCCGAAGAAGGATGGCTTCACTCTGGCCAAGGAAATACGTGAGAACGATCATGAGACGCCCATCATCTTTCTGACAGCAAAAACACTCAAAGAAGATGTACTCGAAGGGTTCAAGATCGGCGCGGATGACTATATATCAAAGCCATTCAACAGTGAGGAACTTCTCTACAGGGTTCAGGCAATTCTGAAGAGAAGTGGCAATCGCAAGGATCCTAATGAAGAAATAAAGGAGTTCGAAATAGGTAAGTTTCATTTCAATTACCCGCTCAGGGAGTTGACCTATAAGGATGGAGAGGAAGAGAAACTAAATAAACTATCTCCAAAGGAGGCGCACCTGCTCCGTATGTTCTGTATCAAGAAGAACGATGTTCTTTCGAGATCAGAAGCGCTCAACAAGATCTGGGGAGAGGACAATTATTTCACAGCACGTAGTATGGATGTCTTTGTGACCAAGCTCAGAAAGTACCTCGCACCTGACCCCAATCTGGAGATCGTGAACATACATGGTAATGGATTCAGGCTGGTGGAAAAAGAAGAAGGATAGATAGTCGCTGCAGTCCTGAGGCAATGACCCTATAAAGTGCTAAAAGCCACCCTTGGAGGGTATGGGGACCCTTGGAGGGTCAATCATACCCAAAAAGCCAGTGAGAATTGATCTATGACCAGTCGAAGCAGATGCTTCTTCTAATATAAAAATGTCCTATAAGTCAATGTATATGGTGGTTTGGCAATCCGACCATTCCATTTTTCATTAGCCGAACTAGACTGAAGAGCAGCCTGCCTTTAGATTTTTGCAACCCTGAAGGGTATAGGCACCCTTGGAGGGTCCCCCTTTAATGACTTTGATCTTAAGAATCGTAAACCTACAGCTACTCCGCATTTTCTACCGTAATACTCTCCTCCGTATCGTCAGGTGTATCATCTGTAGTAGGTTTTGCTGCTGAAGCTTCTTCGTTGTCGCTGTCTGTATCGGTAGAGCTGTGCGCTCCGGGACCAATAAGCTTCTCAACATCAGACTTGAGGATAACCTCACGTTCCAGCAGTGCCTTGGCCAGGATCTCCAGTTCCTTCCTCTTGTCCTTCAGCAGATCCTGAGCCCTTTGATACTGTTCATCTATCAGAATGCGCACTTCCTCATCGATCTGCTTTGCAGTATCATCTGAATAAGGTTTCTGAAACTGATCCTGGGACATACTATGGAATGAGACGTTGCCAACTTTTTCATTCATACCATAGATCGCCACCATGCTGTAAGCCATTTTCGTGATCTGGTCCAGGTCGTTCTGGGCACCTGTGGATATCTTGTCGAAAATGATCTTTTCTGCAGCTCGTCCGCCGAGTGTCATGCAAATTCTGTCCTTCAGTTGCTCTGTTCGCGTGATATATTCTTCCTTTGGAAGATATTGTGCATAGCCAAGGGTTCCTATCCCCCTGGGGACAATAGTTACTTTTACCAGTGGAGAAGCATGCTCCAGGAACCAGCCACAGATGGCATGTCCTGCTTCATGGTAAGCAATGATCTCTTTTTCATGAGGAGCAATGATCTTGTTTTTCTTTTCGAGACCACCTATGACACGATCCAATGCATCATTGAAGTCCTTCATATCAACGGCTTTTTTGTCACGCCGCGCAGCGATAAGTGCCGCCTCATTACACACGTTCGCAATATCAGCACCCGCAAATCCAGGTGTCATTTCGGCAAGTGTTTGGGGCTTGACCTTATCCGAGATCTTGATATGTTTCAAATGTACCTTGAATATGGCTTCTCTACCTTTGAGGTCCGGCCTGTCAATACCTATCTGCCTGTCAAACCGTCCCGGGCGCAACAGTGCATTATCAAGAATATCGGGCCTGTTGGTAGCGGCCATGAGGATGACGCCCTTATCAGTGCTGAAACCATCCATCTCTACAAGAAGCTGGTTCAACGTGTTCTCCCTTTCATCGTTACCACCTTGAATCGCTGAGCGGCCCCTGGCACGCCCGATGGCATCAATTTCATCAATGAAAACGATACATGGCGCTTTTTCTCTCGCCTGTTTGAACAAGTCCCTAACCCTGGACGCGCCAACGCCTACAAACATTTCCACAAAGTCAGATCCGGAGATCGAAAAGAAAGGAACACCCGCTTCGCCGGCCACAGCTTTGGCTAAAAGGGTCTTACCTGTACCCGGAGGTCCGATCAACAAGACGCCTTTCGGTATCTTTCCACCGAGGGACGTATACTTTTGGGGACTTTTCAGAAAATCGACCACTTCCATCACTTCTTCCTTGGCCTCATCAAGTCCGGCGACATCTGCAAATGTGACATTCACCTTACCCTTGTTATCAAAAAGGGTTGCCTTGCTTTTTCCAATGTTGAAGATCTGGGATCCCGGGCCACCGGCACTACCGCTCACCCGTCGCATGATGAACAACCATATGGCTACGAGTATGAAGATCGGAAGCACCCAGCTTAGAATAGGTGCCAGCCAGTTTTGTTTCTCTATATATTCTACATCGACCTGGTCCTCCTCATCCAATTCTGCATTCAGCTCTTCCACATTATCCTGAAAAGATTCGGCAGGGCCTATATTGAAGACATAGTGTGCGCCGGAAGAGCCAAAACTACCCTGATTGGCATCGTCATACGTTTCTTTGTCCAGGCTTTCTTCCTTCAAATAGACATTGGCCCACTTTTGATTGACAACTTCTACCCTGTCTACATCTCCGGCCTGAACCATGTTCTCAAATCGCCGGTATGTGATGGGATCACCCTTGTAATTGACGAGGGAAAAGAGATTGACTCCAACAAGGATCAGGATAAGGATACCGTAGATCCAATAGGTATTGAATCCCGACGGCTTTGGCTTCTTATCCTTGTTGTCGTTGTTATTATTATTATTCTGGTTGTTTTCCATTCAGCAGTAGATTACCCTTTTAACAGCTTATCGCACTTTCGGTTTTAAAGGTCATTATATTCCGTGGTATGTGCGTCGTTCCATAATTCCTCGACCTGATAATATTCACGCGCCTCAGGATGAAAGATGTGTGCCACCACGTCGAAAAAGTCCACAAGTATCCATCTGGCCCCCTGTTTGCCTTCCACATGTGAGGGCCTGACCGATAATTCTTCTTTGGCGCGCTGGGAGATATTTTCAGCAATGGCTTTTACCTGAATGGAAGATTCTCCTTCACAAACGATAAAGTAATCCGCAGGTCTGTCCTCAAGGTGCCGCAGATCAAGTTTGACAATGTTCTTGCCCTTGATATCCTGAATGCTGTCGACTATAAGGTCATTCAGATTCTCCTGATCCTCTACCACTGAAGAAACACTGCTTTGCGTTTTACTCAATACCTTTATCCTTTATTAGTTTCTGCAAAATTAGTCAATCCTGTCATTGAAACGCCCGAATACCAAGGATGATTGGCATAAACGGACGGTATTTCTCGATCAAGTCGATTCTACCAACACATATGCTCTCGAATTAGTTCGACGATCCAGACCCGAACATGGTACTGTGGTATTTACGGAATATCAAACCAGCGGAAGGGGACAGAGAGGGCGAACCTGGGAAGCGAATAAAGGTCAGAACGCCCTGTTTTCAGTGATTTACTATCCAACAGGATTGGCTCCGGCTGATCACTTCAAGCTCAACAAGATCGTATCTGTTTCGCTTTTCGAAGCCATTAGTGAGCTGGTATCTGCGGATTTTTTATCAATCAAATGGCCTAATGACCTCTATTTTGATGATCGAAAGGTTGCCGGCATGTTGATCCAGAATGTCATCCGCGGCAAGGAAATAGACCATACTGTGATCGGGTTAGGTATAAATGTCAATCAGGAACGGTTTCCCGGTCATCTCGTCAAGGCGACATCTCTGTCCATCATAACAGGAATGAAGAAAGTACCCCTGGAAGTGACCAGAAAGATCGTAGATCACCTGGATGAGGAAATGAACAATTTCGATCAGGCGCGCATTGATGACGTGTACTCCGCGAATCTGTACCTGAAGGGAAAAAAGCATACATTCAGATCAGGAGGACTGACCTTTACTGGAGAGATTAGAGGAGTAGATGACGAGGGACGGCTGATCATCGACAAAGAGGGAAAACTTGAAAAATTTGCATTTGGAGACATCGAATACAGTTAAAGCATCCCTAATCACAATAGGTGATGAGATCCTGATAGGACAAATCGTGGATACGAACAGTTCCTGGATCGGCCAGGAACTGACTGACGCCGGGGTGGATGTGATCGCCCGCTATGCCGTGGGTGACGCTGAACAGGATATTGAAGAAAAGTTGGAACTGGCCGGCCGAAAGAGCGATATCGTGATCGTGACCGGCGGTCTGGGGCCGACTGATGATGATGTCACCAAAGCAGCAATAGCCGGATATTTCGAGAGTGACCTGTACTTCGACGAGGAGGCCTTCATATGGTTGAGTGAACTGCTGGAGCGTTATGGCAGAAAACCGTTGGAGAGCCACCGTGAGCAATGTTGGTTGCCCAAAGGCAGTCAAAAATTTATGAACAGATTGGGAACAGCGCCAGGGTTGTTAATGTCAAAAGAAGACTGCCATTATCTGTTCACTCCTGGGGTCCCTGTCGAGATGAAATATATTTTTAAGAATGGCTTTTTGCCCTGGCTGGCAGAGAATTATAATCTGCCTCCTATTGTCTATAAAACTATTCTTACCGCTGGTCTGGGAGAATCTCAGGTTGCCGAGATCGTCGGACCCGTTGTCAGCGAGTTGCCTGATGAGGTCAGGATAGCTTATTTGCCAGGTATAAGTACCGTAAGGGTCAGGGTCTTGGCCAAAAACATGCCGGAAAAGAAAGGGTGGTCTGTCGTGGAAAGCGCAAGTAAGAAAGTAGCAGAAGAACTCGGTGATGCCGTTTATGGATTCGACGAGGATACGCTTCCCGCCTCAGTAGGTAAATTGCTTCGTTCTCAGAACAAGTCCCTGACGCTTGCTGAAAGCTGTACCGGAGGATATATCTCTCACCTGATCACGACGGTTCCCGGATGTTCCGAATATTTTACGGGTAGCATAGTCAGTTATTCCTACGACCTTAAAACATCGGAACTCGGGGTTCCGGAGAAATTGCTTTGGCAATATGGTGCTGTATCCGAAGAAACGGTGATTGCCATGGCCGAAGGTGCGCTTAAAAGATACAAGGCCGATGTCGTGCTGGCTGTATCAGGTATTGCGGGACCGGATGGTGGGACAAAAGATAAACCTGTGGGTACGGTGTGGATGTGCGTTTCCGATGGTAAGAGGACAAAAACCAGGCTCTTTAACTTTGGCAAATCCAGAGTGCTGAACATAAAACAGACGGGGATCGTGGGACTTAATATGATTAGAAAATTTTTATTGGGCTCAGATTTGGCGTAATTTTGCCCTCCCTTTGGTCCCTTAGAGACGTTATATAAAAGAGACCGGCTGGTCAGCTTTAATAGGGCGAACTGGTCGATTAATCAGTAAACAAAATACCATGGCTAAGGTAGAATTGATCATGCCCAAAATGGGCGAAAGTATTATCGAAGCGACCATCCTCAACTGGGTCAAGAAAGAGGGCGATGAGGTCAGCACTGATGAGACCATTCTGGAGATCGCTACCGATAAGGTTGATTCTGAAATACCTTCACCTGTAGATGGCAAGATCTCAAAGATATTTTTTGAGGAGGACGAAGTTGTGGAGATAGGGAAAGTTATTGCTCTTATTGAGACTGAAGGTGATGAGGATGTTCAACCTTCTCCTTCTGTAAAAGAGGAGAGCACCGATTCTGAGCCGGCACCGGCCGAAGAGAAGCCCGAAAAGCAACCCGAACCAAAGAAAGCTCCTGCGACTGCATCGGCACCGTCACGAACTGAGGCGCCTACCTCAACTTCCGACAGGTTTTATTCTCCGCTCGTCCGGAATATTGCAGCCAAGGAAGGTATTTCCCAGCAAGAGCTGGACAGAGTGCCCGGAACAGGTAAGGACGGAAGGGTAACCAAGAAAGATATTCTCGCCTATATTGAGAAGGGCAGGCCACAGGTCCAAACAGCGGAGAAGCAACAGGCTCAACCCAGTACCAATGGCATGTCAACCTCAGCGCCAACACCTGAAAAAAGTCAGCCCGCCAAGCCCACTGCACCAACTCACAAACCTGGTGATAATGTGGAGATCGTCGAAATGGACCGCATGCGAAAGTTGATAGCCGAACATATGGTAAGGTCCAAGCAGACTTCAGCCCATGTGACGTCCTTTGTGGAGGCTGATGTAACTAATATGGTGAACTGGCGAAATTCCGTGAAAGTCGAATATCAAAAGAAATATGGTCAGAAGATCACCTTTACACCTCTGTTCATTGAAGCCGTTGTAAAAGCCATAAAGGATTTTCCAAGGATCAACATGTCCGTCGATGGGGATAATCTGGTGATTAAAAAGGATCTGAATATCGGTATGGCGGCAGCCTTGCCCAATGGGAATCTCATCGTTCCCGTCATTCATAATGCAGATCATTTCAATCTTATAGGTCTTACCTCAAAAGTAAATGATCTCGCCGGACGAGCTCGCGAGAACCAATTGAAACCGGAAGAGATACAGGGAGGCACCTTCACACTGACCAATGTAGGGACCTTCGGCAACGTCATGGGAACGCCTATTATCAATCAACCTCAAGTGGCCATCATGGCAACTGGCGCGATCCGTAAAAAGCCGGCTGTTTTGGAAACAGCAGAGGGAGATGTGATCGCCATAAGGCAAATGATGTATCTGTCGCTTTCCTATGACCACAGGGTCGTTGATGGCTTCCTTGGCGGAAGCTTCCTGCGTCGAGTAGCGGATTACCTGGAAGATTTCGATACTGACCGGGACATTTAATCCAATCAGTAACGTGAAATTTTTGACCTACATAATCATTGCCGTTATCTGTTTGAGTACGGCCAGCGAAGTTATGGGTCAGCCAACCTATACTATTCAGCAAGCCCGACAATGGTGGCACTCAAAGGAATTTGATCGTGCCTGCATAGCGTATATGCAGTTGTCACCGGAGGACAAAAAGGACCTGCGGTATGCCGGGATATCATGCTATGAATGTGGATTGCTGGAAGAGAGTTTGAAATTTCTGAGGGTGATAAGAGAAGATCATAAAAGGTTCGAGGTAGACCAATATTATTATGAAGCGCGAACACTTCACGGATTAGAGAGATATGAAGAGGCCCTGGTGCTGTATAAATTATTTTTAAAAGAGAGTAAGGACCATCATAACAAGAGGACAGAGGCCAAGTACAGAATGGTCCAGGCATGGCAGGGTCAACTGAATAAAAAGAAAGAACGAAA
The DNA here is from genome assembly GCA_033722295.1 of Saprospiraceae bacterium. Lineage (GTDB taxonomy): Bacteria > Bacteroidota > Bacteroidia > Chitinophagales > Saprospiraceae > JAWVZH01. The sequence goes on from JAWVZH010000111.1 coordinate 7,550, forward strand.
GGCACTGGTTCAAAATGCAGGTAGTGATATTAATACGGCTTATTCGGAAGCTCTTCCGGTGCCCTCACCGACGGTTCCAGACAGGTTCTATTATTCCAAAAAGGTAATTTCTGAAGACAGTCAAATTCAGGACGACATATTCATCGCTCAATTGGCCTCGGGAGGATGGTCGAGCACTCACTTTGACGACCCACTCGTCAATTCCATTACAGATGAACAGATAATGGACTTTACCGATGATGGACAGATCCTCTTTTTACGAAGAGAATTCCCGTCAGGTACCGCCCATTTTATTCTGGATACATTCAGCAGAATAGGAGACCTGCAGAGAGAACAGGGTCGATTGGAAGGGCCCCAAAATATCCAAATTGAGAACTTTGACATCTGGGAAGACAGCATCATCATATTTTCAGCCGAAGGGAAAAATAGTCTTGGAGGCAGGGACATTTATTTTTCCATGAGGAATAATGATAATTGGTCGCAACCGGTGAACATTGGACAAAATATAAATTCCAGGTTTGATGAAGACCATCCATTCCTCTCTGCGGATGGTTCAACATTATATTTTACCTCCAACGGCGACAAGAGCGTGGGAGGTTACGATATATTGTATTCAGAATTCGATCCTGAGCGTGGTATTTGGCATCAGGCCAGGAATATAGGACTGGGGATCAACAGTCCTTTTGACGAAAAGGCTTTCAAGATCTCCAGGGATGGCCAGATCGCGGTATTGATCTCGGACAGACCGGGCGGATATGGTGGTTCGGATATTTATGTGGCATATTTTAAAAATCCTGTCATATCGCAATTGAGAATACCCTATTACAAAGAACTGTCACACTACCTCAAACGGGACCTGACCTCAGGGGCATCGATTGAAAAAAAGGATAAGCGGGATCTCGAACAGAAAGATATTGCGGATGATGAGTTACGTTTACCACAATTTTATGACGTCGAAGACGATTTCATGGACATCAGTATTAATAGGGAAAAGGCCGACATACTTTTAAAAGCCCTGAATGTGATGCCCAGGTCCGTACTCGTTCTTCAAGCACATTCGTCAAGGGATAAACCCGAGGCTCAAGCTATGTTCTTCGCTGCGTCATACGCCAGAGATCTCAAGGGTCATCTTCTTGGTAAAGGTGTGGAGCCGAACCGCATCATCGTAAAAAGTTATGGCAAGAAGCGACCCGTGATACGGCCTTTGGGGAATAAGATTTCGAATATCGAGGCCAAATATAATAATCGAATTACGGTGAGACTGGTCGTTCATCCGGAAGATCCTGTCATGGAGATCAATTACTTGACCGTTGAGCTTGACCCTGCTGTGGAATTGCACGAAAATTGGTCGACCATTACTGGATTGAACTACAGGGTCCTGGTAGAGGAATCGGAACAGATGCTTAGTGCGCCGGCCTTACATACGAGGTCAAACCTGGTTATTGAGCAACGTGACAAAGGGCCATATAGATATATTTTGGAGGGATATTTGACTTATTTCGAGGCGAAAAAGGAGAGAAATGAATGGCGAGGTCAGGGGTTTTTATCGGCAGAAGTCTTACCTTACATTGGAGAACAGCCTATAGATCGAGATTCGATATCAGATCTGGTAAAGATATATCCTGATCTGGAAAATTATATTTCGGAAAACTGACTACACATGGCGAAGGTTGATTTTTTTTGGGAAAGCATGCGAGATCTAAAGACTGTTGGGACATTCACTCGAAGCTCCGGTTTTCTTTCCAAGAAGATGATAAAACCGGTAGACTTTAACAAAGCTAAGGTTTTAATTGAATTAGGAGCGGGTGATGGAGCCATTACCAAGCATATTCTGTCTAAAATGTCTCCTGATGCCAAACTGTTTGCCTTTGAAGTAAACGAGGCCTTCTGTCGCAAACTCGAATCACTAAATGATCCTCGGCTGGTCGTGCTCCAGGAAGATGTGACTAACTTAAAAGATATCATGAAGCGCTACGGACATGATAAAGTTGATTATATAATATCAGCTATTCCGTTCGTAGCTTTCTCAAAAGAAGACACGATCCATATCGTCAACCAGGCGAAGGACCTCCTGGCCAGCACCGGAAAGTATATTCAGGTGCATTATTCGACGGTATTGAAAAAGATCTATAAAGGCATTTTCGCTACTGTAGATCTGAATTTTGTCCTGGTCAATATGCCTCCAGCTTGGGTCTTCGTATGTCATTAGTTCTTGCGCTATCACATCTTCCGAAACTTGGTGTTTAATTAGAATTACTTTAGATCGGTATTGGATTCTCGATAATCGGCATATATGATATAAAAGTGGAATAATTTATCTGCCACCTGCCACTTGTTCCTTGTTACCCGTCACCTGATCACCATACCTCCAGATAATCTATCTCGACTGGCTTTCTGCCAAAGCCGAGTGTCATTCCTCCGCCTCCAGCGCCGCATAATTTGAGAACGGCATCGGGATCTTCGAGGGTGGAATGCCACATGGACATGTGTGCTTTGGGGATGAAATCCTGGAAATATACCCACACCAGTTGTTGAATGGAATGCAATGCCTTGACAAGATTACTTTCATCGTTCTCTAGGTGGAACATGATGGCATCATTGACAAGAGGAACCCAGTGATCCTTGACAACAGCCATGACCTTTTCGTCTTTTAAACTGTGATTGAATGCTCCTACCAATCTTGAAGTTGAGCGGGACCGGCCACTGTCGATCAACCAGAATTTTTCGGTGATCTGTTCAGGGATGTGTTCAAGAGCCCTGAGTCCCGAGTCCGTTTTCAAGATCGGCATATTGAGGTAGGAGACCAG
>JAWVZH010000112.1:0-10271 GCA_033722295.1 Saprospiraceae bacterium
GGGTGGCGATGATAATGTGTTGAGGTTTTTTCAGTGCTTTCATTTGAGCCGTAATGGACGCTCCGCCGTAGACCGCGAGGACATTGACCTTGTTCATGTATTTACTAAAAAGGGCGAGTTGTTCGGCGATCTGCTGGCCCAGTTCGCGGGTAGGTGCGAGGATGAGGGCCTGGGTAAATCCGAGGTCGGGATCGATGTGTTCGAGGAGAGGCAGACCGAAGGCAGCGGTTTTGCCTGTACCTGTCTGAGCCAGGCCGATAAAGTCGCGGTCATCGCTGAGCAGCATGGGAATGGCTTGACGCTGGATGTCGGTCGGGGATTCGAATCCAAGATCTTCTACGGCTTTCACTATTTGGTCGGAAAGCCCCAATTTTTGAAATGGTTTCAAAGAACAATTTTTTAAATGAGCCGGCAAAGGTCGACTAAATTGATGACTTGACCCTGAAATATTCGCCTGACATTTCAACTAATTAGTTGAAATGTCAGGAAACTGTACGGTACAATGTGCCCTACCTTGTCTTCACCTTGAATTTGTCATTGGTGATCAATTTCTGATCTGAGTGGTTGTCAAGGTTTTTATCACTGCTTCAATCGTTCACTGGCATTCGTTTTCTGTCAAATACTCCACCAACACAAATACGCGTCTATCGTGTGGAACGACCGTAGAGACCTTGCCCTATGTGAAGTATGAAATATGTTATTTGGAATGACAAAGGAAAGTTCATAAAGCGAATATTTATCAGGGGATTGTTAAAATGACCCCCGGGGTTGTAATTCTATAGGACATGCATCCTTCTCAGCCTTATACTCCATAAGTTCAACTGAATCAATCACTTATGATAAGATTTTGATTAGAATTGGGGTTGCAATATGACGGCTAAAATGTTAAGAAAGCGTTAAAATGACCCCCGGGGTCGCCTATAGTGGTCTTTCTTATACCATCGTCAATATTTCCCTTAGACTATCATGAACAACCATGAAAACTTGAGTCTAATGGGTATGAAACCCTATGCCAAGGCCAACTGAGAAGGTGTTGTATGCCTCCTTACGAAAGTCATAAAAAACGATGGGTGACAGATCAAAATGTGCGTGTACAGGGATCTCGTATTCCATACCTATCCTCAGGACCAGGTAGTTCTCCGATGGTTCAAATTCCATTCCTGGCCCGCCAAAAAGGACCAGATCTTTGTAAGGTTTCCACAATACGTCAAGCGTGGCTAAAACAGGAAACTCTCTTTCTATGGTAACTTCATCATCAGTGACGATCTCGAATTGCAGGAGTTCCAGATCATTATGTAGCCCTATGCCAACTGACCGACCGAGCCAATATTCAATATCAAGACCGAAGGATGGCAGAACCAGAATGCTCTTGCCTTCAACCGTTGATTCTGGAAGATAGGTGTGAGACAGGTTGACAGAAAAACGGAAATGTTGATATTGTTCTTTATGAACAGCCGCGTGATCGCTGTGCTGAGAGAATAATGAAAAAGCGCTCAACAGGAAAATGACTCCAATACCTTGACTTTTCATTCCTACAAAGTCAATATCAAAATTGAAAATGACGGTGATCCAGATCACCTATTGTGATGATATTTGTTGAGAGATCACGATTTAAAGACGATCTTTCAATTATATCTATTTCAAAAACCCAAAAGACGAGGAGGGGCATATTCACATGCGGCATGCGAGAATCATGTAATGATGCCAATTGCCTTAAAACTATATGAAACCAATAATGTGTAGATTTATTGGCAGGTTAAATAGTGTTTATATCAACTGGCATGAAGAGAATAAAAGAACTTACCGATGGGCGAATGCTACCACAGATACTGATCTTCATTCTGTTCTTGCTGCTGATCATCATAATAAGGGTCAACTTCCTGGACCTGCCGCTTGACAGAGATGAAGGGACCTATGCCTATTTCGGTCATCAGATATGGAAAGGAGCGGTTCCATTTACAGATCTGATCGACAATAAACCCTCAGGACTATTTTTTTCCTATGCTCTGATCGATATTTTAATTCCCAACACTAAGTCAGGGCTCCACATGGCACTTCTCATCATCCAGCTATTGACCGGAAGCCTCATTTTTGAGATAGTGAGAAGATCATCGACTACTCCGTCTGCGATCTGTGCCGCAATGGCTTTTTTCTTGATCAGTCTCAATCCTTTTTCCCGAGGATTTGCAATGATCTCTGAGCATATCATCATTCTGTTTCATTGTCTGTCACTATGGTTGATAATAAGAGGTCATCAACGTCAGACCATATTGCCTTTCTTGTTATCCGGAGCTCTTGCGGCCTGGTGCCTATTGATAAAACAGAGTGCCCTGCTGATCTCAATAAGTCTTCTTTTGCCCGTTTTAATTCCATCTGTTTTTATAAGGCCGAACAGAAGTGAAAGTAATAATGGAAAGAACCTTGGGGCTTTTCTGGTGGGCGGAACGGCCATAATTCTACTGTTGCTCGCCTATCACATGATCAATGATAACCTGGATGATATGTGGTATTGGTTATATAAATATAACCGTGATAATTTTTTGTCCCGGATTTCGAATGAAGATGCGTGGAAGTATTTTAATGTCTATCTCAGAACTGTTGTTGGACCGTACTGGCTCATTTGGATCATAGCTTTGCTGGGTATCATTGTAGGTTTCTTCAGCAAAAAAATAACCAGATCGGCCTACCTGGTGATCGCCTTGATTTTATCCTTTGTTATGATCGGGCTGGGTAAAAGGTTTTACGGGCATTATTGGATTGTAGCTTTCCCATACGTTGCGATGTCATTCGGATGGACCATTAATTACCTTGTGAAGTTGATCCCTGATAAAAGGAAATGGGTTCCAACATTGTCCGTTTTCGTCACAGCGGTTGCCTTTATGGCTGTCTTATTTACTTCAGATAACAAATTCTTTTCACCACGAAAGGATCATATCGTACAAAAGGTTTACGGATCCAATCCGTTCATTCAGATTGACTATCTCATCGATCATCTGTCGAGGGTAATGAAGCCCGATGAGACCGTATTTGTTATGGGTAGCGAGCCACAGGTTTATTATCTGCTGGACCGATCATTGAAGTCTCCACATATTAACACAGGGTACTTGTTCAAGGATCATTCGAGACTGGATCCAATGATCAATGATTATCAACAACTATTGTCAGAACGAAACTTTGATTACTTGATCTTTGTCAACCACCCTTTTTCCTGGGGCATTAGCGCGGGCAGCGACATCAGTATGTATCAATGGGCATGGAAATATTCCACCCGCAATTATACGTCGCAATTGTTACTGGAAATAGAATTGGGTAAATCTACAAATGTGGTGAGTGGTGAAAAGCTCAGGAATTATCAGCCACGTACCGAATACTACGTGAAGTTGATGAAGAGAAGAGATTAGATTTCAAATTGCTCGCGCGAACTTTTATGTTCAGCTACCGATCTGTAGTTGATTTCTGATGTAGTAGGGATATTTAATCAGAAAATTCTTATAATTAGATATCATCTTGATCAACCACGGATAAATTTTACAGGATGGGTCCACGCGAAGATAAAATTAACAATATCGGTCGTCGTTTTTTCCTAAAAGCTTCTTCGGCAGCGACTGCGCTGGCATTTATACCGAGGTCGGTAAAGGCGTTTTACATCGATGTAAAAACTCGGATCTTAGGCAGAAAGAAGGTGCTGCCGACATCTTTTATTGTCAACGGAAGGAATTACGATCTGGAAGTAGACAGCCGCAGTACATTACTTGACATCCTCCGAGAACAACTCGGCCTGACGGGCACCAAAAAGGGTTGCGATCATGGACAATGCGGGGCCTGTACTGTACATGTGGATGGCCGGAGGGTCTTGAGTTGTCTAACCCTTGCTCTTATGGCGAAAGGGAAAGAAGTGACCACTATCGAAGGCCTGGCCGAAGGTGAGGAATTACACCCCATGCAGCAAGCATTTCTTGAAAATGATGGTTTCCAGTGCGGCTACTGCACTCCGGGACAGATCATGTCAGCAGTTGCTTGTGTAAATGAAGGACATACGGGTTCGACAGAAGAGATAAAGACCTACATGAGCGGCAATCTCTGCCGATGTGGTGCTTACAATGGGATTACGAAAGCCATTCAAAAAGTTGCACAATGAAACCATTTGACTACCATATAGCATCATCTTTGGAGTCTGCGCTGTCTCTTCGAAATGAATCTGCGAGTTATATTGCCGGTGGTACCAACGAGGTAGACCTGATGAAAAAACATATTCATCAGCCTGATGCACTTGTGGACGTGAATGGAGTGCTTTCAGCAGAGATCAGACCGGATAATAATGGGATAGAGATCGGTGCTGTGGTGAAGAACAGTATTCTTGCCGAAGACAGAGAGATAGCGGAAAAATACCCGCTGATCTCAGAGGCCATATTGGCCGGAGCATCACCCCAGATAAGGAACATGGCTACTACGGCGGGAAATCTGATGCAAAGAACAAGGTGTCCCTATTTTTATGATACGGCTTTGCCGTGCAACAAGCGGAGTCCGGGAAGCGGTTGTGGCGCTGCTAAGGGAGACAACAGTCACGCGGCGATAATAGGTGCCTCGTCAGAATGTGTGGCAGTTCATCCTTCTGACCTCTGCGTGGCACTTGTTGCGCTTGATGCTGAAGTGAGGATCACAGAGAAAGATGGTTCGGAGAAGAGCATTCCTTTTACTGACTTTCATCGACTTCCGGGCGCAAGGCCACAACTGGACACCAACCTGCCGGAGGGATCATTGATCACCTCGGTCTATGTTCCCGGTAATGAATTTTATGAACACTATGCCTATCTCAAGATCCGGGAAAGGAGTGAATATGCATTTGCGCTTGTGTCGGTTGCTGCGGCCCTGGTACTGGACGAGAATAATATTATCAAAAATGCCCGGCTCGCCTCGGGTGGAGTAGCACATAAGCCGTGGCGGTGGGAGGAAGCTGAAGCCTTCCTGACTGACCGTAAGGCATCAAGATCAAATTTTGAAGAGGCGGCTGAGATCTGTGTCGATCAGACAGAGCCTATGGAACACAATGCCTACAAGGTCACGCTGTTACGCGGAGCTATCGAAACAGCATTGGTCCATTGTATGGATTTTAAAAAAGGATAAATATGGATCCGAGCACAAAAGAGAAGAGAAAAGGCAGGATCGAGGGCATCCACAAGGTGACCGGAAAGGCAAAGTATTCTGCAGAATATGAACTACCAAATATGGCCTATGGCGTATTTGTGACCAGCACAATTGCAGCAGGAAGGATCCTTAAACTACACGTGGAGGATGCCCATGGAGCCAGCGGAGTGATAGATATTCTCTCCCATGAGAATAATCTTCCAATTCCTGCCCTGGTCAATAGGAAAATGGATAATAATCAATACGGACTTCCTGTGTTGCACACGGATAAGGTTTACTATAATGGACAACCCATTGCCCTTGTCCTTGCTGAATCTTTGGAAGAGGCCATATATGCGGCCTCTCTTGTGTCTGTAGATTATGAGGAGGAGGACTTCACTATAAACTTTGAAGATCATTACAAAAACGTGCCACTCAGAGAAACAGGGAGAGAAAGAGGAACCTTGTCTGACTGGCAGGATGCGCCGGCAGTGATCGATGCCGAGTACACCATAGATATGGAAGTTCATAATCCCATGGAACCACATGCTACAATTGCGGATTGGTCAGAGGATGGTCATCTGACCCTATATGACAAGAGTCAGAATGTCAACGGCGTGAAGAACAAAATGGCATACCTCATGGATATGCCAGGCGAAAAGATCAGAGTGGTCAGTGAATTTGTAGGGGGTGGCTTTGGATCAGGGCTGCGGGTCTGGTATAATACGGTGGCAGCGACTATGGCGTCGAAGATGCTTATGCGTCCGGTAAAAGTAGTGTTGACCAGACCCCAGATGTTTTCCATGGTTGGTCATCGACCTCGTTCCTGGCAAAGGGTTAGAATTGGCGCCAACTCTGACGGCAGATTACTTGGTGTTCTGCACCAGGGTAGAAATGCAACTTCGGTATTCAGAGATCACACAGATAATATCACTGGCATATCAAGAAAAGTCTATGCTTTTGAAAATGTGCGGACTGAAATGGCTCTGGTACCGTTGAACATTCCAAGGCCCACCTGGATGCGCGGACCCGGTGATTCTACAGGTAGCTTTGGCGTTGAGTCGGCGATCGATGAATTGTGCTATCTTATTGATGCGGACCCGGTCGATGTAAGATTAAAGAACATAGCTCCCTACCAGATGGAAACCGGAAATCCATGGTCTTCACACTATCTGGATGAATGTATCAATCGGGGCGCGGAGATGATAGGTTGGAAAGATAGACCAAGAACACCGGGACAGTTAGTCGAAGGAGAATGGAAGATAGGATATGGCTTGGCTCTGGGCCTTTGGAATGCTTACAGAACTAAGGCCGGAGCAGAAATAGAAATGTTGCCCAATGGAAACATAACCGTTCGTACAGCTATGACAGATATCGGAACGGGGACCGGACAGGGCATGTGGAACGTGGCGCATGAGTGGACCGGAATACCCAGAGAGAAGATAAAGATCGAACTCGGCGACTCCAAATTTCCCTATGCGCCAAGTCAGGGAGGAAGTAAAGGCATGGCATCTATAAGTGGTGCTGTTGTAGCGGCAAGTCGTTCACTCAAGCTGAAGCTGGCTCGATATGCCTGGGGTGAGGAAAGGCAGATCAATGATGATCTGGTAGACCGGATAGTTCTTAATGGCGAAGGAATTTCATGGAAGGATGACAAAAACTCCTTTGTCTCCTTCGAAGAACTTTTTGAAAGAGAAGGGTTGGAATCAGTTTCTGTTACAGAAATGGCTGGTCCAGGAGATGAACGGAAAAAATATGGCTTTGTCTCTTCAGCCGCACATTTTTATAAGGTACGAGTGCATGAAACGACGGGAAGGGTAAGAGTGGACAGAATGGTTATTGTGGCAGATGCAGGAACCATAATAAATAAAATGGCCGCCGCCAATCAGATCATTGGCGCAGGGGTCGGTGGCATCGGTATGGCTTTGTTGGAAGAACAGGGCTTTGATCCTCAAACCGGACGTATGCTCGGTAATGATTTTGCTGGATATCACGTCCCTGTCAATGCGGATGCACCAATAATTGAAGTATCCTTTATCAATAAACCCGATCCCCATATTAATCCAAGTGGGGCCAAGGGGCTCGGAGAGCTGGGCTTGATTGGCTCGGCTGCAGCCATCACCAACGCCATCTATAATGCCACAGGGAAGAGGGTTCGCAAGCTTCCGGTGACACCCGATAAGTTGGTTTGAATAAAACGACTGTTGAAGCCTGAGTCCTGATAAGCCGTTATTTCGGGATGGAAAGACGGGGCATTGTCTTTACTTTTGAACTCACAATTCTAACAAATGAAAATCAAATCTATCTTTTTTCTGTTGAGCGTCCTGCCAATTTTATCACATTCTCAGGAGGATCTCTTAAGTTCTGGACCGATGCTCGGCTACAATACGATGAAGGAAGTTCAGATCTGGGTTCAGACCACAAAACCGGCGAATGTTGAGATCCAGTATTGGAGGTCTGATCGTCCGGACAGCATCCTTTCTTCAGATCCATATCAGACCACAAAGGAGGAAGTCTATACGGCTCATCTCGATCTGGCCACTGAACCTGGTATGAACTATGACTACCGTCTGCTGATCAATGACGAGGAGATATCCCGGCCGTATCCCATGAACTTTACCACTCAGAAGATCTGGAAATGGCGAGGCGATGCGCCGGATTTTGATTTTGCCATAGGAAGCTGCATGTATATGAATGAACCTATCTACGACAGGCCGGGGAAACCCTATGGCGGCAGTCTGGATATCCTCGGCAGTATTACGGAGGACGATCCTGACTTCATGGTCTGGCTGGGAGACAATATCTACCTCAGGGAAGCGGACTGGAACAGTCGCACGGGAATCATGCATCGATACACTCACATGCGTGCAGCTGCCGAGATCCAACCATTATTGGCAAAAACACATCATTATGCCATCTGGGACGACCATGACTACGGCCCCAATGACAGCAACAGGAGTTATTGGGGAAAGAGGATCACGGAAGAAGCCTTCAGGCTCTTCTGGTCAAATCCTAATTATGATCTGACAGGGGAAGGTGGCATCACCGGAACTTTCATCTGGGCCGACTGCCAATTCTTTTTATTGGACAGTAGATATCACAGGACTTCACCGGATATTGAAGATCGTCATGTTCTTGGTGCAGCTCAAAAACAATGGTTGTTCGATGCACTTTTATACAGCAAGGCGAAATTCAAATTCATTTGCATAGGCCCACAGTTTCTCAATGACGATGCCGTTCATGATAACCATGCAGAATTTCCTGAGGAAAGACAGGAGATCATAAACTTCATAGACCGCCACAATATTGAAGGTGTTATATTTCTCACCGGTGATAGGCATTATTCAGAGATTTCCAGGCTGACTACGGATGACGGAGATGTTTTGTACGATGTGACGTGCTCTTCACTGACGGCAGGTTCTGTAGACGGCAGTAATAAGCCCAACAAATATCGGATTGAAGGCACCCAGATAAATCCACACAACTATGCTATCATCAGTGTAAACGGTACATATTGGGAGCGTCAGGTAAGTGTTTCCTTCAGGGATGCTGAAGGTAAGGAATTCTTTGCACCGGTGATCCTGGATTTTGAGTCAAAAGATTAACTGACCTGATGTCGTTCAACCATTTTCCCAGGCAAGATTTAAGCCTTTATCTTGTCAGTTGATTGATCAATGCACGAAGGAATGGAGCGCTTCGAAAGCTGGAGATTATTTTTATGTCTTCGAGCATGTTTGTTTCCTCATCAAGAAACTTGAATATCCGACGAGCAGGGGATTTTCCGAACATTGATCCGAAGAGCTCGGTCCCCAGTTCGTTGTGATGGTTGAGTATGTCGAGTAACAGTCGGTCGTATAGCCGGAATCGATTACGAGCAATACCCGAAGCAGGTGGTTTTCCAGATTTAATATTTTGTATGATCCGACCGGCATATTTCTCAGAGTTTTTGAAGGAGTATCCTGAAGATGGGCGCACCCAGGATCCGGCGGTACCGATCTTTGTAATGTTTTCCTTGTGTAGATTGTGGAAAGGATAGTCCGTCATGGGTATGATGCCTTTTTCAACTTCCATGACCGAATAGTCCTTCAGGCCTATTATCTCCCTGATGTAGAGATCGAGCATCTTGTCATATTCATGATCTTTGATCAGTTCAGGTGTGAAAAGAGTGAATTCCACGAGAGCAGTACGCTTTGACGTGGGAAGCACATAGCTAAAACTCGTGGTATTCTTCCATCTTAACCGAAAGTCCATGATCACAAATTCGTCCGGATCAAAGTGGTCCTCTTCTGTCTGAATGGACCATCCTTTGAAGTGCTGAAGGATTCGAGTGTATGGATCATCATCCTGATAAAAGGAAGGATCGATTCGGCTGTCAAAAATATGGTGGGCGTAATAGGTGCTCTTCTCAGCAACGATGGCATTGCTCTCATCCTGTCTTATTTCAGAAACTGTATCAGAAACCCAGTGGAAGTTAGGCGCTTCTCTGACTTTCTGTTTGCCATAATTATAGAATGCTATAGAACGCAGCATTTTGTATCGATAGGGGGCCATATCCAATCGTTCCGGCTTTGCTTCGCTGTAGAACTTGCCTCTACTCCAACTGTGATGGATCAATCCGTCCCATTTACCTTCTCCAGGTTCCCAGAAGCACCAGGTGCGGTCATTTTCAGACTTGGATTCCTTTTCAATTATGATGATCTGCTTATCTCGGAAAAAAGGATCTTCCATCATGGCCAATGCCAGATGTATTCCGGAACAGCCGGCACCGATTATAGCAAAATTAAAGGTGGTAGAATCCATAGAACCAGACAAAGAATGTCAATTGAGCCAGGTACAGGTTATGAGAAACTTTCTCATCACCACTAATGTGGAATGATTGATAAATCAGCTGGAAAATAACTGAAATGCCGAACCAGGCCAAATAATTCTACAGGGGGACATTATAAAACACGATCTGGATCGTGCAACTTCTTGAGTTGTCAGGGCATGATGAATACCGGTACTGGTCGTCCCAGGACTCGAACTCCCGACCTAAAACAAAAAAAGCCCAGCGTTTCTGCTGAGCCTTATAGTGGGCGATGAGATCATGACGAAGCCGGGGGCTTGTCATGACTGAGACATCCGCCAAAGGCGGATCGTCCCAGGAC
>JAWVZH010000113.1:0-10027 GCA_033722295.1 Saprospiraceae bacterium
CTGCAAGCTTACCCATTCCTGTTTCGAATGGATGGCATGCATACCTGTAAAGAGGTTTGGACAAGGCAATCCCATTTGCGATAATCGGGAGCCGTCCGTTCCGCCTCTGATCGGATGCGTTTTTACCTTAAGACCACATTGCCGTATGGCCTCTCTGGCATACTTGCTTACCTCGGGATGCTGTTTCAGAACCTCTTTCATGTTGCGGTATTGCTCGGTAACTTCGAACTCATACGTTGAATTAGGAAAACCGGTGAGCACCTTATCGATGATATCTTTCAACTTTTGCTCATGCTGGACCAATTTTGTGGTCTCAAAATCGCGGATGATGAACTCAATTATAGTGCTCTCCAGTTCTCCTTTGATCTGAGTAGGATGAATGAACCCCTTTCTTCCCGATGTTCGTTCAGGACTCAGTCGTTTAGGTAACTTTGAGACAACCCCACTTGCGATCTTCATCGCATTTTCCATTTTCCCTTTGGCGTAACCGGGATGAGCCGATACACCATTGATGCTCACCTTTACCGCATCTGCTGAAAAAGTTTCATCTTCGAACGATCCTTTGGGTCCCCCGTCCAGTGTATATCCAAAATCCGCTCCCAACTTATCCATTTTGACATATTCCACACCGCGTCCGATCTCCTCGTCGGTCGTGAAAAGTATCCTTATCTTACCATGTCGAACTTCGGGATGATCGATCAGATACTTGGCTGCCTGCATGATTATTGCCACCCCGGATTTATCATCGGCACCCAGGAGAGTTTTACCACTTGCAGTAATAATATCGTCCCCGATAAGTGTTTTGAGAATAGGAAATTGCTGGGGATTTATGATCTGAGTCTGATCATCCGGAAGGACGATATCACTGCCATCATAATTTCTATGAACAATGGGCTTTACATTCGCTCCACTGCAATCTGGAGCGGTATCGACATGGGCACAAAAACAGAGGACAGGGACCTTTTTCTTAGTCGTTGGTGCGATTGTGGCATACACATAACCTTCCTCGGTCATCTCTACTTCCTGGAGGCCTATTTTCTTGCACTCTTCTGTTAGCAGCCTGGATAGATTCAGTTGCTTCTTTGTAGAGGGAACAGTGGAACTTGACGGATCGGCCTGAGTGTCGATCTTGACATATCTCAGAAATCGATTCAAAAGCTCTTTCTCTTCCCGGCCTCCGCGATCGATCATCATTTTATTGATTTTGAGATTACAAAGGTAAACATATTAGAGGTCAGGTTTTTTATTAAGAGGGTTGTCCTTTGAAGATAATGCATGTTGCTAAATTGTATGATCTTAGAAGATCGTCAAACTCAGAGACTTTACATGCGTTTACCAGTCGCAAAGGTTTAATTTTACACAATTAAAGTACTCCAATGGCTTTGAATATACCTGACTCAGACCTTCCGAGATTGGTGATCGTTGGTGCCGGTTTTGCCGGTCTCGAACTTGCTAATCGGCTACCGATCAAGGAATTCCAGGTCGTCATCCTGGATAGACATAACTATCATCAGTTTCAACCTTTGTTCTATCAGGTTGCCATGGCTGGTCTCGAACCCAGCAGTATTGCATTCCCTATCAGAAAGATGTTTCAGCGTCAAAAAAATGTCCACATTAGACCCGTTGACGTTCTGGAACTGAAACCAGTAGAAAAAAGACTGGTAACAGAGGAGGGAGAGATCTACTATGATCACTTGATCGTTGCGACAGGAGCACGGACCAATTATTATGGCAATGATAAAATGAGAGAGAAGGCTCTTCCCCTGAAGTCCATTTCCGAGGCACTGCATCTGCGCAATGAAATTCTTTCTGACCTTGAGAAGGCGGTGATGATAGAAGATTATAATGAAAGACAGAAGTACATCGATATAGTGGTTGTAGGTGGTGGTCCGACAGGAGTAGAGGTGGCAGGTGCCATGGCTGAAATGCGCCGCTATGTCATCCCGAAGGATTATGTGGAGCTGGATGAAGATGAGATCGACATATATCTTGTTCAGGCGGGAGAAAGGCTCTTGTACGGCATGTCCGACCATGCTGCTAAAAAGGCTAAAGAATTTCTTGAGGATCTGGGTGTAAAGGTGTTATTGAATAGTCAGGTGGTCGATTACGATGGTGAGACACTCAGCATGCACAATGGAGAAAAACTATTGTCAAGAAAAGTTATTTGGTGCGCCGGGGTCAAGGCTGAAGCTCCGGCAGGATTGCCTGATGACTGTATGCATAGATCGGGCAGGGTAGAGGTGGACAGATATTGTCAGGTAAAGGGACTCAGGGATGTTTATGCTATAGGTGATGTAGCGCTTATGAGAGAAGACGAATTTCCAGATGGTCACCCCCAAGTGGCGCAGGCAGCCATACAGCATGCGAGGTATCTGGCTAAATCTTTTAAAAAGAAATTAAAGGATGAAGAGGTCGAGCCTTTTGCGTACAACGATAAAGGATCGATGGCCACGATCGGAAGAAACAAGGCTGTGGTCGATCTTCCTTTCTATAAGTTTTCGGGCTGGCTGGCCTGGGTTGCCTGGTTGATCGTACACCTGTTTGCCTTAATAGGTGTCAAGAACAAGGTATTTGTATTTATTAACTGGCTGTGGAACTATTTGACTTACGATCAGTCGCTCAGGTTGATAATAAGGCCAGAAAAAAGGAGGGAAAAAAATGGCTGATCTCCTGATTACTGTATAATCCCATGAATCTATGTAGGAGATCAGCCCCGGTTATCGAGAAACTTTTTTAATACTTCAGTGATATTTCTAACTGAAATTCATCATAAATTGTTTTATCACCGAGATTGTCGAAGAACTTGTCAGAACCATATCGCACATTATACTTGGTTCTGTCAATCTCTAACGTAGCCGATGCCGTATTATTTTTAACCGTAGCATCGAATGAAAGAGGATGTGTCTGACCTTTAATCGTCATATCTCCTGTGATCTTGTATTTATCCGATCCCATATCCTTGACCTCAGTAATTTCGAATGAAGCTGTAGGGTGATCTTTGACGCCAAAGAAATCATCGCTTTTCAAGTGACCTTCAAGCTTATCTTTCCAATTACCTTCAAGGTCTTTATTTGCTATGGTCGTCATATCTACCACGAAATTCCCTCCCATCAACTTTCCATCATCAAAGGTTAGAGTGGCATCTTTTAATTCAACCGTGCCATGGTGCTCGCCGGTCACTTTGGCGGCATGCCATTTAATAGTACTTTTTTCGACATCCACCTTGGTAGGGCCGTTGATCAAAGCTACTGAAGTAGTAGATGTCAATGCGAGAAGAAGAATAGTTTTCATTGTATTTCAATTTTATTGGATTTAATAATAGGGACGTGTATCCCGACTTACAGGAAATGAAACACAACGAGCTATTCAATGTTTAAACATTGAATGTTAAATAATGTTAAACTTGCGACATTTGACTCTGCCGTTGGAGAACAAGTTAATTTAGAATGAAACGATAGGGCATCCAGGCCTGTATATGCCTGCTGTTGTCCAGTAACCTGTAATAACTCCCAAAACCGGGGATCTTTTGATCTATGGCCTTACCGATCTGTCTGTCCATATCTCCCATGTCGCTGAGCTCTTCTGACAATTGTTGAAGAGGTGATTTTGATTCAGGATACTCAATGACCCGGTAATCTTCAATATTCGCAATTCCAGCAGCGCAATCCATAGCACGTGGTAAGTCACCGATCTCATCAATAAGGCCGAGCTCTAGAGCGGTCTCTCCGGTCCAGATGCGTCCCTGTGCAATCCTTTTTACCTGATCCATAGCCATATTCCTACCTGTTGCGACGATATTGAGAAAAACATTGTACATGGAGTCGGTAGATTCCTGAAAGATCTTTTTCTCTGCTTCAGACCTTTCAAGTACATAACTGCCGATACCTGCAAATCGGGATGTGCTCACACTGTCCATGTAGATGTTGAGTTTGTCCTCAAACATCCGATTGATATTTGGAAATATTGAAAAAACACCGATGGAACCGGTTATAGTCTGCTGACTGGCGAAGATGGAATCTGACTGAGTGGCAATATAGTAGCCTCCTGAAGCTGCTACGTCACCCAGGCTGGCTACAACAGTTTTACCTTTTGACCTTAATCTTTTTATTTCAGCCAGGATCTTGTCCGATGTCATTGCATCTCCTCCGGGCGAATTAATTCTCAGCACTACAGCCTTTATTTCGTCGTCGCGTCCTATTTTTCTAAGCATAGGCACATATCTTTTGGCAGATATCCGTCCCTCATCTTCTCCGTCATCCCGAATCTCACCTTCCATGTATATGACAGCCATCTTATTATCGGCAAAATAATTCCTGGATCTTCCGGTATGAGTTCGATATCTGGAAAGTTCGATCACGTTCATCTTGATACTTTCTTCATATCCGAGTCTCTCCTTCAGGTCCTTTATCAGGTCTCCGTCATAGCCTACGACATCTACGAGACCGAGCCTCAAGGCATCTGAGGCTCTACGAGAAGAATAGGTGCTAGCTATATTGCGAAGTTCTTGGGACGGAATGCCACGGCTCACAGAGATCGAGTCCAAAAGGTTACTGTAAAGTTCATTCAGGAATTCACGTAACTGTATCTCATTTTCCTCGCTCATAGAATTGCGACGGAAGGGTTCAGTCGCACTCTTGAAGTCACCGGCATAATATACCTCCATTTCAATCCCTACATTTTCGAGCGCATCCTTGACAAACGGTTCGATTATGGCAAATCCTTTCAGTTCAGCCTGACCTAGCGGATTCAAATAGAGGCTGTCAGCTATTGATGTCAGATACAGGTCTATCTGGCCATAATAATCACCATACGCGTAGACCGGCTTTCCAGATCTTTTGAACACATGAAGAGCCTGCCTGAGGATGTCCATGTGAACAAAGCTTTGAGAATTACCAGTTTCAAGTATGATGGCTTCTATGTCACTATCCTGAGCCGCTTCACGGATCGCATGCGCGAGGTCGTGAATACCCCATACATTTTCCTGGGTGAGGTACTCCAATCCCATAGGGAGGTTATTTGTCCGTTCAGGTATAAAGTCGGGAAGGTGAACCCTGAGGACCGACCGATCCTTGACCAATACATCCTGTTGTAGAGAGCCAATGGCAGAACCGATACCAATGATAATCAGAATTAAAAGACCTAATCCCAGGACTGTTCCAAGGCATGAGGAAACTATATTTTTCAGAAAACTGACCATAGAAATTCATTTATTCACACAAAACTACAGAGAAGGGTAGTGTATGGTTCGAAATAATCTACAAAAGCTTCAATTTAAGCGATGAATTAATCAATGAAGTGAGATCCTGTTGAGCCCAGGCTGATATGGCCTTTTCAGTAAGTCGTAGATCGTCTGAAAGTCCTTTTTTCGATTCACGAAGTCAATGTCTTTCAGATCGATGAGGAGAATAGGGAAAGTCGTAACCCCTTTGAAGTATTCGAAATAAGCATTTTGAATTCCAAGTAAATATTCCGGAGAGATTTTTTGTTCATAGGGACGGCCGCGGTCATGAATGTTGGAAAGCAGGAATTCAACAGGGCGATGCAGATAGACCAGCAATGAGGGCTTCGGAAAGTTGGTGAAAAGGGTATGGTATATCCTGTTGAACAAATTGAACTCATCGTCGGTCAGTGTATTTTTAGCGAAGATGAGTGTTTTGGGTATACAGTAGTCCGACAGGATCATTTCCTGAAATAAGCTTCTCTGGCCAAACGCTTCCTGCATTTGTTTGTGCCTTTCCGTCAGAAAGAATAATTCTACCGAAAAGGCATACCGCTGTGGATTGGAATAGAATTGTGACAAGAATGGGTTCTCAGCAAATTCTTCAAGGACCAATTCGGCATTAACCTCTCTGGCCAGCAGTTGACAAAGAGAGGTTTTTCCCGTGCCGATATTGCCTTCCACAGTTACGTAGCTGTATATGTTCTGATCAATCAATTTTAACCACTCGTGAGTTGTCCGAACACCTTTTGAGAAGCACATCTACCGATAAATGAAATACCGGGTGCTCCAGATCAGGCGCTATTTCAGCCAAAGGTATTAAGGTAAACCTCCTCAAATGAAGTCTGGGATGAGGAATTATTAGATTTTTATCACTTTGAGTTAAGGAACCGTAGAAAAGAATATCGATATCCATCTTTCGCGGCAGGGTGACATTACTTCTGACCCTGTCAAAATGTTCTTCAATATCTATACATGCGCCAAGGACAGCTTCCGGGGTGAGGCTTGTTCTGACTTCGACCACTTGATTGAGATAGTCCGGGTGTTCTGTTACACCCCATGGTTCGGTATTGTAAACAGAGGATACTTTTTCGATCCGCCCTATGTTCAGTTTAATCAGGTTCTTCGCTACTGTCAGGTGATGTTTGCGGTCCCCGATATTGGAACCAAGAAGCATAAAGACCTGATGATATTTTACCGGCTGAAGTTTTTCATTATTCCTTGCTGCTTCTTCCATCGCGAATGGCATTCAGGTATCTTCTCAATTCTTTTCTTACCTCGGGGAACAGGAACAGTAAACCTATGATATTAGGGAATACCAGCGCCAGGATCATAGCATCCGAAAATTTGATCACGGCATCCAGCGTAGCCGATGAACCGATAACCACAAATACAAGGAACAGTACTTTGTACGATAGATCTGAGGCTTTTGACCTGCCAAACAGATACTTCCATGACTGAATACCGTAATAGGACCAGGATATCATAGTGGAAAATGCAAAGAGTACGATCGCCAGGGTCAGCACATAAGGAAACCATGGCAGAACCGATCCAAAAGCAGCTGAAGTCAGGTCCACTCCTCCGAGAGAGCCGGTGCCGTCATTGAGTATGACATTATTGCGTGGATCCAGATTGCCATAGGTGAAGGCTTCTTCGCTATTGAAGAAGATGATCACCAACGCTGTCATCGTGCATATCAGTACTGTATCTATAAAAGGCTCCAACAGGGCTACTATTCCTTCAGAGGCCGGATACTTTGTCTTTACAGCCGAGTGAGCGATAGCTGCCGAACCGGCACCTGCCTCATTCGAAAATGCGGCTCTTTGAAATCCGGTGATAACCACCCCCATGAATCCTCCTAATCCCGCACTGGGAGAGAAAGCCTCCCTGAATATTAGCCTGAAGGCGTCATCGATAAAAGTGAAATTTGCGAGTATGATGATAAGACAGGCCAGAACGTAAATGACAGCCATAAAGGGCACTACTTTGTCAGTGACAGAGGCAATTCTTTTAATTCCCCCGATGATCACAATACCTACCAATATGGCCAGAACGATGCCTATGATAAAACCGGTCGATCCTCCTGTTATGCTGAACATGGTCATGAGCTGCTGAGTCGCTTGATTGCTTTGAAATGCATTTCCGCCTCCGAGCGAAGCTCCCACACACATGACGGCGAAAAGCCCACCAAGGATCTTTCCAAGACCAGCCTTGCCCTTAAGACTGAGACCTCTGGAAAGATAGTACATCGGGCCACCGTAGACCACGCCATCAGCATCAATGTCCCTGTACTTCACGCCAAGAGTGCATTCCGTGAATTTCGTTGACATACCAAGCAGACCACATATGATCATCCAAAAGGTCGCTCCGGGTCCACCAACCGCGATGGCAACCGCAACACCAGCAATATTACCCAATCCGACGGTTCCGCTAACCGCTGTTGCCAGTGCCTGGAAATGACTGACTTCACCGTGCTGAGACTCATCGCGAATAGTACCGATGATGTCTCCTCTGTCGTCCACATGGACAGGAGCTTTTTCTTCAACGCCAAACTTTTCGATATCCTCGTACTTGCCTCGCACCACATTTATTGCCAAGGGGAATTTGAGGATATTCGGGAATTGGAAATAGACCGTGAATAGAGCCGCTCCACCGACGAGCAGGATCAAAACAATAGGTACATTCAATCCGCCTATAGGAATGGAGGTCAGGATAAAGCCAACCCACCAGTCGGCAACAGGCATGAACGCATCATTGATCCTTTCATCAAGTCCTTTCTCTTGTGCAAATAGGGTGAAGGGCATCAGCAGCGTGAATAACAGTCCAATTCTCTTCATGCGATTTTGAATTTTGAAGGCTTGAAGTTATTAATATATGCCAATTTATCAGAATCCATTACGTTTTGGATGTCGGAAAGCCCTGATTAAAATTAGGGATGGTCAAGAGTTCAACATATTCAAAAAAATATAATATTTTTGTTTCGATGCGTGCATATTTAGATCTTCTACAGCATATACTCGATAACGGCGTACCGAAATCAGACAGGACTGGTACAGGAACCATAAGTGTGTTTGGATATCAAATGCGCTTTGATCTAAGCGAGGGTTTTCCGATGGTTACAACCAAAAAGCTTCATCTGAAGTCAATCATCTATGAATTACTCTGGTTTTTGAAAGGCGATACCAACGTCAAGTATCTTCAGGAACATGGCGTGAGGATATGGAACGAATGGGCGGATGAAAATGGTGATCTTGGTCCGGTCTATGGAAAACAGTGGAGATCCTGGACAGGGGCGGATGGTAAGACCTACGATCAGATCCAGTACTGCCTGGATCTCATTAGGGAAAAGCCGGATTCCAGAAGGATCATAGTCAATGCCTGGAATGTTGCCGACCTGCCAGATATGGCACTAAGCCCGTGTCACTGCCTTTTTCAATTCTATGTGGCTGATGGCCGTCTATCTTGTCAGCTCTATCAGAGATCGGCGGATGTATTTCTTGGCGTGCCATTCAATATAGCATCATATGCCCTCTTATGCATGATGATGGCTCAGGTCTCTGGTCTGATGCCAGGGGAGTTCGTGCATACTTTCGGAGATGCCCACCTGTATAATAATCACCTGGATCAGGCCCGCTTGCAGCTTACAAGGGACCCAAAGCCACTTCCGCAAATGCATTTGAATCCTGAAGTAAAACAGATCGAGGATTTTACCTTTGATGATTTTGAATTAAAAAACTATACCTATCATCCTCATATTAAAGCGGCGGTGAGTGTGTAGGGGCTGATATTATCTCCCGACAAACGAAATAGCAATGGATCAAATAATGAGCGATATCAGTGGCTGGTCTGGCTTGGCCATCAGATTTGGACTTAATTTGATAGCTGTTACACTACTCGTGAGGTTCATTTATTTGAGGATCAAGAAAAAAAAGGAGTTTGCCTTTGCTTTTTATCTGTCAAACGTATTGATCTTCTTCCTGTGCTATCTTATGAGTGGAGCACAGATCTCTATGGGGTTTGCCTTTGGACTCTTCGCGATCTTCGGCATTTTGCGTTATCGAACAACGACACTTCCGATCAAGGAAATGACCTATTTATTTGCCTCGATCGCAATAGCTCTCATTAATGGTCTGTCCAATAATGAAATGTCATTTCCGGAACTGTTCTTTATAAACCTGAGCATCATCGTGGTCGTATATATTCTCGAAAACATCTGGATGGAAGAAAAGAGATTCACCAAAAAGATCAATTACGAACGCATTGATCTGATCGAATCAGGAAATGAAAAAGATGTTATAGAAGACCTTACCAGCCGAACAGGTCTCGATATTGTCGGTTATACCGTGAAGCAAATCAATTTTGTTGAAAACAAAGCAGAACTTCGTGTGGAATATCGCCCCCGCAACGATACATAGATCATTGATCCTCGGACTTACCCTTATTACCGTTCAGGCCTTCGGTCAGTCGGAGCCCAAGTCGTCTGAATTCGAACACTGGGAAGGCATATCGCTGAGTTATAAGGTGAATAAGAAATTTGAAATCTCCTTTAATACCCAGTCCAGATGGGAAACCGATCCCTCAAGTTTGAATGTTGTTTTTCTTGAACTCGAACCGGAGTACGACCTTTTTGATGACATGAGCATTTCCGGAGGGTACAGGTTTTCTACCGATATTCAGAAGAACAGGAACCGGCTCTATTTGCAGTTGGAGCCCGACACAAAATTGACCGATGACCTGGACCTTGTCATGCGCTTGAGATATGATTATAATTGGCGGGGAAGTCGTGAAGATAAGCAATTGCGAGTGAGA
>JAWVZH010000114.1:0-9818 GCA_033722295.1 Saprospiraceae bacterium
AGAATTAGATTGGAAAGGGGGTTGTAATTGCCTATGACATCCGTCGTAAAGATCTCTACCACATTTTCCCAGGAGAGATTCAGGACTGCTTCATTTTGGTAGAGGTTTCTGTCATCATCCCAGTTGACGAACTCATTCTGGAGACTTGGATAGAATACGATGAAGGTGACGATCAAAACAAGCCCGATCATCCACCAGTTAATTGAACCTCTGGATCTCTTCTTTTGACGTTTTCGGCCCTGTTTTCTTTTTCTTGACATCCTGGCTTAAAATTACAAATCAATATTTTGGTGTGGTAGATAGAATAGAGCGAGTATAGTGATTCACTCATAATAGTCTAAAACCTGGATCAGTCTATGCCACCTAAAGATTCTTCCAGCGCGGTAATAGCACCCTCGGCCAGGCCAGCCCAGCTTGACTGAATGGAGAAGTGATGCTTTAAATGACCTGCCTTTATCCCTACAGAGGCCAGGTGATATCGACCATGCTTGTCCTTTATGCAAAAGGCTGCTGTAAGAATGTCACTCCTCTCAAGACTTTTTTTTATGCTTCTTTCGATATTGGTCAGGACTGCGGTTTCCTGATCGTGGACCTGCATCAACTTCTTTCTCAGAGAAATATTAACTTTCTTGCAGATCAGCGCTTTTACATGGCTGCCAGCAGGTGGTACTAGCTCCTTGATGTGTATTTTTCTTGATTCTCCTTGGAAGCTCTCATTGTCGTCATCGTTCAATATTCTGGCAGTAGCTCGATTTTCCACTGGTTGACGTTCCAAGTCTGGACGTTGTCCGGCGATCTGTTGCCATGTCGACTCTGATGGTGCATATACATCTATAGCACGGGGCAACCAGAAAAGAGCATCCTCATCCCAGATCGAGCTTGTTACCTGAAGATTTTGTGAAGTTCTGGGCAATATTGCAGCTATATTCCAGGTGTCCTCATTTTGAGCAAGCGGCAATTCATCCAGTTTGGCGACTAAGATATCTGAGCCTGAATTGAGCAATCCGTTTATCACATCAGGGGTAGGATACTCAGGACTTCGGCTGATTGATTCAGGATCGAGTTCGAGCCTGACCAATTGATCAGTAGGGAAGGAAGGGCAGTTGACAAAGCTTATATGCATGTCGAAATATAATAACTCGATGATAAAACAAGCTTTTTCACCAGAAATCGATTAATTAATGGATGAGTTGGACGTATTGACCGGTTAATTGCTTCTTTTCCAATAAATTTGCCCTATGCAAATTACTGCTCATGCATTGGCAGAGATGGTTTCCGGTCAGTTGGTAGGTGATCCTGATGTTGTTGTTTCAGAACCCGCCAAGATCGAAGAGGCCAGTCAGGGTCAGATCACCTTTCTTGCCAATCCAAAGTATGAAGAATATCTCTATAATACCGAAGCATCTATAGTTTTGGTTGGCAGGGATTTTGAGCCCAGATCTCCGGTGCAGGCTACACTGATCAAAGTAGATGATGTCTACGCGACCCTGGGACTTTTGTTATCCAGATTCGGTAATGGTATGGAAGCGATACCAGGAATTTCGGAAACGGCAGTTATTTCTGGCGAGGCCGAGATCGCTGATGACGTCGCTGTGGGTCCTTATACGATAGTTTCTGATGGCGCAACCATAGGATCAGGAGTCCAGATCTACGGCCAGGTGTATATTGGTCATAATGTAAAGATCGGGCAGGGAACAAGGATATATCCGGGAGTCAAGATCTACAGCAACTGTATTATTGGAAAAGACTGTATCATCCACGCCAATGCGGTGATCGGCAGTGACGGTTTTGGATTTACACCGACGGAAGATGGTGGGTACAGGAAGATCGATCAGATTGGAAATGTCATTCTCGAAGACAATGTTGAGATCGGTGCTAATACCGCGATCGACAGGGCGACAATGGGTTCGACTGTTATTCATGCTGGTGCCAAGCTGGACAATTTGATCCAGATCGCACACAATGTAGAAATAGGAGAGAATTCGGTGATCGCCGCTTTATCAGGTATTGCCGGAAGTACAAAGATTGGAAAGAACACCCAGATCGGTGGGCAGGTAGGCATAGCAGGTCACCTGAAGATGGAGGATGGCTTGCGCATACAGGCTGGTAGTAAGGTCAATACTAATCCTGGTAAAGAAAACGCCAAATTATATGGTTATCCTGCAATCGATTATGTACAATATCTTCGCGCTTACGCTATCTTTCGAAAACTTCCTGAGTTGCAAAAACGCCTGGATGAACTGGAAAAACAAATCGGAAAAGATTCTGACGAATGACACTCTCTGAGAAGCAAACAACACTAGCTGGCGAAGTGACGCTGAGCGGCATTGGCCTGCATACGGCCAAGAAGGTCAATATGACCTTGAAACCGGCCGAAGCCAATCAGGGATATCGATTCGTGAGAATAGACCTTGAAGGAAACCCGGTCTTACCAGCCGATGTGAACAAGGTTGTATCAACCAATCGCGGTACTACACTGGAGTCTCAGGGTGTGAGTGTGGCAACTGTTGAGCATCTGCTCTCTGCCCTGAGTGGTAACAGGGTGGATAATGCAATTATAGAAGTGGATGGACCGGAAATTCCTATTCTGGATGGAAGCGCAGGGATCTTTAGTGACGAGATTAAGAAGGTTGGAGTAAATGAGCTAGAGGCAGAAAGGGAGTATCTTGAACTGACGGATACGATCAAATATTTTGATGAAGAGACCGGTTCTGAACTCATGGCCATTCCTGCAGAAGAGTTTGAGATCACTACGTTGATCGACTTTAATTCCAAGGTGCTTGGCTTGCAGTATGCCAAACTGGATCACATTGAATCCTTTCACGACGAGATCGCCAACTGTCGGACATTCGTCTTTGCACATGAGCTGGAGAATCTGTTGGATCAGGGACTTATCAAGGGAGGCGATCTTGATAATGCGGTGGTTATTGCTAATAAGAAGATCTCTGATGCAGAACTTCAGCGATTATCAAAAAAACTTGGAAAGGAGAATATATCGATAAACAAGGAGGGCGTCCTGAATACCACAGATCTGCTATTTCAGAATGAACCGGCAAGACATAAATTGCTCGATGTCATCGGAGATCTCGCGCTTATAGGCGCTCCATTGAGGGCCAGGGTAGTTGCAAACAAGCCTGGCCATAAGGCCAATACTGAATTTGCCAAATTACTGAAAAAGAAACTGGTTGAACAGAGAAAGCTGAAAGGGAAACCGGAATATGATCCGGACAGGTCACCATTGATGGATGTGGAGCGAATAAAGAGAATGATCCCTCACAGATATCCGTTCTTATTGGTTGACAAGATCATTGAAATTTCGGACTCGCATGTGGTAGGCGTTAAAAACGTAACCTTCAACGAGTCCTTTTTTCAGGGTCATTTCCCCGGCAATCCGGTTTTCCCAGGAGTATTACAGATCGAGGCTCTGGCTCAGACGGGAGGTATTCTTGCTCTCAGCGGAGTGGATGACCCGGAGAACTGGGATACTTATTTTGTGAAAATAGATCAGGTTAAATTTAAAAAGAAGGTTGTTCCCGGAGATACTCTTATATTGAAGCTCGAGTTATTGGCGCCTATCAGAAGGGGAATTGTGCAGATGTCCGCCATTGCTTATGTTGGAAATAGTATAGTTTCAGAGGGTCAGCTAACGGCTCAGATAATCAAGCGTAATAGAGATGAGTGATCAGGATTTCAGACATATACATCCGAATGCAAAGATCGGTAAGGATGTGACCATAGGACAGTTTACGACCATAGGAGCGGATGTGGAGATCGGTGATGGCACATGGATCGGATCGAACGTATCCATTATGGATGGCGTAAAAGTGGGACAGAAATGCAGAATATTTCCCGGAGCCATCCTTGGCTCGGTTCCCCAGGATCTCAAATTTGAGGGCGAGCAATCTACACTTGAGATCAAGGATAATGTGACAATCCGGGAGTATTGTACCCTCAATCGTGGGACCAAGGCCAATTACAAGACATTGATAAAAAGCAACTGTCTGCTCATGGCCTATGTCCATGTCGCGCACGATTGCATTTTGGAGGAGAACGTGATACTGGCTAACAATGTCAATCTCGCCGGGCACATAGAAATAGGAAAATATTCCGTCCTTGGCGGACTCACTGCGGTCCATCAATTTGTAAAGATCGGAGAGCATTGTATGGTGGGAGGGGGATCTCTTGTAAGGAAGGACATCCCTCCTTATACAAAGGCCGCAAGAGAACCACTTTCATATGTTGGTGTAAACTCGGTGGGCCTCAGACGTAGAGGCTTTTCAAACAAGGAAATACATCACATACAGGATATTTATCGCGTGCTCTTTGTGAAAGGTCACAATGTTTCACAAGCCCTTGGTATCATCGAAGCCACAATTAAAGCCACACCGTTCAGAGAGAATATATTGAGTTTTATCAAAGATGGCGACAGGGGTATTATGAAAGGCTTCAGGCAAGTCACATCCAATGGATCTCGTTCTTGACAATATTTCCAAGTTATACTCTGACAAATGGATATTCAGAGGTCTGAATTACAAGATCGATAGCGGACAAAAAATAGCCATTCGCGGGCACAACGGATCGGGCAAAACTACCTTGCTATCAATAATAAGTGGTCTTACCTTGCCCTCTAAGGGTACTATCACATATTGGAATAATGACCAGATCATCAATAAAGATTCGGCTCCTTTGAAAATGTCATTTGCGGCACCTTATATGTCAATCTTTGAAGAACTTACCGGACCGGAATATGTCAAGCACATCAAAAAGTTTCGACCTCTTAGAGAGAATACGACCACACGAGATGTGCTGGAAATAGCAAATTTGTGGATTGACAGGAATAAATCCATCGGACAATATTCCACGGGAATGGTTCAGCGATTAAGGCTGATCATGGCTTTTATGATGAAAAGTGAGATCATTATCCTTGATGAACCAGGATCCAACCTTGATAGTAAAAGCAAGTCCTGGTTCAAAGAATTGATCAGGGAGTTAAGAGATGACAGGACCCTGATCATTGCTTCGAATGACGCTTCGGATCTCAATTCTTGTGACAGCTCCATTGATCTCTCTCAATACAACTAGGTCTATTTCAAGCTGGAATCTCTGACTCTCTTAAGGCGTTGGAGAGCACTTTCGATTTTCTCGATCGTCTGGTTTAGCTCAGATATCTTGTCTGATCTACTTATTTTCTTGGAATTCAGGACTTTCTGGGCGCCTTCTATCGTATACCCTTCTACCTTTAACAAATTGTAAAGCCGCTCAATTAATTTAATGTCCTGAACTGTATACATTCGGGCACCGCCTTTTTTCTTACGTGGTTTCAACTTTTCAAATTCAGACTCCCAGTAGCGCAAGAGGGATGTATTTACCTCAAATAGCGCGGCCACTTCACCAATGCTATAGTATAGCTTTGTCAATTGCTTCTCATTAATTTTCACGGCAACATTACTTTGACAGATTCCGGACAACCATGATCCCTTACTATTATAGGATAGCGGTGAGTGAGGTGAAATCTATGCAGCTGTTGTCTTTCGATCCTGTTACCAACGAAGAGCAGGCTACCTGTAATATCATGGATAGAGACTCGTGATGATGAGGAATAGGGTTGGGGGGTGGATGAATTGACCCATTCATTAAGTGCAACACACGTCGGTCGCAGGTTTAGGTCATGATCACGGGTTGTTTTAGGTGCAAACCTGTAGATGGATCCTTCTTCAGGAAAACCGACAAGCATATCATTTTTCCTAACTAGAATCGGATTTTCTGCATTGCCTGCCAGAAGATAGGCATCCTGAACATCCAGACTATCTCCCACAGCAAGACCCACGACTCCGCCAAATATCATACCCTTCTGGTCAATGATAGCCTCAATTCTCGAAGTAGCCGAATTGCCATAGTGAAACTCAAAGCTTCTGTCGAGCTCGAAATACTTGATCTGAAAGTTTATAAAATCACCCTCCCCATCAAGACAGCTGAAATATGCATTTCGGTATTCTATTGTGAGAACCCTTTCACCGTCAGGGCCATCCAAATTCATTATCACAGGGGAAAGTTCTGGCCTGCCTGACCGCGATACCAGATCAGTGGCAAAACCGGATGCAACGACATTGGCGGTGCTGTCACCTACAATGGTATCCATCCGAATGACCCCTTGCATAGCCTCGAAGTTTCTACTGTGAATACCCAGAATATCAATGTCAAAGTCTACTTCGAAATCAAAGCTTTCGGTTGACCACTCCTGGCCATTTGAGATGGTATCTCCCTGAGTCAGGGGTTGGTATTCATCCTGTAAGAAACTGAAATTATATTCTGTCTGTGATTGACAAACAGATGAGAAGATCAGAAATAATAGGGTATAGCGTATGATCATGGTTAAAATAGTAAGAAACTTACGACCAAATTCAGTACAAATATAGATACAAAGCTGATGAGGTACATAATTCCGCTATAAACCCAGAATACAATACTTTTTGGTACAGACAGCTTGTAGTAGCGTTTCAAAGCGGTAAGTATAAAAACGAACATACCTATCCAGTAAGCAATGATCGAAATATCCAAAACTGTACTTTCTTCGGGCAGATCTATCTCAAGTAGACCAAGCCATATTATGAGAAAAAGAAAAATGGAGGTATGGGTGTACATTGTAAAAATGAGATGATCGGAATAGTAGGTACGCTGACATACAGGAATGAAGAGCCATAGGGCGATGAATGGTTGCATGATCAACAACATCCACATGAAAGTCTGTATCAGAAAGGCCTGGAAGCTGTTGTCAGACTTCAGTAATTTAATATGTTTTTGAAGTACCATCTTTTGCAGGAAGTGATCGAGTCCCAGATGATCTGAAATTTCTTCTGCATCTTTATCATAGAGCCATGACTTTGGCACTACTTCCATAGTTAAGCTTTTGTCCGAGGGTTTTATAACGATCAGAGCGACTGAGTCGACCGAATTTTTATCAGAGTTCTCTACAGTTGAGGTATCCGCTATTGGTATGTTATTTGGTAAATCGACTGAAGCATTTGTTTCGCTGACAGATTTAATGATTTCAGCATCATTTTGACCTTCATCATTTAGGAGTTGAAGTAGCAGGGCCAGGAGAATAAATACGAAAACAAAGAATCTTACCGGATGGACCAGTGACTTTCTATGCCCCGATCTATATAGTTCGGGAAGTTTGCCAGGAATCCATGCAAATTTTAATGTACGCCATACCTGGGCGTCATATCCAAAGACCGCCACCATGGATTCGGTGACCAATTCTCTTACAGTCAGTCTTTTACTTTGAATGCGTTGTCCGCAGTTGGGACAGAAGTCATAGTGCTCCTCAAGGATAGTCCCGCAATTATGGCAGGTATTTCGGGCTTCAGCGATCAGTCAAATGATTGATTGGCCCTTGAGGCCCTTTCTACCAAATCCTGGTATTCCAGTGGGGTCAGACCGTCTAGAACATAATGTATTGGATTCACGGGCCGTCCTTGAAAACGAACTTCATAGTGGCAATGCGGAGCGGTTGAAGTCCCTGTACTTCCTACGGTCCCGATCTGCTGACCTTTTGTGACTTTTTCTCCTGCCTCGACATGGATCGATTTCATGTGGCCATAGAGTGTCTGGTAACCATAGCCATGGTCGATGATAACATGTTGCCCATATCCGGTTCTCTTTCTGATCACATTCTTTACCACCCCATCACCGGTAGCCTGTATAGGTGTGCCTCTGGGAGCAGTAAAATCTATGCCATTGTGCATTTTTTTAACCTTATGGACAGGATGCATACGAAGCCCGTAGCCCGAGAGATAATTAACTTTCCTTTTAAGCTTGTCTATGCGAACAGGCTTTATGGAAGGTATCGAAGCGATCATACCTTCCTTTTCCATCGCCTTTTTTTCCAGAGTGTCCAGGGATTTGGTCTGAAGGTAAGCTTGTCTCCTGAGCTTGTCTAACTTTTTCTGGGCTCCAGCAAGCAGTTGATTCGCATCTCCGAACTGTTCAAATTTCCTGTATTGATCGTGACCTCCTGTACCCCCTTCCCATATATTTTGGTCGATAGGATTCATTCCCAATAGCATGCGATGCACACTGGCATCTCTTTCTTGTAGGTTAGCAACGACTCTGTCCAACATATCCAGTTCCTCATGCATGGAACTCACCTGATGATTGAGTTGACTAATATCTCGCTTGAGAGCTTTTTTTGCTGGTGTTTCGACATGGCGATCTGCCAATAAGAAGATTCCCAGTGCAAAGACGGCAACACCACACAGGTAGCCAGAAAATAAGGCAATCCTTCGGCCTATCGAAGGCTGGACCTTTTCGAATTGAAGTGTGTTTTGGTTATAGACGTATTTTTCCTTTCTCATTGGGTTTGCATCAACACAAATAAGTACTTTTACACTCGCTTTTGGATATGTTCAGAAAGGATCCGGAACGACACAAAATTAGGTCGCTCAGTTCACATATCAAAATCTAATTCGCTCAAAAAGAAAAAAACATATTAAAATATTTTAATTACATAAACTTTAGAGCGACAAGATTTAAAACATCTGAGATGACAATAATGTAAGGTTATAAAGCAGTATTAGAGCAATGAATGGCAAGGAGATCAGGCAAACCTTTTTAGATTTCTTTAAAAATAAATCCCACAAGATCGTTTCTTCGGCACCGATCGTCAACAAATCGGATCCCACTCTCATGTTCACGAATGCAGGTATGAATCAGTTCAAAGACTACTTTCTTGGAACTGAAGTGCCTGGTCATCGTCGGGTTACGGATACCCAGAAGTGCCTTAGGGTCAGCGGTAAGCACAATGATCTCGAAGAAGTGGGATTGGACGGTTACCATCATACCATGTTTGAAATGCTTGGTAATTGGTCCTTCGGCGACTACTTCAAAGAGGAAACAATCGCATGGGCGTGGGAATTACTGACTGAAAAGTTGGGTGTGGATCCTGATCTACTTTATGCGACCGTCTTCAGTGGTGACAAAGCGGATGATCTCGGACCTGATGTGGAGGCTGAGGAGATCTGGAAGAAGTACTTACCAGGAGACCGAATTTTACGATGCGATAAGAGGGACAACTTTTGGGAAATGGGCGAACATGGACCTTGCGGACCGTGCAGTGAGATACATATCGATCTAAGATCCCCTGAAGATAAGAAGAACAAGCCTGGTGCTCATCTCATCAACGCTGACCATCCGGAGGTCATTGAAATATGGAATCTTGTTTTTATTCAGTACAACAGGTCGTTTAGTGGAGAACTTTCACTACTTCCTGAAAAACACGTGGACACGGGTATGGGGTTTGAACGGCTCTGTATGGTCCTTCAGAATAAGAGATCCTCGTATGACACCGATTTGTTCTCACCTTATATCGGGAAGATAGAGTCCATCACGGGTGTCAAATACACAGGCAGTTATAATACAGAAGATCGCTCTGACATTGCCTTTCGGGTAGTTTCAGACCATTTAAGGGCGGTTGTTTTTGCCATAGCAGATGGACAGTTGCCATCTAACACAGGAGCAGGTTATGTCATACGGCGGATCCTTCGCAGGGCAGTTCGCTATTACTATTCTTTCCTTGATACCGACAGTCCCCTGCTCGTCAAATTGGTGCCTGTGATGATCGATGAGATGGGTCATGTTTTCCCGGAAATAAAGAAGCAAAAAGACCTTCTGATGAAGGTTATAGAGGAGGAAGAGTCATCGTTTTTGAAAACATTGGAGAACGGTCTTAAAAGACTTGAGCAAGTACTGTCAGAGAGCAAGGAAATAGACGGGGAAACCGCCTTTGAGATGTACGATACCTATGGTTTTCCGATAGA
>JAWVZH010000115.1:0-9812 GCA_033722295.1 Saprospiraceae bacterium
AAATGAACGATATCGCCAGAGTCGTCTTAAGAACAACAAAGCCATTTTTTGTCGATGAATATCGTCAAAACCGGATTACCGGAAGCATCATCCTGATAGACGAAGCAACCAACAATACCGTGGGAGCGGGAATGATTATTTGAATGATTATTGATTATAGTTTATTGATTAAGTGTGGTGTTGATAAATGATCTACGAAGTCCGGAAAGCAATTGAACTAAACATTTAATATCAGACCTCATAGATCGGCATTTGTTTGTGGTAATATAACCCAGGTCTTCTGATACAAGTAAATGGAGGTCTAGTTCAAGTATGCTGCCATAGGAGATTTCCAAGAATCTGATTTTTTCTTTGTAGCTACGTCTTGATAATCCTTCTACTAAGTTGGAGGCAACCGATATGGAGGCTCTCCTCATTTGGGAAACCAGACCATGAAGTTCATCTTTTGGGTAAGAAGCAGTGATGGTGTATATTTTTCGAATGAGTTGTCGGGACAATTGGAAGACATTGAGCTTTTCGTGTTTGTAAAATGGGTTAGCCTGATTCACATATGATAAATGATGAAAAAGTTCTACAAAGTATTTTTTAAACATTTATAAATGCTTAAAAGATCAGATTACGATTTACTGCTCCTTCAATAAACAATAAACAATAAACAATAAACAGTGAGCTTATGCGATTCGCCTTAATAGGCGCCGCCGGCTATGTGGCGCCCAGACATATGAAAGCTATAAAGGATACTGGGCATGAGCTCGTCGCCGCCCTCGACCCTAACGATTCGGTCGGGATCATGGATAGTTATTTCCCGGAAGCGCATTTCTTTACGGAATTCGAAAGATTCGACAGACATCTCGAAAAACTCAGGAGAGAGAACCGGGGAGTTGACTATGTGAGCATCTGTTCTCCGAACTATCTGCATGATGCCCATATCAGGTTTGGTTTGCGGATCGGAGCAAATGTAATATGCGAAAAGCCAGTAGTCCTCAACCCCTGGAATATCGACGCCTTGAAGGAGATCGAAGAAGAATTTCCAGGGAGGGTTTATAATATACTGCAATTAAGATTGCATCCCAGTGTCATTGCCCTAAAAGAGAGAGTTGATAATGGATCGCCTGATGAAATATTTGATATCGATCTGAAGTACTACACTTCAAGAGGAAGGTGGTATCAGGTGAGCTGGAAAGGCGATATCCGGAAGTCTGGAGGAATAGCGTCCAATATTGGTGTTCATTTTTTTGATATGCTGCTTTGGATATTCGGAGATGTCAGGGAAAGCCAACTCATCGAACATACAGATCAAAGATCGAAGGGGAAATTGGTTCTCGAACGAGCCAGGGTCACCTGGGATCTCGGTGTTGATTATGACCTTATCCCGCAAAATATCAGGAAGACAGGAAAGAGAACTTATCGATCTTTGAAAATAGCCGGTGACGAATTCGAATTTAGCGGTGGCTTTGATGAACTGCATACCAGGAGCTACGAACACATTATGGAGGGAAAGGGATATGGTTTGGAAGAAGCCAGGGGAGCTATCGAACTCGTGAGCGATATCAGAAATAAGGCCTGAGATTGTTCAAGAAATTCAAATCATTATGGTCATCGGAATATTTAAGGAATGTACTCACTTTGTCCTCAGGAACGATGATGGCCCAACTCATTTCTGTGATCACCGCGCCTGTTCTATATCGAATATATGACAATGAGGATTATGGTTCACTTGGACTTTTCATCGCATCGGCAGGTGTAGTTGGCGTTTTCTCAACCTTGCAATTGACGCAACCTATATTACTGGAAAAGAAAGAGAATGACGCTTTGGCAATGTTTGATGTCGTCAAGCGAATAAATTGGGTGGTGGCACTCGTTGTCCTCATCATGACCATAGGTTTTATAGAAGTATTTCCGAAAACCGTGGACAAGTATCACCTATATCCCTGGTTATATCTACTGCCGTTGTCGATCTATTTTTCGGGGCAAAATCAAATTTTAAGAACCTGGGCCAACCGTGTAAAGGCATACCGTATACTTATGGTAAATACGATATTGACAGCACTTCTGGTACCCATATTCTCCATATCCATTGGATTGATCAAAAATGGCCCTCTTGGTCTCTTCGTGGGGCTACTGATCAGTCAGATCGTGCCACCCATCATCATGTATTTTAAATTGAATAATACCTATGATCTTTACAGCAAGAATATTTCTATCCATGGAAACCTGACGAAATTCTTCAAAAGGCATGTCAACTTCCCGAAATATGCCATGCCGGCTGAATTGCTCAGTACGGTGTCTCATCAATTGCCGGTATTTATGTTGGGGGCATTTTCAGGTGTGGGAACAGTGGGCCTATATAATCTGGCCAACAGGATGTTGGGGCTGCCATCAACGATCCTGTCCAGTTCTGTCGGAGAGGTCTACAGGCAAAAGGCGACTGAAGCCTTCCATAAAAAAGGTCATATGACTTCATTATTTTATCGGACGATGACAGGCCTTGCCCTCGTGGCCTTGCCTGTTTTTATTGCAGTGATCCTCTTTGGTCCTGACCTTTTTGCATTTGTCTTTGGTGAGAACTGGAGGGCCTCGGGTCAGATCTCGAGAATATTAGCCGTGGTGTTCATGCTGCGCTTTGTCAATAGTCCTTTGAGTTATGTGATCTATATCAGAAGTAAACAACATATTGATCTGTTGGCAGGTATCTGGTTTTTGATCAGTAGTTTTCTTGTATTCTATTTCATGTTCCGGATGGGCTATGACTATATGCAGGTGTTGACCGGTTTTGCGATCAATTTCACCTTTCTCTACTCCATACTGATCTGGTATAACTATAAGCTGTCGGTCAAATGAAATTTACCGAAGAGGTCCTGGACTATTTGCGGGGTAATAAATTCTCCAATAATTTTGAATTTCAGGCAGCAAATGATGGTGACCTGGTAGATCGACTCGAATTTCTGGAGAGCCTGGCAAAAAATAGAAAGGTCCTTCATTTTGGCTTTACAGACCATGTTCCACTGATAAAGAGCAAGTACTCGAAAAACGAATGGCTGCATAAGAGATTGGTTGATGTGAGTGAAAAATGTGTGGGGATCGATATCGATGATGATGCGGTTCAATTTGTGAAAGAAGAACTTTCGATCCAAAATGTATATGCACTTGATATACTGGAAGATGATATTCCTAAAGAGATATTGGATGAAGAATGGGACTACCTCATTCTGGGAGAGGTATTAGAGCACATCAATGATCCGGTGCGTTTTCTTGAAGGAATAAAAAGAAGGCTTGAGGCCAACTTCAAAATAATTGTGATCACCGTCCCTAATGCCTGGGACCTTAATAATTTGATACGACTTCCATCAAATAAGGAATTGATCAATTCGGATCACAGGTTCTGGTTCTCACCGTATACCCTGGCGAAGGTGGTGACGGAATCTGGATATTCCGTGAGGAATGTAAGACATGCGCAAACGTACATGCCGGAAACCTGGTGGCAAAGATGGATAGTCCGCCGCTATCCAATGACACGGGAAACGATCATTCTGGAGGCGTCGGCAGACTGATGACATTGCTGTATTTTACAGAAAGCTTCCCCTATGGTCTGGGAGAGACATGGAAGGAGAATGAGTTGAATGGTTTAAGTTCTTTTTTTGACAGGATATTGGTGATTCCCTTTCACGGTTCAGGTGAAATAGATCCGTCGATCTGTCTTGAAAAGAATATTCAGGTCGAAGATCCTCTTTTTTCTAAACTGGAAAATAACTACAACCTGGTCTCGGTGATCAGGCTAGGTTTGTCTTATCCCGTCACTTTAATAAGGGAGATATCGAAAACTTTGCTCAAAGGACGATATGGCTGGAATCAGTTTTTTACATCTTCAACCAGAATATATAATTTATCAAAACACGAAAGGCTCCGAAAATATTTGAGGATGAGGGAATCGCTCTCATATTTCTTTTGGGGTCGCCTCACCGCTGAAGTCCTGGCGGTCTTTTCGCCGGAAATGCCATCAGTAATGCGTCTGCATGGTTATGATCTCTACAAAGAC
The DNA here is from genome assembly GCA_033722295.1 of Saprospiraceae bacterium. Lineage (GTDB taxonomy): Bacteria > Bacteroidota > Bacteroidia > Chitinophagales > Saprospiraceae > JAWVZH01. Next base: position 4,037 of record JAWVZH010000115.1, read on the forward strand.
CGATATCCGACTGGTTATATTCCATTCCACGACCTGGTCTTGAGAGCTGCTGATCTGTTATTGCCTGTATCTGGAATGGGTAAGAGCTATTTGATAAGTGAGTGGTCAGTTGAGCCTGAGAAAATAGAGCGAGCACCTCTGGGTGTCAGACATTTTGGTATGTCGAAGATGAGCAATGATGGCGTATTGCGAATCTTCAGTTGTTCGTCTCTCATTTACATAAAACGTATAGATCGATTGATAGAGAGTTTGAAAGCTATTTCTGATATCCAGATCAGATGGACCCATATAGGAGATGGTGAATTGATGGAGGACCTCCGGAAGCAGGCCCTCGACCTCCCGGGTAATGTCACAGTTCATTGGGCAGGACATGTTTTGCCGAGAGAGGTGCACAATTATTACGTCGGAAAGAACTGTGATCTTTTTGTGAACTGTAGTGACAATGAAGGTGTGCCCGTGGCAATTATGGAAGCCATGGCGGCAGGAATGCCCGTTATTGCACCTGACGTTGGGGGGATCTCCGAGATCGTAAATTCAGAGAACGGGATACTCCTTAACTCTGATTTTACGAACGTCGATCTTTCAGATGCGATATTGAAATTTCAAAGTTTAAAGGCCGAAGATGTGGCACAAATGAGAAGGGCAGCCAGAGAGATGCAGAGACTTGAATATGATGCGAGGTCAAATGCAAAAGAACTCGGCCGTCAACTCTCAAGAATGTTATGAGTATTGTTATCGTAGATTACGGCTCGGGAAATCTACTTTCCATTGCGAATATGTTGAGGAAAGTGGGTTGTCCGAATGTGACCATCTCAGGGGGTCCGGATGAAATTGAAAAGGCGGATAAATTGATCCTTCCCGGGGTGGGCCACATCGATCATGGCATGAAAGGCCTCAGGCAAGCGAACCTCATTGATGTGTTAAACGATAAGGTCATTGACAAACAAACGCCTGTTCTTGGAATATGCCTTGGCCTTCAATTGATGACGGAGAAGAGCGAGGAAGGAATGTCAAAGGGGCTCGGATGGCTGGAGGCCACAACCATTGCTTTCGATAAAAATAGAATGAACGGCGAAAAACTGCCGCACATGGGATGGGCTGAAATAAAATACAACAGATCTCACCCGCTTTTCAAAGGGTTGGGTCCTGACCCAAGATTTTATTTTGTTCATGGATATCATGTGACGACCGAGAATAAAAATTTGATATTATGCAAGGCCGATTACGGGTACGATTTTACCGCAGGATTATTTCGGGAAAATATCATGGCTGTGCAATTCCATCCTGAAAAATCACATAAGTTTGGAATGAAGATTATGAAGAACTTTGCTGAGCTCTAGTGAATATACCTCGCGTCATACCAGTCTTATTGTTGAGAGATGGCGGTGTGGTCAAATCGGTAAGATTTAAGGATCATACATATATCGGTGACCCCCTAAACGCTGTAAGGATATTCAATGAAAAAGAAGTGGATGAAATTGCGGTCATCGATATTGGCGCCACTATACAGAACTCTTTACCCGACTTTGACCTGATCAAACAAATTGCTGGTGAGGCCTTTATGCCCATGTCCTATGGTGGAGGAATTACTGAGATCGAACATATTCGCCGAGTGATCAATAACGGAGTGGAAAAAGTGATCTTGCAGAATGCCGCCTTGTCGGATCCTGGGCTGATACGTGAGGCGGCCGGTCAATTTGGATCACAAAGCATTATTGTTTGCCTGGACGTCAAAAGAAACTGGTGGGGCAGATACGAAGTAAGGAGCAAAAATGGTAGGAAGAAATGGAAGGGTACTCCACAGGATTGGGCGATCAGGATGGAGGATGCCGGGGCAGGTGAACTTATCATTCAATCCGTAGACCGCGATGGTACGATGAAGGGATATGATCATCATTTACAGGGTATGATCAGCAATGTCGTGAATATCCCGGTTGTCGCCCTTGGAGGTGCGAACAGCCTTGACGATATGAAAGCATGTAAACAGGCTGGAGCCTCGGCGGTGGCCGCTGGCAGTTTTTTTGTATTTCAGGGGCCCCACAGGGCTGTCCTGATTTCATATCCGAAAAGAAGTGAATTACTAGAGGCCTTTAAAGACTGAGCAATTCCTTATTTGCATGGCGCGATTCTAATTTTTATATAAGTAGTTCAACTGACGAGAAGGAGGAAGACCGATGAAAGAGAAAGAAATTTATGATCAAAAAGTGCTGCAGGAGGATCGGGCAGCAAATTGCGGCCGAAGTTATCAGCAATGCTCGTTGAGTGTGATGGATACAATTGCCGATCCCAATATTTTTTTCGATGATGACGGCATTTGTAACTATTATCATGAATACAAGATCGCCGAAGCGCATGAGGTGTTCTCCGGCCACGAGGGAGAGAAGAGATTGACGTACGATCTGGCAAAGGTCAAGGCCAGTGGTCGGGGAAAGTCCTACGATTGTATTCTCGGATTAAGCGGTGGTGTGGACAGTACTTTCCTGTGTCTGATGGCCAGAGAATGGGGACTGAATCCACTTATAGTGCATTTTGATAATGGGTGGAATTCGGAACTGGCCCAGCATAATATAGAGCAGACGGTCAACGCCCTCGGATTTGACCTCTACACCTATGTGGTGGATTGGAAAGAGTTCCGGGAAATGCAATTAGCCTATCTGAAAGCTTCCGTGGTGGACATCGAGGTGTTGACAGATCATGCTTTTATGGCAGTTCTATACCAACAGGCCAGGAAATGGAAAATCAGATACGTGCTCGCCGGCATGAATGTCGTCACGGAACATGTATTGCCACGACACTGGATATATAACAAGAGCGACGCGGTCAATATCAAGGATATAGTCAACAGATTCGGAAGGACCAGGGTCAGAGATCTTAAGACTTATCCTTTCCTCGATCATAAGACGAGAAAATATTGCGAGGATTATTTGATGATGGAAGTTTTAACTCCCCTGAATTATATCGATTATCGGTATGATGAGGTCAAGGAGAAGATAAAGCAAGTCCTGAATTGGAGAGATTATGGTGGAAAACACCATGAATCATTATGGACCAGATTCTATCAGGGCTATATTTTACCACGAAAATTTAACATCGATAAACGAAAGGCTCACCTGTCTAATTTGATCTTCTCCCGGCAGCTTTCAAAGGAAGAGGCATTATCGGAGCTCAAGCAACCATTTTATAGAGACCATCAACTCATGAAGGAAGACTACGATTTTGTTTGTAAAAAGCTGGGACTGACAGAATCGGAATTTCAGGAGTTGATGGACCTGCCGAGAAGGGAACATACGGATTATGAAACTCAAAAAGGATTTTTTCAAAAATATCCTGCATTCAGACCATTAAAGCCAATTCTTGACCTCATCGGAATATGACTGAATTTCGATTCAGGAACAGATTGGTCATACTGATCTCACCCCAGACCTGGGATCACCTTCCTGTTTCCAAGCATCACTATGCCCGGACGTTGGCTGCAGTGGGCAATGAGGTCTACTTCATCGAACCTCCTCTTTTTGGCTATAAAGAGAACACTAAGTACAACAGTCCGGAAAATGGAGTAACTATTGTCAAGTGGGGAGTGCAGGTGCCGTACTGGACCAAATTCTATCTTCCCTGGGTATATAAAAGAAAACTGAGAGAAATACTTGGTGAAGTAAGAGAAAAGCTGGATGATAAAATAGTTCTGATCAATTTTGACAATGATTCTTATTTCTTTCATGAGGATTTATTCAAAAATTCATTACGAATATTCTTTCCAGTTGACCGTCTTGTGAATAAAGGCAAAGAGCATAAATCGTCTTATGATGTTGTATTCTCTGTTAGTAATCAGATACTTCATGGAATAGAGCATGACAAGAAATATGTTATTGGCCATGCGTTGAATCCGGAATTTTCGAAACACGCAAAAAATAAAATGGACTATGTTCCGGATAATGAAAACCTGAAGAATGTCGGATATGCCGGCCATATGTCCATTCACTCGATAAACAAGGAATTGATCCTGTCATTGGTTGAGGATGAAAATGAGATCGGTTTTCATTTTTGGGGGAATTATGACAGGGAGGACGAATTTGTTATGCGATTAAAAGCGCTTCCGAATGTTCATTTCCACGGGGTAAAGACGGGATCGGAATTATTTAATGCTTTATCCGAAATGGATATGCTATTCATCGCTTACAGGGAGACAGATAGATTTGGCATGGACAACTCCCATAAAGTATTGGAGTATTTTAGTACAGGATTGCCCGTTCTTTCAACACGACTTTCGACCTATGAGAATGTATCGGTTATTGAAATGGCGGATACAGAGAAATCATTCAGGAAAAAGTTTGAAGAAATAAAGACCAACTACCCGGATTACATCGGTCCAGAAATATGCAGAAGTCGGAGGGAATGGGCTTTGTCAAATACCTATCGACAAAAGATCGAAGAGATTGAGGATTATATTAATTCCGCGGAAATCAAATAAAACCGGTTGACCGTCCACTACTTTACACGCAAGCCAAGACGGGGCAACTACAGTATTGAAAGGATCTTTTCAGATGTGGTGCCAGCCCTGCCGGCACCGTTAAAGGGTGTGATCATAGAAATGCCTGTTGAAAGCAGCGGTATCTGGAACAGATTGAAAATGATGTTGTGGTCAGCCGGCCGCCAGGGTGATATTAACCATGTTACGGGCGATATACACTTTGTTGACCTGTTAATGAAGAGCCAAAAGACCATACTGACCATTCATGATTGTGGTTTTGTAGAAAAAGCCGGTGGAGTCAAGCGTTGGTTGCTGAAAAAGCTCTGGATGGAATGGCCGGTGTCGAAGGCGGCATTGATCACCACTGTGTCGGAGTCATCAAAGCGTGAGATTGTAGAGTTGACTCGATGTGATGCGGACCAGGTAAAAGTGGTACATAATTATGTATCTGATCGATTTTCACCTGGTGAGTCAAAGATCAGATCAGAAAAGTTCAGGATACTCCAGATCGGTACTAAACCAAATAAGAATCTTGACAGACTCGTATCGGCGATCAAGGGACTTGATATTCAACTGGTTGTTATCGGGATATTATCAACAGAACAGAAGGACCTTCTGGTCCGTCAAGGTATCAATTACGAAAATCATACGGATCTCGACGAAGACCAATTAGTAGATGTTTATCGATCGGTGGATCTTTTGGCTTCTGTCTCACTTGAGGAGGGTTTCGGTCTTCCGATTCTTGAGGCTCAGAAGACCGGTATACCGGTATTGACCAGCAATGTCTCGGCCATGCCTGAAGTTGCAGGTGAGGGCGCGAAACTTGTCTCACCCGTGGATGAAGGTGAGATCAGGAAAGCCATCAGGGAGTTAATGAGCAATGGATCATTGCGAGAGCATCTGATCGAAAAGGGTTTTCGAAATGCAAACAAATTTACGCTGGAGCGGACCGTGCAGGGGTATGTTCAGGTCTACAGGCAATTGAAACAAATGAATAATTGACATGCCGGCGTTAAGTGTGGTCATACCGACTTATCAAAGGTCCGAAAGCCTGGAAAAGCTGGTTGACTGTTTGGTCGACCAGACCATATGGGACGATATGGAGGTCATTGTCATCGATCAGAATGAGCCAGGATACTTAACCGATGTCATACCCCATGCGATCTTGAAGGAAGTGCGGTTGGCGAGGAGTGAACGCCCGAATGTGTCTCTCGCGAGAAATCTCGGTTATGAGATGAGTCGGGCTGAGGTCGTCTTGTTCATAGATGATGATCTGGAACCTGCCAGAGAATTTTGTCGGTCAGGACT
>JAWVZH010000116.1:0-9736 GCA_033722295.1 Saprospiraceae bacterium
TATCAAAATACTTGTCGGACTTGAAGGTTGGGAGATCGTCACATCTTCGGTAGCCATATCACCATTGGAATCGGTTGCAGTTACGGTATAATTTCCCTGCGACAGATTGGTTGCCACCGCGCCTGACTGTCCGTTGGACCAATTATACGAATATCCACCAGACCCACCTGTAGCATTGGCTGTAGCGCTTCCATCGTTGCCTCCAAAACAGGTAACGTTAGTTGAAGAAACGATATCGACCTCGAGCGGAGCACCTGCACCAAGGACAGTTCCTGTGACGTTAGAGGTCACAATACGGTCGTTGGCTGAGTTGAATCCGGGATTGCTGTCAGTAATATTGCCCGCTGCCCACATGGTCACGTCGAGATCCATGACTGGCGTAGGGGCCGTCCAGTCAACAGTCCAGGATGCCGCTCCTCCACTGTACGACCGTCGTGCTGTGTGATCATGATATTCCCTGCCTCCACCAGAATGCACTTTGGATCCGGACGATGGATTGGTCATGGTGCCCGCCTTCAGATTGTTCTCGTCCAAGGCGGTCATCTGGAATCCTGCACCTTGAGAAGCACCATTCGGGTTGGTTACTGTCACCGTAATTGTATACGTGTCTCCCCCTATGATCGTTGATGGCAGTCCGCTTATTGAAACTGTTCCGTCCAAGCCCGGTCCCCCGCCTGTGTGACAACCTGTGCAGAGTCCTTCACCGGGAGCACCGGTCCTTCCTGTGGGAGGGCCACTGCTGAAGGAATAGAGAATGAAGAGGCCTGAGAATACGGCTAGAATGGATAGACGTCTGTTCATATTGAGGTTTTTTTAATTGAACTATAAAATAAAAATTACCATTTGTCGTCAGCTTTATCAGCAAAACTGCGCGACTTTCTCACTAGAATGTTTGAAACGGACAATGATGGGACTTTTTGGCAGCGCAGTTCGCTTTGGGATGGATCTACGCTCTACATGTTATACTGTGAGATTCCTGCATTCGCTACAGCAGATGTCGTAGAATCAATTATTTTTTCCAAATGCTCTCTCCGGATGATCTTATCTTACCCGCATGAGCCTTGTTGTAGGAGCTGGACTTTCCCTTTGGTATGGAAAGACTTTCCCAGTTCTCACCTTTCAGATTTCTCGCTATAAACACGATCTGACCTATATGGTAAGCGTAATGAGCCAGTTGCCGGAGTACAGCCTCTTCAACAGTATGTTCTTCACCCCTGATCGTCACTTTTCTATTCGCATCATCTGTTGATAGTGGAGAAAGCGCATCGAAGACAACCTGCCAGCCTTCTTCCCATTTTGACAAAAGCTCTTTTCTGTCCGAGATTGTATCCTCGAATTCGGCGTCTCTTTCCCGCCAGGGCTTTTCTCCATCAGTGGTCAAAAAATCGGTCCACCGGGAAAGCATATTACCCCACAGATGCTTTACTAAGTTTCCTATGCTATTGGCGTCATCATGGACCTTTTCGAAAAGTTGTCGGTCATCCAGTTGAGCAATGGCCTTTTCTCCAAGGGATTTGTAATACTTTAATAATTGCAGTGAGGAATCGAGCATGGTAAGTTGTTTAAACTAAAAACAAAGGGTTATGTGATTCTGTTTCTCTTCTATAATTTCCATGGCAAATCAAAAAGTTGACATACTGGCGATCGGCGCTCATCCTGATGATGTTGAGTTGAGTTGTTCGGGTACACTTCTCCGTCATATCGATCTAGGATATAAGGTCGGTCTTGTCGACCTTTCACAAGGTGAACTCGGAACAAGGGGGAATGCAACCCTGAGGCTAGAAGAGGCGGAAGCAAGTCGAAAATTGATGGGTGCGGTAGTTCGGGAAAATCTGGGCTTACCGGATGGATTCTTCGAACAAGATAAGAAATCGCTCATCAAACTGATCTATGCCATAAGGAAATATCGCCCCGATATAGTCCTGGCCAATGCCTTGGAGGATCGTCATCCTGACCATGGCAGGGGAGCAGACTTCATTTCAAGAGCCTGTTTTCTTTCGGGTCTTATCAAGATCGAAACCACGAACGATGGTGTCGACCAATCTCATTGGCGGCCGCGGGCGATATACCATTATATTCAGGATCATCACAGAACCCCCGATGTAGTTGTCGACATCAGTGACTATTTGGAGAAAAAAATGGCGTGTATTAAATGCTTCAGTTCACAGTTCTATGATCCGGATTCCGAAGAGCCCGAATCTCCTATTTCCGGAAAGGGTTTTATGGATTACATAGAATCCAAAGCACGCATTTTTGGAAGATATATTGACGTGGATTATGCAGAAGGATTTGAAGTTTCACGACCTATCGGTGCCAGTGACCTGATAAAACTGGATTGATCCATCCGGTTACCCCTTTTTCTATGATTTCTCAATTCTTTATTGCTAATGTGGGCTAATATCTTATCTGAAAACTGGACCACTTTTACCCTCGTACCGATCCACAATTTCGACGGATCCCAGTCTGAATTTTAGTGGTCTGCCAGCTTTTTCCTCCCATTTTGATTCCATCCTGCAAAAGAATGGAAGGTATAGACCTTTTTTGATCATGTCGGTCTCCGGAGGTGATACCAATGAAATGGATGGGGATGGATTATTTATTCCAGCCTGATAATATGAAAGATCGCCCAGGAAGAAATATTTCAATTCAAGAGTGTCCTCCTGTGCCTGGACCGAGAATTGCCAGAAGAGGAGTATTACAAAAATTAACAGACTTCTCATGAGGAGGAAGTCTCTACTTTCTTTCGACCGGTAAGTCGTGAAAAAAACCGTTTCTCGAATTCCCAGAAGAAACGAAACTGGCCGAAGATAAAGCCGTATATCAGCAGAAGTATATTATAAATAGGCAGGATGAGCACATAATAGGTCACGCTGTGCCAAACCTGTTTTTGTTCTTCACCCACGATTAGATTCAACAGGGGATCCTTGAGGAACATGACAGAAAATCCTGTACAGGCAAAGACGATCAGAATGATGATGGCTTGTTGAGCAGAAACGCCCCACTTTTCCTGTAATCTTTTAAACCAGTTTTTACTTTTCTGTTCTTCCATGATCTAAGTTTGTAGAACTCCAACGTTAAACGGCTCAACTGGCGCATGGTTGGCGGATTCAATTGCCAAACTAATAAATTGTCGTGTTTCCAGTGGTTCGATGATGGCATCAACCCATAGTCTGGCAGCAGCATAATACGGTGTGGTCTGCCTGTCATATCGCTCCTTGATCTTGGTAAACAACGCATCTTTTTTCTCCTCATCCGGTTCTTCACCCCTGGCTTTCATTGAGGAAACCTGAATTTGAGTGAGGACCTTCGCGGCTTGTTCACCGCCCATTACAGCTATCTTGGCGGTGGGCCAGGCTACGATCAGTCTGGGGTCGTAGGCTTTTCCACACATCGCATAATTACCTGCACCATATGAATTGCCCAGGACTATGGAGATCTTGGGTACGGTACTGTTGGAAACGGCATTGACCATCTTGGCGCCATCCTTAATGATGCCACCATGCTCCGACCTCGTTCCCACCATGAACCCTGTGACATCGTGGATAAAGATGATCGGCACCTTCTTTTGATTGCAGTTCATAATGAATCGGGCAGCCTTATCAGCAGAATCCGAATAGATCACGCCACCGACCTGCATCTCACCCTTGGCATTTTTGACAACCTTCCTGTTATTGGCGACTATGCCTACTGACCAACCATCGATACGGGCATAGGCACATATTATCGTCTTTCCATAGGTTTTTTTGTATTCCGTCATCCTGGAATCATCTATCAGTCTCTTGATGATCTCCCGCATATCATAAGGCTTGGCAGGATTGTCCGGCTTGAGACCATGAATTTCTTCTTCATTGAGTTTGGGTGGAACCGAGGCTTTCCGATTGAAATTGGCGCCTTCCGAAGTCCCCATTTTATCTATAAGGTCCTTTACAGTATCCAGGCATGTGGGATCATCGGGCATTTTATAGTCCGTTACTCCGGATATATCGCTTTGGGTGGAAGCACCACCCAGGGTTTCTTTATCCGCCTCTTCTCCAATAGCCGCTTTAACAAGATACGGTCCCGCCAAAAATATAGAGCCGGTGCCTTCTACGATAAGTGCTTCGTCCGACATGATGGGCAGATATGCGCCACCGGCGACACAACTACCCATGATCGCTGCGATCTGTGGGATACCCAAACTCGACATTCGGGCATTATTTCGGAAAATGCGTCCGAAATGTTCTTTATCCGGAAAGATCTCGTCTTGCATGGGCAGGAACACTCCAGCGCTATCGACCAGGTAAATGATAGGCAAACGATTCTCCATGGCGATCTCCTGTGCCCTCAGGTTTTTCTTTCCGGTGATCGGAAACCATGCACCAGCTTTCACACTGGCGTCATTGGCAACAATCACGCATAAGCGCCCGGATACCCTACCGATACCTACGATCACGCCGCCAGCCGGACATCCGCCGTATTCTTCATACATTTCATAGCCGGCAAATTCTCCTATTTCGAAAAAGTAGGACTCGTCGTCCAGGAGGTATTCTACACGCTCTCGGGCCGTCATCTTGCCCCTTGAGCGCTGTTTTTCCAGCTTTTTCTTGCCTCCGCCCTCATTTATCTTCTCCAGTCTGCGATTGAGCTGAGAGATCTTAAGTTTCATCGCATCCTCATGGGCATTGAACTCCTTTTCTTTATTTGTCATGTAAAGGGTTTCTGTTTTTTAAGGTTCGAAAAATACTGAAAAAATATGCCTTATCTAAGAGCCGGAACTGGGTCTAATCCAAATAAAAGGAGTAGGGAAACTCTCCCTGGTATTTTTCGTAGTATCCGTCCAGGACTACCTTTCCCTCAGCATTTTCGAGATAGTCGACCAATTGATCCGAAGAAGTAATGCGCTTTCCGTTGACAGCCGTAATGATGTAGTCGGGGATCATATTGGTTTTGTCAATAATGCTGCCTTTATCAATGCTGACAACTTTCACACCTACCTCGTCGATCCTTTCTTCTTCAGCCTGACTCAGGTCGCGCACTTCCATGCCCAGATCTTTCAAGATCTCATCGCGTCTCACAAGGAGCAGTTCTGTAGAATTGACCTGATTTTTAAGTATGATATCCGCGGATCTCAGGTTGCCATTCCTGAAATAATCAATGGTGACCTGATCGCCAGGCCGGAACCGACCGATCTGCTCCTGCAGTTGGGGTACCGTTGATGTCTTGTTGCCATTGATCGCCACTATGACATCCCCTCGCTCCATACCGGCATCATAAGCCGCCCCATCCGGGAAGACTGAATTGATATAAACACCCTCAATGCTTGGAAGATCTTCTTTTTTCGCTATGTCGGAAGTCACGTCCTGTATCCTTATGCCCAACAATCCTCTTTGGACACTTCCGAACTCTTTGATGTCCGCGACTACTTTTTGCACAAGGTTAGAGGGCACAGCAAAAGAATAGCCTTCATAATTTCCCGATTGAGTGATGATGGCGGTATTAATGCCTATGAGTTCGCCATTGGTATTGACCAGGGCCCCACCTGAATTACCGGGATTTACGACGGCATCGGTCTGGATAAAAGATTCTATACTGTATTGTTGCTCGTTGAGGATATTGATATTTCTGCCCTTCGCACTTACTATTCCCGCCGTTACAGTAGACTGCAATCTGAGTGGATTACCAACAGCCAGCACCCATTCTCCAACTAATAATGAATCAGAATTACCAAAGATCAGATATGGAAGGTCCCTGGCTTTTATCTTGAGAAGTGCCAGATCTGTCGTGGGATCCGTACCGATCAGATCTGCATTGAACTCTCTGTTGTCGTTCAATAATACCTTGATCTCAGTGGCCTGTTCCACGACATGGTTGTTCGTTACTATGTATCCATCCTTCGAGATGATCACACCAGACCCGCTTGATTGACCCACCCGGTCGCCCATCCAGAAATTGTAATCCATTTTTTGCAGGCTTGTGACAAACACGACGGCCGGTGTGCTGGCGGCAGAGGCTTCGATAAAATCTGTAGGACTCGCAGAAAGGAATTGCCTTTGAACACCTGGATTCCAATGCTTATCGATATCATATGCCTGTTTGGTCTGCACAGGACGTCGGTCTTCCATTGGTATCATAACCTGTGGAGAAAAGTATGTGGAGTAGAACCAAACAGAGGCCAGGGCACTTATAATGGCAACTGAAACTAATTGAAGTATTGCTTTCATTGCGTTTCCTTTGGTCAATATAACAAAGAATGAACCTGCAAGATTATAACTTAATCAATTTTTGCAGACCTTTAACTTTCGCGACATATGGAGGAAAAAGGAAATAACGATTATTTGGGAAATATTTGGGGATGGCGTTGGTCCATCATTTCGCTGATATTCATACTCATCGTACTTGCCATCATGTTTGGGCGATATCAGTATCTGGTCGCCACCGATAATTATCCCGTTAAGCAGGACACCATACAGGTCGATGAAGATTGAATTTTTTAAATACCAGGGTACGGGAAACGACTTTATCATCTTCGACGGTCGCGCCTCAGACTTTCCGATCGAGAGCTTCGACCCTGGAGTGGTACAATCCATATGTCACAGGCGATTCGGCATCGGTGCTGATGGCGTAATAATACTCAGGCCTTCGAGGGATTTCGATTTCTATATGCATTACTACAATTCCGATGGCCATCCAGGCAGTATGTGTGGCAATGGAAGCCGATGTCTTGTCGACCTGGCCCACCGTCTCGGTCACATCGAAGAAATTACAGCCTTTGAAGCAAGCGATGGTCCTCACAAGGCCCACGTGGAGCCGGGAAAGATCGCTGTTTTGATGAATGCTGGTGAACCACGTTCATTATCTCCTCACGAATATTTCATCGATACCGGTTCTCCCCATTTCATCCGTTATGTCGATCGCATTGACGACGTAGATGTTGTGGAAGAAGGTCGCAGAGTTAGAAACTCTCCAGAATACAGGGAAGAAGGTGTCAATGTCAATTTTATCCATGAAATATCCCCAGAAGAGATCGAAATTGCCACATATGAACGCGGTGTGGAGGATGAGACCTTGTCTTGTGGTACAGGAGTGACGGCAGCTGCCCTTATCCATATGCATAGACATAACAAAGCCCACGGGATCATTCATATTCGGGCGAAAGGCGGCAACCTTGATGTGGAGGTGAAACGGTCTGCCGGAGGAAGCCAGGAAGCTTGGCTGATCGGGCCTGCTACAATGGTTTATAAAGGCGTGATCGACATTGTGACTAACAGCAATTAGGTCAGGTCCATCTCAAGATTCAACCTGGCATTTTTGAGTTCGCTCAATGCATGTAGATCCTGAAGTCTGGCCGCCACCTCTATACCTTGATCATAGACCCCCATTGCCTCAGATTTCGCACCGGACTTTGCCAGGCATTCAGCAAGGTGATAGTAGAGCCCTACATAATCGGGGTTCAATTCCTTGAGTTTATTATACCATTCGATAGCCTCTTGATACTGCTCGTTTTTTTGATATTCCTGAGCCATTGCATAATGGAGGAATTCGTCCTTCGGTTCGGCTGCGAGCATGCTCTTTATGTGTTCCATTCTTTCCATGAGGCACCAAAGTTAGCTTTTATCGTTGAATCGATGACTTCCCTTAAACCGAGAATGTTCCGTGTTACTTGAATAGGGTTCAAACATGGAAAACATTGATGCGTGAGTCTTGTTCTTTCTTTGTTGGCTATGTGAAATAGGGGGCCTTTTCTCCGATGTTAATTTACCTATATTTGCACCAAATTTTTAAGCATGAATTCACTCGTTTGCATCAGCAAGACACCGGATACGACAGCTAAGATCAGCTTTACTGAAGATGGTAAGAAATTCAATAGTGAAGGCGTAAGTTATATCATGAATCCCTATGATGAGTGGTATGCGCTTGTGAAAGCCATAGAGGTCAAGGAGAAGCTCGGCGGCGAAGTGCATGTCGTCAATGTGGGGCCTGCATCGAATGACATTATCATACGCAAGGCCCTGGCTATCGGAGCCGATAAGGCATTCAGGGTGGATAAGGATCCAGAATCCAGTGAAGACGTTTCGGCTCAGGTCGCGGCGTTTGCCAGTGATAAAGGATATGACATCATATTCACTGGTAAGGAAACCATCGATCACAATGGCTCGGAAGTAGGTGCCATGCTTGCTCAGCACATGTCCCTGCCTTTTGTCTCGTATGCAAGTGACATGGAGGCCGATGAAGGGTCGGCTAATGTAACTCGTGATGTGGAGGGCGGCACGCAAACTGTAAAAGTGTCCTATCCTTTTGTAGTCAGCGCGGCCAAAGGTCTTGCCGAGCAGAGAATTCCGAATATGAGAGGGATCATGATGGCCAAAAGAAAGCCACTTGAAGTGGTGCAACCTGTAGATGCTTCAAGCCATCTGGCGATCCAGAAATTTGAACTGCCGGCGGAGAAGACGGGTGTGACGATGATCGATGAAAACAATATGGATGAACTGGTTCGTCTTCTTCATGAAGAGGCCAAAGTGATATAAGAAAAGAACAATATGGTTTTAGTATACGCAGAACATCAGGATGGACGATTCAAGAAAGCAGCATTTGAAGCCACAACCTTTGCCAGGAAATCGGCTGAAGCTTTGGGTTCAGGTGTCACTGCAGTCGTATTTGGTGATGTAGAAGAGGCAGGTGCACTTGGAGAGTCAGGGGCTGACAAAGTTTTGAAAGTTGATGTCGGATCGATTGCCGAAGCCGATAATGCCATGGCTTGTGATATTCTCCATCAAATCGCTGAAAAAGTGAATGCCCGGTTAGTGGTCCTGAATCACAGTTCATTCGGGAAAAGTGTTGCGGGAAGACTTGCGGTAAAATCGAATAGCGGTCTGGTCTCTGGAGTAGTAGAACCGGTGAGTTCGGGTAACAATGGATATATTGCCAAAAAGTCGGTATTCAGTGGTAAGGCCTATGCCACTTATGAGATCGAAAGTGATATGGGAATAGTCACACTGATGCGTAATGCTATCCCGGTGGATCGCTCAGGAAGTGCAGTGGAAGTAGAGAACGTTGACGTCGATGTTCCTGACTCCAGGCTGGAGATCATCTCTTCGGATGTTAAAAAAGGAGAAGTTCCTTTGCCGGAGGCAGAGCTTGTTGTATCAGCAGGGAGGGGGATGAAGGATCCTTCCAATTGGGATATTATTGAGGAATTGGCAGATGCACTCGGAGCCGCAACGGCATGTAGCCGTCCTGTGGCCGATGCAGATTGGCGTCCACACCATGAGCACGTGGGACAAACAGGTGTAGCTATCAGACCCAATCTGTATATCGCGATTGGAATTTCCGGTGCCATTCAGCACCTTGCTGGTGTGAACAATTCCAAGGTAATAGTTGTGATAAATAAAGATCCCGAAGCTCCGTTTTTCAAAGCGGCAGATTATGGGGTTTGTGCGGATTTATTTGATGTGGTACCCAGACTGACAGAGGCGGTTAAAAAGTTTAAGTCTTAATTAATACCTTAGGCAGGAATGAAGAAAATAGAGTTGGAAATAGTGGCCTTATCTCACAGTGTGACGCAATCACACAATTATGCTGTTGTACTTGGCGAGATGAAAGGTAGAAGAAGACTGCCCATTGTCATCGGTGGTTTTGAAGCCCAGGCGATCGCAGTTGCCATGGAACGAATGGCGCCTAACAGGCCACTGACTCATGATCTATTCAAGAACACCCTTGATATATTCGATATAGTTCTACATGAGGTCATCATCAGCGA
>JAWVZH010000117.1:0-9730 GCA_033722295.1 Saprospiraceae bacterium
CGGGCCTAACAAGATGTTGGAAGCCCAGAAGGCCATTCTATCCATTGGTGATAAACAGGTGGCCTTCGACATTCTCGTGAGCAAGTATATGAACGATCCGAAGGTGATCCTGCCTTCCGAAGATTTTATGCGTATGGACCCAGAGACTTTTGTGCGAGAGACATACAAAAGATTCCTTGTCCGCCAACCTACGGAGGCAGAGCTGAAATGGATGATCAATTATATTGAGAGCCGTCCTCAGCTCACACCCGAACTGGTCTATTTTTCTTTTGCCACTTGTAACGAGCACTTTCACTACTAAACCTCATCGTTATGAAAAGAAGGTCATTCATAAAAAAGAGTACTCTTACAGCCGCCGGAATAACCGGTGTGCCTTACATCCTTCCTTCCGGAATATTGAGTGCCACCACTACCGCCCCGATGACAGAGCACGTCGTATTTGTTCTATTCGCCGGTGGGGTCAGGCAACAGGAGGCTGTACTCAGGCAGTATCTCGCCAACAGCCAGAATGAAGATATCGAGGGTAACATCATGTATAACATGCTGGAGGGTGCCCCCCCAGAAGACAAGATTGCCTACGGCATAGATGATGAGGTCAATGACATTATCGGCAGATTCCCTATTGACCCTATCCTGAGCACCCCTCTGGAGTCCCAGGGCACACTATTTCCTGAGGTAAGATTCTCGCGGGGTGGAACAGGCCACTTTAATGGACTGAGCACGGGAGTTTCAGGCAATTACTATATCACCCAGGGCTTGAGGAATCGCCCTGTATCTCCGACGATATTCGAATACTTGAGGCGGCATGCAGGATTCAAGGCGACCGATTGCTGGTATGTTGGATTGGGTGTGGACGGATCCAGGCCTTTGTTGAATTTCTCGGATCACGAGGACTACGGCAGACGCTATGGAGGCAACTTCATCGCTCCACTTGTAACATTCGGACGCCCCGGTCAGAATCATTTTATGGATTTTAAGAATTACCATCCGGATACCGAATGGGGTATGATCCGTGAAATGCGTCATTTTTTAAATAATAATTATCTCGAAGAGGGCCTCGAGATCCCTCATTTGTATAATGACAAGTACGAAGAGGACTTTATCCGGGAATTTGTCCGTCACACCTTTGAAAACTTCAAGCAGGGCAATATCACTTTGCCTCCTGTCAATGACAACGGGGATCTCAAGAATATAGGTTATGCGGTCGAGGTACTGCGGTGGTTTAAACCGAAGGTGACGATCATCGATATGTCCAATGTGGACATTTGTCATGGAAATTACACGGCGTACCTGAAGAATCTGCACCGGGCAGATCACGGAATCGGATTCCTTTGGAGGGAGATCCAGCGAATACCTGAGATGGCTGGCAAGACCACCATGCTCGTCATGCCGGAACATGGCAGGGATATGGATCCCAATCCGATACAGGATGAGAATGACTGGTATGCTTACGACCATTCCGGCAATAACGAGAACAGTCGCCGGATCTTCACACTCATGGTAGGCCCGGGCATCGATGCGGGATTGACCATTGGAGATGAAAATAACCCGGTCGGGGATGCGGCGGATATTGTTCCGACGATCGCTGATCTTTTTGGAATAAAGGATGTCGTCGCCAATCAGGGTTTGTTGGATCCTCAGGCACGATCACTGTTTGATAGAATGTAGGAATATGAAGAGATTAATCATCGGCATATTGGGTGTGATGATAATGTTCTCCTGTCAGAAGGAGGATAACATGGGAAATCCGTTTGACGGAGAGATAGTGAATCAGGATACAGTTCGCTTGCAACTTGACGATCCGGATCCGAACTCCATAGCAGGAATCTACAAGAATGTATTCAAGCCCACATGTTCGAACATCGGATGCCATGACGGCACTTTTGAACCGGATTTTCGAACCATAGAAAGCGCTTACAATACCCTGATCTACCAGGAGCCGATCAAGAATGATGGGGGATATACCTTCAGAGTTGACCCATTCAAACCAGAGACTTCGGTGATCCTTGCAAGGCTTGAAGGAAGACTCACACCGTCTATGCCTATCCAGGTCGAACCGGACTCGGACTGGCCTTTGAAAAGCGATGATTACATCCAAAATATCAGGAATTGGATCTCGGCCGGCGCCCCGGACATCACAGGAACTATCCCCAGCCACAAATACCCCAGACCAAGATTATTGGGAGCCGGTGTTGGGATAGAGGATACGACCTGGCTAAGAAGAAAAGGAACCGGCGGCCCTTTGATGATGCCTGTGGATACCCAGATGGTAACATTTTATTTTGCTTTTCGCCACGATCATCTGAGACCCGATGAATTGACTTATAACAAGATCATATTCTCTCCGGATTATAATTTTCCTGACTCCACGAATATAGAAATGTCGCTTGACGTCGGCCCCATGCTCAAGATCGAGCGAGGATTTTATGGTGATGAGGCGGAGTATACGCATAAAGTGGACATCAATCCGCCTATGGATCTGGATATGGATGTGGAGCAGTGGTACTTCAGAGTATATGTTCAGGATGATCAAAACGATGTAACTGAAATTCCAACCGACAACGGTATTTTTTATGTTAAAAACTATATGTCCTTTATCTGGAGGAATTAGTCTTCTGCTGGTCCTACTTGTGATCGGAATGGCTACATCATGCCGCGAAGATGACGAAATTCCATTTTCCGATATTCCTGAGATAGAACTCCTGGGAGTCTCTCACGATACGATAGTGCAATACCAGGAGGTTCTCGTACTTTCTATTCAATATCAGGACGGGGATGGGGACATCGGCTTTGAGTCCCCGGATAAATATGCTGTTCACGTAAGGGATACAAGATTGGAAAACTTTGACGGATTTTTCGTTGGTCCGGTGGCGCCACCGGGTAGTGATGTTCCGGTAAAAGGCAAGATCGATATAGAATTTCCAAATCTATTTGTCTTTGGAAATGGCGATGCGGAGAAGACATTTTTTGAGATCAAGATGATAGACAGAGCGGGAAATGAGAGTAATATCCTCATGACTGATGCTGTGGTGATCCTCCGCGAATAATTTTGACAACTATGAATGTGAACAATCTAAAAATTAGATTTCAGTATATAATCGTCCTGATTTTTATTGGGTTTGTAGGCGGAGTGGCGCAGCCTGAGTACACCATGTCCAATAACCTTGTCAGAGATTGCGAAGGTATCTTGCTTGATAGCGAGGAAGGCCCGGAAGACGGCCAGTATGATCATAATGAGGATTACACATTTACTATTTGCGTGGATCAGGCCAATGAGATCATTCTTGCCTTCGATTTTTTTGCTTCGGAAGACAGATATGATGTCCTGACGATCTATGATGGACCGGATACGAACAGTCCCGTACTGGCGACACTGAGCGGTATAGTGCAACCTCCGCCTGTGCTAATCGCCACAAGCGGATGTGTGACTTTGCACTTCGTGAGTGATGATAACATTGTGGCAAGTGGTTGGCGGATGAGGTGGACAGTTGAGATTGAAGAGCCGGAGATTCCGGATCTTCTCGTCGATGGAAATGTGGAGTGTCCTTTTCAGAATGGTCCATTCAGGTTCACTGTACCAATAGACTGTGATCTTTTTCAAGCGGGAAATTTCTCCATAGTCGGCCCCGGAAATCCGACCATCTCGGGAATCAACCTCCTGGACTGTGATAGTTCCACTTATCTGGGCTCTACTTTTGAGATCATCTTTGATGATTCTCTGCGGGCCCCAGGCACTTACAGGCTTGAGTTCATGGGAAGTATACAGGATGTTTGTGGTGAGTGGCACGACATCCTCGCGAATGTCATATTTACCTTGTCGGATTGCCCGATCCAGGTTTTGGCCTATACGAGTGAGAGGGCGTGTGTTGGAGAATGTGGCCGGGTTTATGCCGAAGTGGTGGGTGATCAACCGGATAACTATATTTTCAATTGGTCGCACACCGCAGATAATTCGCAGGAGGTAGACATCTGTTTTGACGATACTACGACCGTTACTGTTAATGTCATCAATATAAACACCAACAGGAGCACTGAAGCCTGGGTGACCTATGTGCCTTTTCCTTTACCTGAGTTTTTGAATCCACTTCAGAGTGATACGTTTTGTGCCGGTAACCGAGATCATTTCTATGAGGTGACCATACCGGGTGGAAATTATTACTCTGATGTTATACCGAACTGGCTTCGCGATGCGGGGCGCTATCAGTTCTGGAGATGGGGCAACGCACCGGGATTATCACGGGATATAATCGAATATCACGATCCGAATGGATGCGTAGTGAGAGATACCGTTTATGTATACCCCATCAATGCAGGCAGTATACAGGCGGCGTGTGCAGGGAGCCCTGCATTTAATCTCAATGGTGGCACGCCGAATGGTGGATATTGGGAAGGCCCCCATGTCAGCCCGGACGGTGTTTTTGACCCGACGACTTCGGGATCTTTTATAGTGACCTATGTTGCTCCGAACGGTTGTCGCAGAGCGAAGCGAGTCAATGTAGGTGATTCTATTCAAATGCCGGATATCGATACATTATGTAGTTCACAGCAGATCGATCTTCGTGATTTTACAGATCCATATGGTGGGAGGTGGTCAGGTCCGGGAATACGGAACAATGTATTGGGCCGCCTTCAGGCATGGCGACCAGATCCAAATCAAACCTACCGATACTATTACGATGTCAATGGATGCATTGACTCCATAGATATATATATCCAGGAATTATATGCAGGTCCTGACAGGAGCGTATGTGTGGAAGCGGATACCTTTTTTCTGAATATCTCTGGAAATTGGTCAGGCCCCGGGACCTATTTACCGTTGATGAATGCTTTTGATATTAGCGGACTGGGTACAGGAGAATACAATTATACCCTAGAACAGGATGGATGTACGGATGTATTCAAATTGTACATTATTGAACCTTACGTAGAGGTCCATGGAACCCTGGAGTTCTGCCAGGAAAACACCTGGTACAATATTCAGGACTTTGTGGATATATTTCCTGATTGGGGAAATTTTACTACATCCTCCCTGAAGGATAGCAATGATACCTGGTATTTTAATCCGCGGTTGCTCGGACCGGGATTGCACCCGATTGTATTTGAAGCCGTGAGTTGTGGTGATACCATTTGGATAGATGTGGAGGGAGATGCACAAATTCCAGATTATGCATTTTGCGAGTTTGATGATCCGACCTTTCTCGAGGCTCAACCTGACAGCGGAGTGTGGGGGGGGAATGGAATTCTGGATAATAACACTGGATTATTCGATCCCCAGGTAACCGGGATCGGATTTCACGAGATCACATATACTTCTCCCAGAGGTTGTCTCACTCGGGATACGATCGAGGTATTTCAGTTTGAGGAAGTTTCGATCAACGGTATCGAACAGCAATATTGTTTTTCAGATACATCGATCGTTATCGATCTGCAGCCCGCCGGCGGTGAACTTTACATTAATGGAATGCTAAGTTCAAATACATTCAATCCCAGCCAGCTCGGTACGGGTGTTCATGAAGTTTATTATACCAGAGGAAGTGGAGAATGTCAGTCCGATGATAGATTATTTTTTAGTGTCCTGCCGCCAATTGATGGTGTGATATCAGCCTCAAAGGACTCCATTTGTCTCGGGGATCCTACCGTTGTAGAAATTAAAACCGAAGGGGGATTGGGCAATCTATCCTCGGTTTGGGATGGTGATCTGGGATTTGGCAGCAGTCATATTATCCGACCGGATCAAAGTGGTTGGTATTATGTAACTGTCGAAGATGGTTGTTCTCTGGCCTACCGGGACAGTATTTTTATTTACGTCTATCCTGAATTTACGGTGGATTATGAGACCGGCCCCGAGGTATGCTACGGGGATACTACCTGGCTGAGGGTCATTCCGCCAAATGAGACGGATTACCGATTGTCTACCGATGACGAAGATATTTTCTTAAATGGTTTCATGGTCCAGGGGATCTCGGGTTTTTACAATTTTAAAATTGAAGAATTATTCAGTGGTTGCACCGAAGAGGTGACGCTGGAATTGGAAGGTGCTGATCCATTGAGGGCGAACTTCAGTATCAATCCAAACCAACCGTGTATCGATATTGTGGATAATGAAATCGAAATTATCGACCTGGCCGTTGGTTATACAGACGGTTGGATGAGTTTTGGTGACGGCAGTGATACGGTGTCCCTTCTTTCGGGACCACTTGGACATGCCTTCAATGAGATCGGTGATTTCAAGATCACGCAGTACGTAGAAAACGAATTGGGATGTACCGATAGCCTGAGTCAATGGATCTGTGTCAATAACAAAGTCCAGTATTATATTCCAAATGTATTTACACCTAACGGTGATGGGGAGAACGATGAATTTCAAATTTATGTTCACGGCGTGAAAGATCTGGAATGGAAGATCTACAGCCGATTTGGAGGTACTGTTTTCTACTCGACCTCTCCGGATGACGCCTGGGATGGCACTTATGACGGAAAGAAACTCGATCCGGCGGTATTTGTCCTCAAAGTCAGTTTCAAGGATGCTCAGACGGATTTTCCCTATCTGATCACCAAGACACTGACTATGGTGAGGTAACCAGTATTTTCAGGTGACAGGTGACAGGTGACAGGTGACAGGTGACAGATTTAGAGGGCGATTGAATGAAATCAATTCAATGGTTTCTCGATACTATAATTCACCACCTCCCCATTATTTTGAGACACAGAAATGATCAGTTTACTATCTTTTTCCCATAACTCAATATCCCGTGGATATCCAGTGGTGAAAAGGCCTGATCGGCCTGGGTTGATGAATTTGAAATTACCATCACCTGTACCTTCCAACAAGGCTATTCCCAAAGCATTGATATTGCCGTATTCGTAGTGAATAGAATTGGAATTACCGGCAATGATCAGATCAGGCAATCCATCTCCGGTGAAGTCGCGTGAAAGAATGTCGTGTATCGGCGCTAATTGTGCTTTATTCGGGAAAGGGATAAATTTGAAATTCAATTTAGGCTCATTGATCCAGACGCCGGAAGCCAATTGGGTGGCTTTATGAATTTCCGGATCGAGACTATCTACCACCAATTCCTCATAAGTTGCCTCCGAGTAGGCCTTGAAACTGTAATATCTCTTATTGAAGAAGGGCATATGGCTGGTAAACAGATCCTTATTCACAAAAGGAGCGTTGACGCCATTGATATATCGAAAAACGAGAGGATCCCAACTGCCATTTTGGTCATAATCGGCGATGGCCAGGGTCAGTGGCTTGTCTTTACTGGCTTTGAAAATGCTGTTGAGACCATGATTACCGGTGAGTAAATCCATATCTCCATCGTTGTCGATGTCGGCAGTTACAACAGAATTCCACCATCCGGTAGATTGGTTAATGGTCTTTTTTGAAAAGCTGTCTCCCTCATTGATGTGGATAGTAACCGGATGCCAATGTCCCACTACGATCAGATCGTCATCACCATCACCATCCATATCCGTCCAGGTGGCACAGGAAAGCGGCAGAGTGGTATGTAGTTCTGATAAGAGATCATCTGTAACGTCTTTAAAGGAATTATTGTCATTACGCAACAAATAGTTGCGCGCCTTTCCCTTGGTGGTCTTGTCCCGGCGTCCTATCAGAAGTAGATCCTGATCTCCATCACCATCAAAATCACTCGAAATGGCCTGGCGGCTGTTGGACCGAATTTGTGGCCATACATCGGATATTCTGAAATTGCCCTTTCCATCATTGAGATATAATTGGTCGTACGGTGGTCCTAATGTACCGTCATCCGGACCATTGCAGACCAGAATGTCATCATTTCCATCACCATTGGCATCAAGTATCAAGCTGCTCAGCGGTTCGCCATTGCTTCCCATTCCACCCGGCTGGAAGTCTCGAACAGATTGGCCATTCATTAGGGCCTGCATGGAATAGCCCTTACTACTACCGAGCACTAAGTCCGCCTGTCCATTGCCATCAAGGTCTCCGGAAGATAGACCTGGACCTAAATTCGAATTTAGTTTTATCGCCAGTCTTTCGGACTTGAAGTCCTGGTAGTCATTCTCCCTATGCATTAAAGGAGGCAGATCGATAAGGCTAAAGATCGTACTTGGGGTTTCGTCGGCGTCCGTGTAGTCCTGACCTTCACCCTGAATCAATTCCAATGTCTGATCTACTTCTATGCTGGTGTATAATTCCTTTCCTCCTCCCGGCCAGGTGATGATCAAACTGTCGATCGGTTCTTCGTTTTGAAATCCAAAATGAATGATGGGTTCAGGTGAGGACTGAAATCCGCGTTGACCTGATAAATAGTGAGATTGAGTTTGTCCATTCTGACTGACTTCTACGGACGCGCCAATGCCAAAAGTGTTTTGTCCTTGCCCTTTTAATTTCAATTTCAAATAGTGACCAATATCATTTTCTCGGGCGGTATTACGATATAGGACGGGGCTATCATCCATGATATTCAAGATCAGGTCAAGGTCACCGTCATTGTCCAGATCGGCGTACGTGGCCCCGCGGGTCTGAAGAGGTTGATCGAGTTCCCAGTCTTGGGTGACATCGCCAAACTCGAGGCCATTTTTATTTGTAAAACAGAAGTTGGGCGTCACCACTCGTGGTGCCTCTGTGTTTTTGGCTTTCGCCTTGAATTCCGGATCTGCCATGAGCGTGTAATCCTCGCCAAAGTTCTTTTTTACAAAATCCATATTGGTCATATCTCTCAGAATGCCATTGGCGACGTAGAGATCTTTCCATCCGTCCAGATCAGCGTCGAAGAAGAAAGCGGACCAAGACCATTCAGTGGCATGGACGTTAGCAAACAAACCGATATCACTGAATGCCTGCCCTATGCGATTGAGTTGTAACATATTACGCGGATACTGGGGTCTTTGAGTGGCTTCCAGTTTGTTGTAGATGTCGAGAGAGAAGGGCACGAGATTCTGTTTTTGGCGGGTGTTTCCGGGAGGCATCATCTCTCCGACAAACAGATCCTGCCAGCCATCATTATTGAAGTCTGCGAAATCAGAACCCATAGCAGACATCGGCGCCTGATGGAAGTATTCTTTGTGAGCGTCCCTGAACGTTTTATCCCCGTTATTCAAAAAGAAGAAATCTCGGCCGAAAAAGTCATTGGCGACATATATATCACCAAAACCGTCATTATTGACATCACCTACCGCGACGCTCAAGGCGATATTTCTTTCATAGGGTAGGCCCACCTGATCTCTGACATCGACGAAACGTCCGTCCTGGTTTTCAAGGAATTGATCATTGAGCCATTTGACTCTCGGTGGCTTATCGTAGTAAGGGAAACTAAAAGAAGCGCCTGTTTCTGCAGTTTGAGCCATATATACATCGAGATCACCATCACCATCGTAGTCAAAGAAATTGGCGGTGTGCGAAAGTCCTATGATGTCCAGACCATATTTGGCAGCTTCTTCTTGGAAGGTGAGATCGCCCTGGTTGATGAAAAGGAGGTTGGCGCCATCCTTATTGAATTGTCGGGTAGAAAAGTTACCTGTGAGTCCGGTTTTCAGCACATATATATCCAGTAATCCGTCACCGTTGATATCCACGAAATTCACGCCTTCGGTGTCGAAGTATTTTTCACCATAGTCTATAATACCAGCGGAGCGTGTGATGTTCTCGAATTTGAAGTTGCCTTTATTAAGAAAGAGGCCCGAATTCTCATGACCACCAGAGAAGAAGAGGTCGGGTAAGCCGTCATTGTTAATATCTCCAGCC
>JAWVZH010000118.1:0-9649 GCA_033722295.1 Saprospiraceae bacterium
TGCATTGGGTCGGGTGCCAACGCTACGTAATGGTGCTCCTGCACCTGAAGTAACCGGAGTTCCCACTGTAGACGGTATTCCGTTATGGCCACCTCAGGATTTTTACTGTAATATATCCGTAACATTTGATGATGTGGAACTTCCACAGGTCGGATGTGTCAAGAAATATATGAGGATGTGGACCATCCAGGAATGGTGGTGCAACACGGACCTTGAAAGACAATGTCCTCAACTCATCGAAATTGTGGATACTCTGCCTCCTTCGTTTGATTGTCCTCCGGACATCAAAACAACGACAAAAGGTGGATACGTTTGCGAAGCGGACGTCTTTTTACCTCCGATAGATGCTGAAGATATTTGTAATAATGATATAAGAATAGATGTAAGATATCCAGGTGGATTCCTCAAAGACATGAATGGTGGTTTGGTCCATCTTCCAGTAGGAGTGCATACGGTTACGTACATCGTATACGATGGATGCTATAACGTTGATTCTTGCGATATAACTGTTGAGGTTGAAGACCTCACTCCGCCGGTTGCGGTTTGTGACAGATACACAGTAGTTGGTCTCACCTATGACAGTGTCGCTCATGTATATGCTGAA
Organism: Saprospiraceae bacterium; assembly: GCA_033722295.1. Lineage (GTDB taxonomy): Bacteria > Bacteroidota > Bacteroidia > Chitinophagales > Saprospiraceae > JAWVZH01. Next base: position 605 of record JAWVZH010000118.1, read on the forward strand.
ACTTTTGATGATGGATCATACGACGATTGCTTCATAGATTCTTTCTCTGTGAAGAGAATGGATGACGGTAGAGGTTGTGGAGTATTTCAGCCGAATTTCAAAAGATATGTTGAGTTTTGTTGTGATGACATCGGCCAGAATGTGATGGTCATTTTCAGGGTTGTGGATAAGGCTGGTAATGTCAATGACTGTATGGTGGAAGTAGAAGTGCAGGATAAGATCCTGCCCCATATCTATTGCCCACCAAACCTGACCGTCAGTTGTGACTTCCACTACGATCCGAATGATCTGTCAGCTTCTTTTGGCAAGGTGGTTACGGACAAGAAATTAAGGGAACCCATCGTACTGAACGACCCTAACGCAAGCTGGGATGGAGAATTGATCGATGGTCATGCTTATGATAATTGCAGCGTAACTGTTACTACAGACTCAGTATTCGACATTACACAGTGTAATGTTGGTACGATCACAAGGACCTTCACCGCAACAGATCCGAATGGCAGCGTAAGATGTACGCAGACGATCACTTTCGAAAACTTCCATCCGTTTGACGGAAGAACAGATATTATCTGGCCACTGGATTTTGATACGATCGGATGTATAGATCCTGCGACGCTGACAGAAGATGTGACGGGAAGACCGGTCTTCATAGAAGATGAATGTGACCTCGTAGGTTATTCTTTTGAAGATCACATTTTCCCATTCTTTAATACGATTGGAAATCAGGGTGCTTGTCTGAAGATCATTAGAAAATGGAAAGTAATAGACTGGTGTGATTTTAGATTTGATCCTCGCACCGGCCAATATGAATACACCAAATATACTCACGAGCAGATCATCAAGGTCAATGATGACGTAGATCCGGAATTTGACTTTGTCACCCCGGACAGAATGTTCTGCAGCTTTGATACGACTTGTACAAATGGGCCTGCTACATTGATCGCCGAGGCGAGCGATAATTGTACGCCAGGTGATGAATTGCGCTGGGAATATCACATAGATGCTTTCAATGACGGCATTTATGAAATAAGTGAGGTAGGGAAAGGAGCTACGATCGATGCTTCGGATGATTATCCATTAGGAGATCACAGGATCAAGTATGTATTTGAGGATCGCTGTGGTAACAAGATCGCTACTGAACGCTTGTTCTCGATCGTCAATTGCAAACTCCCTACACCATATTGTAAGAATGGTATCGTAGTTGACCTGATGCCGATGGATACGAACAGAGATGGTACGGTAGATATCGGTATGGTCGAGATCTGGGCCAACGATCTGGATCTTGGAAGCTTCGGACCATGTGGAAATCCCATCGTGCTTTCCTTCTCTCAGGATACTAATGACAGAAGCAGAGTCTACGATTGTGATTCTTTGCCACAGGTGGATGTGAATATCTGGGTAACGGACAGGATCACGGGCAATCAGAACTTCTGCAGGACATTTATCATCCTTCAGGATAATAACAATGCATGTGGACCTGATTCGCTCAGAGGAAGTGTCAGTGGATTTATAGTTACCGAAGATGATCAGAAAGTACGCGATGCACAGATCGACCTTCAGGGCAGTGGATTTGGTTCCGTTATGACCCAGCAAAATGGTCAGTATGCCTTCCCGGCTATGCCATTTGGAGGTTCGTACGAAGTACAACCCGCGAAGAATGACGATCATATGAACGGTATATCTACCAGGGACCTGATCTTTATTCAGAGACATCTTCTTGGTAAAGAGGAGCTCAATACTCCGTACAAGAGAATAGCGGCTGATGTCAATGCAGATGCCAATATATCGGTGAACGATATTGTTGAGCTTAGAAGATTGATCCTCGGAGCCTATGAAGAGCTACCGAATAATACATCATGGAAGTTCGTGGACCAGGGATACATATTCCCGGATCCTAAAGATCCTTTCAACCCGATGTATCCTGAAAAGTATGTTATCGACCATTTCGTCAATGATATGCCGAATGTGGACTTCGTCGCGGTGAAAGTCGGTGATGTGGATAATTCCGTAGATGCGGGAGGATTGAACAATAATCAGACACGTGAAGATGCGAGCATGATCCTGACTACTCAGGACCAGGAGATTGGCGGAGGTCGCGAGATCGCCGTGAATATCACCTCTGGAATGTTCACTAATATCGTTGGTTCTCAGTTCACGCTCAATTTCGACCCAGAGGCTCTTGATTTTGCTGAGGTAACGTCAGGATTGATCGAACTGGGTGAACAGAATATAGGATTGAACTACCTCAATGAAGGTATTATCAATATAAGTTGGAATAACGTCAATGGCTTGTCAGCTGCTGAAGGTGAAGTTCTCTTCACCCTCCATTTCGTCGGATTGAGATCCGATGAGCTGAGCAACGTCCTTTCCATTAATTCAAGAATGGTTGAGGCAGAGGCCTATACCGGCATAGATGAGATCTTGCCTGTACAGCTTGGATTCAGTGGTAGTAATGGTGAGTCTGTAAGTTTCAGACTGTATCAGAACCATCCGAATCCATTCAACAATGCGACAGTCATAGGTTTCGACCTGCCGGAAGATGGCGATGTTCAACTGACAGTATACGATGTGACCGGTAAAGTGGTGGCATTGTATCAATTGGCTGGTAAAAAAGGCTACAACAGTACTGAGATCTTCTCTTCTGAGTTGACCTCCACTGGTGTGCTCTATTATCAGCTAGACTCTAAAGGCTATACTGCAACCAAAAAGATGGTTGTTTTACAATAGGCTAAATTCGTTTTGTTCTAAAGAGTTTACTGTTTTTGGGATGGGACCCCTCTCCAATTCGTTTGGAGGGGGTCTTTTTATTTTGGGTATTGGGTATTGGGTATTGGGTATTGCCTTTGGTCTATAGTCTATAAATGAGTAATCGAACCTATTACCTACTTTTGGCATTATACTTAAGAAACTGATCTTGGCAAGAATCCTTTGTATAGATTACGGCTTGAAGCGCTGCGGTGTTGCAGTCACCGATCCTTTGCAGATCGCCGTACACGGTCTCGTCACTGTTGACAAAAAAGATCTTTTTGAATATATAGTGGATTATTGTCGTGAAGAGGATGTCTCCAAGCTGGTACTTGGCCATCCCGAACTGGATACAGGAAGGCGAACACCTGTTGTTCAGTCTCTTGAAGATTTTGCCGAAAAGATCAAACGTGCACTGCCTGCAATGGAGATCGATCTGCATGATGAATCTTACACGAGTCAGGATGCGGCGGATATAATATTGTCCTCCGGAATTGGTCGTAAAAAGCGTCGTGATAAAGCGTTGGTCGACAAGGTGAGTGCCGTGATCATTTTACAAGACTATCTAGGACATATATGATACTACCAATTTTTGCGTATGGACAACCTGTCCTGAAAAAGCGGGCAGAGACTATTGAGAAGGACTATCCCGATCTGGATCAGCTGATAGAAAATATGTGGGAAACCATGTACAATGCCAGCGGTGTGGGGCTTGCAGCCCCTCAGGTTGGACTGTCTAAAAGATTGTTTGTTGTAGATACCGCACAGATGTATGAAGAGGACAGCGAAAAAGAGGGGATCAAGAAGGCATTTATCAATCCGGTCATTTTACTTAGGAGCGATGAGGAGGGTAAATATGAAGAAGGATGCCTGAGTATTCCAGAAGTTCAAGGTGATGTGGAAAGGCCATTTCGTATCAGGATAAAATATCAAACACCGGATTTCAAAGATGTCCAGGAAGACTATGAGGGCCTTGAGGCGAGGGTGATCCAGCACGAGTATGATCACCTTGAAGGGATACTCTTTGTGGAAAAGCTTGGCCCATTGAAGAAGAAGCGAGTTGCTAAAAAGCTCGAAAAGATCCGTAGAGGTCAGATCACTGCCAAATACAAGCTCAAATTCGCTTAAAAGCTATTTTCTGCCAAAATCGGCCGGTATTTCACCCCATCGCTCTGTATCCCATTTGATGAGTGTGTTAGAATACTCATTGGCCCTTAACCAGTTCTCTGCTCTGGCGATCAAAGCATAAAGTACTTTGGTGGAGTTGTCTTTTTTCAGATTGGTTTTGACCTTTTTCTTCCTGACCCACGACAATGCGGTCCTGGAGTCGGTATAGATATTTCTTTTATCGTCACCGACCTTTTTCAGCAGGGCCAGTGCATGCACTATGGCCAGAAATTCACCAATATTGTTAGTGCCTACCGGAAACGGACCCTGACGAAAGATCTCACTACCATCATCCACGTGCACTCCTCTATATTCCATTACACCAGGATTGCCTGAACAGGCGGCATCTACAGCCCATGCCTGGGTGTCTACCTCATTCCCCCAATTCTGCCTGCCACCTCTGGTAGTCGACTTCCTCGTCTTGATCGATGAAGACGGCATATTACCGGACTCGTAGGCTGATTCAGCTTCCTCTCGCGTTTTAAAACTGGCATATTGGGCCCCGGGGAAGCCTTTTATCTGCAGTTGACAGTCCGTCCAGTTGTCATAGACGCCGGGCTCTACTCCTTTCCAGACCACATAGAATTTCCTTTTTGCCATTCTAATCCTTATCTATACACAATACACAATACACAATACACATTACACGATAAACGATAATATTCCCATGTGGATCGATACGCATTGTCATTTATACCTCAAACAATTCGATGAAGATAGGGAAGAGATGGTCAAAAGAGCGATTTCCAACGATGTCAGGCATATGTTTCTTCCAGATATAGACAGTTCTACTACTGGAAGATTGGATGACCTGATATCATCTTACCCCGCGAACTGTCATCGTATATCTGGGCTGCATCCTTGTTCTGTAAAGGACAATTATGAAGATGAGCTCGCACATGTCCAGGAGCGATTGTTCGGGCGTGAAGATGTGGTTGCTGTTGGGGAGACGGGCCTAGATTATTATTGGGATAAGAGTCACATAGATGAGCAGCAAAGAGCTTTTGAAAGACAGATCGAGTGGGCCCGGGAATTGGAATTACCGATCATCATACATTCAAGGGACTCGCTTGATGAGACTATTGGCACTATTGAGAAGATGACGAGAGGAGACCTCAGGGGTATTTTTCACTGCTTTAATGGTACGGAAGCTCAAGCCAAACGTATTATGGATATAGGTTTTCATATGGGATTGGGAGGAGTGGTTACCTTCAAGAATGCTGACCTGGATGGGGTCGTGAAGCTGATAAGTGATGAGTCCTTCCTTCTAGAGACAGATGCCCCGTATCTGGCACCCGTTCCGCACCGTGGAAAGCGCAATGAAAGTGCCTATATTCCAGTAATTGGAGAATATGTTGCAAAAGTGAGAAAATGTCCCGTTGACGAAGTGGCCAGAATTACCACAGCAAACGCCCTCGAATTGTTTGATATAGAAATTTAGAATACCCCGTTGCTTCACTAAAAGGAGATGTACTTAGTGGATTTTTAAGTACTTATACATTAGAATATTTTATGTGTATGGCTTTCGGTAAATTGAGCATGAGCGAAGGACGGCGCGAATCGGGGAGAAGGCATTTAGATTATGGTTTTGTTAAGTAGTTTCACGGATATGATTAATTTTGATAAGTTGGGACATTTTGCAATTTTTGTGGGGGACAGGAAGACAAGTCTCAGCGTTTTTAAGATATTATTATATAGGAGAGGTGGCCGAGTGGTCGAAGGCGCACGCCTGGAAAGCGTGTATTCCGTAACCCGGAATCGAGGGTTCGAATCCCTTCCTCTCCGCAGAAGTTTGTAAACGAAAAATTTTAACTATTAATAAATACTACACAATTATGCGAAAGATCGTTGCTCTAATTGCTGTCTTCGTGGTTGCCTCGTACGTGGGAGCTTTCGAAGTACTGGCTCAGGATGGTGAAGTAGCCGCATCTTCGGGTTTTCAGCTGCTTAAAGAGAAATTCATAGAAGGAGATTGGCGCTTCATGAGTCTGGTGCTTCTTTGTCTGATTCTTGGACTGTCATTCTGTATTGAAAGGATCATTACTCTCAATATAGCCACTACCAATACTGACAAGCTCGTAGCGGATATTGATGAAAAGCTTGCCCAGCAGGATCTGGAAGGCGCTATGGAAATCTGTCGTTCTACTCCAGGACCAACTGCCGCAGTACTTCATGAAGGATTGCGTCACGCTGGTGGTGGACCAGAAAGTGTAGAGAAGGCTATAGTTTCCTATGGTAGCGTTCAGATGAGCTTGTTGGAAAAGGGTCTGGTCTGGATATCTCTGTTCATCGCCATTGCCCCTATGCTTGGTTTCATGGGTACGGTAATCGGTATGATCACTGCCTTTGATCGTATTGAAGCGGTTGGTGACCTTTCACCGTCGGTCGTTGCCGGTGGTATTAAAGTCGCTCTTTTGACAACCGTATTCGGTTTGATCGTGGCGATCATTCTACAGATCTTTTACAATTACATTGTTTCCAAAATCGATGGTATTGTCCATAAAATGGAAGACGCCAGCATCGCCTTGGTAGATGTTATGGCCAAGCACAATGTATTTAATAAATAATCCAAGTAAAGCACTATCATGTATAGATTCTTGACGAGAAACGGTCAGCTGCTGGCCTTCGGCCTGGGACTACTTATCACAGTATTGTTCTTGATAAGTGTGCTTGGAGGCATGGAAGGCTTTGATATGCTGGCTGAAGAAGAAAAAGGAGCAACGGGCATCTTTAATATTGGGCTTTATGGCGCGATTGTACTCTGCATACTGTGTGCAGCAGGAATGCTCTTGTTTGGCATATATAATGCGATCATTCATCCTAAAGGCGCGGTCAAGTTCTTGATCGGCCTGGGTATATTACTGGTCATGTTCTTTATATTTTATACCATGGCCGACCCGGTCACAGAGGAGGATGGAAAGCTTTTTACGATCGTACAGAAGTTTGAGATCAGTGACGGAGCCCACTCATTTATAACCGGAGCGTTATCGACAACAGTGACTCTCCTCTTTGTGGCTGCAGCGGCATTTTTGTTGAGTGAGGTTCGCAACCTGTTTAAATAATCCAGTATGGCTAAGAAATCAAGCAGGGACAGGATGAGTAATGAGATCAATGCAGGATCCATGGCGGATATTGCTTTCTTGTTATTGATCTTCTTTTTGGTGACTACGACGATCGTGGAGGACAAAGGGGTGCTCGTTAAACTGCCACCCTGGTCAGATGAACCACCTGAGATCACCCAGCTCAATACCCGGAACGTTTTTTCAGTACTGGTTAATGCCAATAATGATCTTTTGGTTCGTGATGAACCCGTGCGTATCGAAGACCTCAGGGACAGGGCCAAGGAGTTCATATCCAATCCTCAGAAGAGGGAAGACCTGGCAGAAAGCCCGACCAAGGCGATCATCTCTCTGAAGAACGACAGGGGGACAAAGTATGAGACGTATCTCAGTGTCTACAATGAGTTGAAGGGAGCCTATAATGAATTGCGTAATGAGTTGGCACTCAAAAGGTTCGGTAAGGAATATGAATTTTTGAGCTATGACCGTCGTAAGCAAATAAGAAGCGAAATACCATTAGTTATTTCCGAAGCGGAGCCTACCGCATTTGGAGAAGAATAAATAAAGGAGTGTATGTCTAAATTTGAAAAGAAAAGAGGTAAATCGTCTCCGGCGATCTCGACAGCGTCGCTGCCGGATATCATCTTTATGCTTTTGTTCTTCTTTATGGTAGTAACCGTATTGAGAGATGCTGAATTGAAGGTCAACGTTAGTACACCGCGAGCGACGGAGTTAACAAAACTGGAGAAGAAATCACTGGTGAACTATATCTATATCGGCAAGCCCATGGAGAAATATCAGAAGATCCAGGGTACCAAGCCACGTGTACAACTCGGTGACAAATTCGCTGATGAAAGCGACATACCTTTGTTCCTTGAGAAACACAGGTTGCAGGTTCCTGAAGCTCAACGTGCAGGAATAACAACCTCACTGCGAGTAGACAAGAATGTGACGATGGGGATCGTGACAGATGTCAAAACAGTTCTGCGCAAGGCCAATCAGCTGAAGATCAATTATTCCGCAAAGCCGGATAATACACGATCCAATCGATAACATTAGCGCAATCTGTCCATTGATCGGACAAGCCGGTCATCTTTCTTAATATAGCGGGAGGCCAGAACAAGCATGAGTATAAAAAGTACTGGCGCAAGGATACCGAAGTCAATGGTTATCACATACTTCCCCGTGTCCATCATCTGGTAATCCTGGTAGAAGAATATGCCTGCAAGAAGTATGACCAAAATACCCGCTGCCATGGCTACTCTGTTTATCCTGAGCTGGAGTGTCCGATTTCTGAAAAAGAAAATATTGATGAAGACTACAATGGCAGCCAGTCCTACAAGAGCAAGTATGAGCACATGGTCGTAAATATTAAAAAGGCCATCGGCCATCATGGACTGGGCTGCATTTTTCATGGTACTTGTATCTCCTTCTACAGTGACGAAGGCCAAAGTAGGCGCGAAAAGTGCTGCCATGCACAGAGCAGCGAGTAATAGGAATAATGTCTGAATACGTTGTATCATTGTTGATATGTTTGCCACCCAATAATAGGAAAAATCGCTAATTGTGCCTATCCATCATGAAGGATTACCTCAGTTCATATCAAAAAGATCGCAGCCTCTGGGAAAGACGTAATTGGCCCACTCATTTCGATGTGATCATTGTTGGTGGTGGCTTTACAGGTTTGTATGCTGCGCTGGAACTGAAGAATCATTCCGCAGACCTTAGAATAGCTGTTTTGGATGCGAGCATCAGATTCGGCGGTGCCAGTACGCGTAACGCGGGATTTGTTTGTTTCGGAAGTCCGACGGAGATCCTGGCGGACTTCGAGAGTATGGGAGAGAAAAAGGCTGTCGAACTTATAGCTCAACGTATAGAGGGAATCGAGTATATAAAGAGACGATTTCCGGCGGAAACTATCGAACTCGAATGGAATGGTGGTACAGAGATCATTAGTGGAGATAATACAACAGTTGACGAGGAAAGAATCGAAATGATCAACGATTTGATACAAGAAAGCAGCGGTATATCGAAAGCGTATACCTTGAAGGAGGGGATTAAATTTGGGCTGAAA
>JAWVZH010000119.1:0-9634 GCA_033722295.1 Saprospiraceae bacterium
AGCAGAAGTTGTCAGTCAGTTGCTTTGAGCTAAATGCAAGAACACTGCGAATTCCTGCGTTGGATTGATGAAACACAAAGCACTATGAAAACGCTAATCATACAGGACAAGGCATTGGAATTTTCAATTAGGATCGTCTATCTTTCTAAAACTTTGACGATTGAGCACGGTGAATTTGTTATATCTAAGCAATTATTAAGGTCCGCTACTTCCATAGGTGCTAATTTGGAAGAAGCGCTAGCCTGTGACTCTCCAAAAGAATTCAGGCATAAGCTAAGTCTGTGTTACTGGGAAACAAGAGGATCGAAGTATTGGCTTAAACTACTGGTCGAAACTGACCACATAGAGTTAGAGAGATTTGATCACCTATACAGTATGGTAGATGAAATTGCCAAAATGTTGTATACAATGAAAAATAAAGGTGTATCTGCTTAACTGACTTTTAACTGACCACTGCTACTGACTACTGATCACTGATCAGGCTTTCGCCGTCGGCGTATTGAAATTCATCGGGGCCATAGGAGGCTGTTCGGGTTCTTCTATAGTGCCGAACTGCTGTTCGTACTTCTTGATATTGTCGGCGAGAGCTCGCATAAGCCGTTTGGCGTGTGTCGGGGTCAGGATCACCCTCGATTTGACCTTGGCCTTCGGGACGTTCGGCACCAGTCTGATGAAGTCGGCTACGAATTCGCTGTGAGAGTGCGAAATGATGGCAAGATTGGAATAAGTGCCTTCCGCCACATCATCCGGCAATTCTATATTGATCTGGTTCTTTGGATTCTTCTGCTTTTGTTCAGCCATGATATCTGTTAGAGTTTATTAGGTCTGTGTTGCTGTTTCAAATATAGACAAGATACAATAGATTTTGTTCGCATGGGAATTATGGCGATCAACATTGGTACAGCCTTCATATTAAAAATATTAATAATATATATCTATCATATAAAAAGGTATTTATATATTTGTGGAAAGTATAATATGATGAACGATCCCCATATCATTTCCGAACAGTCCCTTAGAAGGCAGATCATCCTTTCCCTCATATTGGTACTGCTCGGCGTGACAGGGCTGATGTATTTGATGGGGCTGTATTTGGGGTGAGAATTCTCATCGAGCCAGCGACTACTGGAAGGTTTAATCTACAAAGACTACGAAGTAAATCCATCAACCGTTTGCTCCCTTTTTGGTTATCTTCGCCATTCTACTAAATAAATATTGGATGAAGTTTGCGGAATTAGGTTTGGATGAGTCGTTACTGGAGGGTATAGGATATATGGGATTTGAGGAAACCACTCCCATTCAGACCGAAGCTATTCCGATAATTCTTGAGAACAGGGATCTTCTTGCCTGTGCTCAGACCGGGACAGGTAAAACAGCAGCCTTCGTCATTCCCATGTTACATCTTTTGGCTAAAAGGGAACATAAAGGAATCGCGGCTCTTATCATCGCACCTACTCGTGAACTGGCGATGCAGATCGATCAACAGATCAATGCACTGAGTTACTTCGTTTCTGTGGCATCCATACCCATTTATGGCGGTGGGGATGGAGACAGTTGGGACGATCAGAAGAAGGCCCTTACCCGCGGTACTGATGTGATAGTGGCGACTCCAGGCAAGTTGATCTCCCACATTAAAATGGGCTATGTAGACTTCAGCAATCTGCAATTCCTGATTCTGGATGAAGCAGACAGAATGCTGGATATGGGGTTCTATGAGGATATTATGGGTATTGTAAAGAAACTTCCTAAAAAGCGTCAGAACCTGTTGTTCAGCGCCACCATGCCCAATAAAATTAAGAAGCTGGCCAAGGAATTGCTCAGTGATGATCACGGTGAGGTCAAACTGGCCATATCGAAACCCGCTGAAGGTATTCTCCAGGCCGCCTACCTCGCCTACGATTCGCAAAAAATTCCATTGCTCGTAAGACTTATCAAGGATAAACCCAATTACGAAAGCATTCTGATTTTTTCATCCACCAAGAAGGCCGTTGGAGATATCGTACGCGCCCTGAAAAAGAACGGTATAGATGTAGAAGGGATATCTTCGGATCTTGATCAGGATGACAGGGAAAAAGTCCTGAATAAATTCAGGGCAAGAAACATTCGAGTTCTCGTTGCTACGGATGTCATGAGTCGAGGTATAGATATCAAAGAGATCAATCTGGTGATCAATTTCGATGTTCCCCGTAACGCCGAGGATTATGTTCATAGGGTAGGGCGAACAGCCAGAGCGGAAACTACAGGAGTAGCTATTACTCTTGTGAATCCCAAGGATATGAGGGATTTTCAGTCTATTGAAGAACTCATCGAAAAGGAAGTGCCGAAGATGCCACCATTTCCCGATTTGGGAGAGGGCCCCGAATGGGCACCCAACAAGCGTTACAGCGGCGGTAAAGGAAAAGGTGGTGGCAGGTCCAGAAAGGGGCGCTCATCCGGCAGGAGGAAATCACATTCCCGAAAAAGAAAGTAACATCAGGGGTCGAAGGACTATGAAGTCCGAAATACGCATCAAGTTAGCAACCTCATAACCCCCTCACTCCCTCTCAAAGGCATACTCCACGATGTTGGCGCCCATTGAAAGGGCCTGAAGGCGTATGACCTGGGGGTCATTATGCACTGACTGATCTTCCCAACCATCGCCCAGATCGCTTTCATAGGAATAAAAACATACCAATCGACCCTCGTAGATGAGCCCATATCCTCTGGGAGGTAAGCCGTCATGTTCATGGACCTTGGGCAATCCATTCTTAAATTCGAACTTTTGGTGATAAATGGCATGCTCAAAGGGGAGTTCCACAAACTCAAGTTCTGGAAATACCTTCTTCATCGCTGCTCTCACATAGGGATCCATACCATAATTGTCGTCGATATGAAGGAAGCCTCCTGCGATCAGGTAGTTCCGGAGATTTTCGGCCTCGGAATCATTGAAGACCACATTGCCATGCCCTGTCATATGGACGAAGGGATAATTGAATATGTTAGGGCTACCCACTTCAACGGTCTCATAATCAGCCTCCAGAGAGGTGTTGAGATGTTCATTACAGTATTTTGCCAAATTGGGCAGTGAAGTGGGATTCGCATACCAATCGCCGCCTCCCCGGTATTTCAGGAGTGCCAACTTGAGCTTTTGGGCTTCCGAGGTAGATCCCATGCCTATGAGTAATATCAAAAGTAGATATTTGAGATGCTTCATTTTTCCCAGTCATTGTAAATGTGAAAGGCCACTGCCATTTTCATGGCTGCGGTCTCGGTTCTTAGTCGTTGCTGCCCCAAACTTACAGCTCTGAAACCAGAACTACACGCGAGGTCAATCTCCTCTTTGGTAAAATCCCCCTCAGGGCCTATGGCAAAACAAACGTTCTTGTCCTGGAAGTTTATTTCTTTCAATGGCGTTTTTTCTCCGTCTTCGCAATGACCAAAATACTTTGTGGTCTCTGGATCGAGGGATGTGCAAAATGATTCGAAAGGGACAGGTTCATGAACAATAGGCAATACGCACTTCAGTGATTGCTTGGCAGCAGCCCGTATAATGCGGTCGAGACGGTTGCTCTTCCACTTTTTTCTTTCGGATCGGTGAGAGATTATAGGAGTTAGCTCATCCAATCCGAGTTCCACCATCCTTTCTACGATCCATTCGATACGGTTGAAATTCTTAGTTGGAGCTACCGCCATATGAAGTCGTCCCTTCCAGGGTTTGACGTAGTCGGTCATTTCCTTGATCTCTGCAATGAGACCATTTTTTGAAATGTCGCGGATCACACCTGCATAGAGCTTTCCATCACCGAGGGTGAATTCAATTGTATCACCTACACGTTTTCGGTAGGTCTTTGAAATATGTCGCGTTTCATCCTTGCTGAAATAAGCTTTGTCCGATGTGATGTTATCCGCGTAGAAAAGCTCCATATTGTGCATCGCTTAGACTGCTTGAAAATAGTACTTTTGCAGTCGTTTACAACAAAGCCACCGGCTCTGTAGTTTGATAATACTAGAAAAGTAAATATATGGACTACACGATTATGATCGTACAGTTCTTTTTGAGCTTGTCGATACTCGTGATCTTACATGAGATGGGACACTTTTTTCCGGCGCGCTGGTTTAAAACGCGTGTTGAAAAGTTCTACCTTTTCTTTGATCCCTGGTTCTCTTTGTTTAAAAAGAAGGTAGGTGATACTGAATATGGTGTGGGATGGTTGCCTTTGGGCGGATACGTGAAGATAGCCGGCATGATAGATGAGAGTATGGATAAGGAACAGATGGCGGGTCCGCCACAGCCCTGGGAATTCAGAAGTAAGCCGGCCTGGCAGCGGCTGATCATCATGCTTGGCGGTGTGATCGTGAATTTTCTATTGGGTTTCCTGATTTTTGGTCTTATACTCTGGTACTGGGGGGAAAGTTATATTCCTGCGGATGAAGTGGAGTATGGCATTTATGTGGATTCCATCGGTCATGACATGGGCTTGAGAGACGGTGACCAGATCATTTCAATAGGGGGTGAACCCTTTGAGAGGTTCGACAGTCGCGTTTTATTAAGGGCGATCGTTCTGGATGGCGCGGAGCAGATGACTGTTAAAAGAAATAACAGGGAGATGGAAATACCTATCGACAATAAGTATGTCACCATGCTTTCCAGCAACGATTATAAGAATGTAACCATTTTCGGCCCACGGATGCCTGCGGTTGTCAATGATGTAATGGAAGGAGCACCTGCAGAGGAAGCGGGTATTCAGCAGGGAGATCGGTTTATTGGTGTCAACGGACAGTCGACACCTTATCTTCATGACTTTTCCACTGCTTTTTCCGGAGGTGAGAACAAGGCTGTTGATCTTACCATCTTAAGGGAAGGAGATACTATGTCGGTTGACCTTACGACTAGTGATAAAGGATTGATCGGCGTCTATTGGAAGGGCCCCCAGGAATTCTTTGATGTAGCCACAAATACGTATCCAATTTACAAGGCTTTGCCCATGGGCGTTGCCAAAGGGTACAATTTTTTGGCTGATCAGATCATCGCCTTTGGAAAGATGTTCTCTGGAGAGATCAAGGCAAGCGAGAGTCTGGGAGGATTCGGGACGATCACTCAACTGTTCCCAACAACCTGGGATTGGCAGTCATTTTGGCGCATCACGGCCATTCTTTCCCTGATCCTTGGATTTATGAACCTGCTTCCGATCCCCGCTCTTGATGGCGGTCATGTAATGTTCCTGATATATGAAGTAGTTACGGGCAAAAAGCCGAGTGATAAATTTATGGAATACGCCACGATCATTGGGTTTGCAATAGTTTTAGGCTTGGTGATCTATGCCAATGGACTTGATGTCTGGCGGTGGTGGAATGGATAGAATAATGAATTATTTTGAGTTTTACGACCTGCCGATGACCATTGAGATGGACAAGGCAGCACTTAAGAAAATATATTTTAAGAATAGCCGCAAGTATCATCCTGATCTTCATTCCGGGGCGACTGACAGTGAGATCGAAGAAGTGGAGAAGCTAAGCTCTGTCAATTCTGAGGCTTACGAGGTGCTTGGGGATTTCGGATCGCGTCTGAAGCATATCATGACCATCCTGGACGGAGGTGAGATAGAAACACCTCAACTCTCTCCTGATTTCTTGATGGAGATGATGGAGATCAATGAATCTGTCGAGAATATGTCGGAGGAAGAGAAAGAGCAACTTCGAGAAGAGGTACATGAGCGAGATCAAAAATTATATAAAGAATTGGGAGCTTTGGTATCAAGAGATCTTTCTGGAGCTTCCAGCGATGAGATCGACAAGGTCCGCGCCTACTATTTTGAACGGAAGTATCTGTTGCGGATACTCGAAAATTTGGATAACTTAGCGGCCCTTTAAAAGGAAAAGGTGTATTGTCTACAGTGTATAGAACATTGTACCAGTTATAAGCCGAAGTGGCGGAATTGCCCCGAATTTTAGTCAATGTTTGATTGGCTGAAAATCCGAGGGTCCACGAAAGAAAGCAAAATCGGAGATTTTGACCCTTTCGGGAGTAGACGCGCCTAGAGAAGTAGGTGTAAGAATAAATAAATAAAAAAGTAATTGAAGCCGAAGTGGCGGAATTGGTAGACGCGCTGGATTCAAAATCCAGTTCCTTCACGGGAGTGCGGGTTCGATTCCCGCCTTCGGTACTAGAAAAGGCTCCATATGGAGCCTTTTTCTTTTATAGTTCAAAGTTTATTGTGTGAAGAGGGGAGGAAGCTTTATCAAGCGATCCTTGACGTGAAAAGGAGTTTCGCACTTGTAGCCTTTCAGACTTTGAATTTCCTAAACTAAACAGCCTCAACCAACAACCGCCGGCTCACGTCGTTGGTCAGCATGACATCAGCATGATCATTATATCTGACCTTTATACTATCGTCGTACGCTTCAGCACTAAGGATTGCGATCTCAGTGCCCAATCCGATACCCTTGGAATTAAGGAACTCCAGGAATTCTGATGAACTGTCGCGGAGTGCCTTGAGGCGGACAGTTTTCCCTGCCGGGATCTCTGACAACGGTCTGAAATCATGCTCTGTCATTCGGCCTTTCTTATCAGGGATCGGTGAACCATGCGGGTCAATATCTGGATAATTGAGTATCTCATCCATTCGGTCGAAAAATCTCTCTGATTGTATGTGTTCAAGGTCTTCTGCGATGTCATGGACCTCTTCCCATCCCAGGCCCATGACTTCAGTTAAAAACATTTCTGCCAAACGATGCTTGCGTATGATCAGTGCAGCGAGCTTCCTGCCTTGTTCTGTGAGTTCCAAAGGCTGGTATCGTTCATACTTCACCATTCCCAAATTCTTGAGCTTCTTGATCATATTGTTGGCCGTAGGAGGACTCACTCCCATCTGCTTGCTCAATTCGGTGATGGTAATGGACGACTTATGCTTGTCCAGGAAGTAAAGACTCTTGAGATAGTTCTCTTTTGTTTGGGTCGGCATGAATTAATAAGATATATCAACGAAATGTAGAAATACTAACCAAATATATTTGTTAGAGTAGTCTAAGTTATTAAATTTGCTTTATCTAAAAAATAGTTGAATGTTATTGTCTCACAAGATAAGCAAGTTGAAACTATATATACTGCTAACCTCTCTTGCGTTGGCCGAATCGCTGACTTATGCACAGGGTATAACGATAAAAGGACAGGTATTCTCAGAAAGTGGCCCTCTTGAGTTTGCCACCGTGCAAATACGTGATGAGGTTGGCACTGTTACGGACTCACTGGGACATTTTCGATTTGATGATATTCAACCTGGAAACTATTTACTTGAAGTCTCCTACCTGGGGTTTTTGCCTCATCAAGAGCAGATCAGCGCAATGCCCGGAAAAGATATGACTTTGGAGATTTATTTGGAACAGAATGTTGGCAGACTTGATGAGGTCGTTGTTACGGGTACTATGAAGGAAGTCAGTCGCTTGGAGAGTCCCGTACCTGTCGAAGTGTATCGTCCTTCCTTTTTTAAGCTCAACCCGACCCCTAATATCTATGAGGCACTGCAGAATGTTAATGGCGTAAGACCTCAGCTCAATTGTAATGTCTGTAATACCGGAGATATTCATATTAATGGACTGGAAGGACCATATACTATGGTTCTCATTGATGGCATGCCGATCGTGAGCAGTCTAGCAACAGTATATGGACTGTCGGGCATACCCAATTCACTTATTGAAAGGATGGAAGTTGTCAAAGGTCCGGCTTCTTCATTATATGGAAGTGAGGCCATTGGAGGTTTGATCAATGTGATCACAAAACAACCTGGCAAAGCTCCCAGGTTTTCGCTTGATCTGATGGCCACTTCATGGCAGGAATACAACACGGATCTCGGACTGTCAGTGGACCTGGGAAAAGCTTCGGTACTGACAGGAGCCAACTATTACCATTTTGATACTAAATTCGATGAGAATGATGACAATTTCACCGATGTAACTCTGCAAAAGAGAACATCCATTTTTCAAAAGTGGAATTTTGAAAGGGAAAACGGTAGGCTGTTCACATTAGCGGGCCGGTATTACTACGAAGATCGTTGGGGAGGTGAACTAGAGTGGAATGAGAATTATCGTGGAGGCGATGAGATCTACGGTGAGAGCATCTATACAAGGAGATGGGAATTGTTGGCCAATTACGAGTTGCCAGTCAAAGAAAATATACTCCTTTCGCTTTCATACAATGACCACGATCAAAATTCAGTATATGGCGACCTGCCATATCTGGCCAACCAAAAGATCGCTTTCACCCAGACCACTTGGGATAAATCACTAGAAGATCATGATCTACTGGCCGGTGTAGCTTTGAGATATACTTTCTACGATGACAATACTCCTGCTACAGGAGGGCCTGAGGACAGCCCTGACAATGATCCCGATGAGATATGGCTCCCCGGTGTGTTCATTCAGGATGAGATGACACTGGCTGAGGATCATAAGATGCTTGTGGGGCTCAGGTATGACTATAATAATGATCACGGCAACATAATTACGCCGCGATTGGCCTATAAATGGTCCATCACACCCACGGATATCCTGCGCGTTAACGCAGGAACGGGCTTTCGCGTGGTCAACCTGTTTACCGAGGAGCACGCAGCACTGACAGGCGCCCGTGATGTGGTGATCCTGGAGTCACTAAAACCGGAACGTTCCTATAACATCAATTTGAATTATATCAAGAAGTTTTACTTTGCCAATGGTGGGTATCTGGGTATGGACGTATCAGCCTGGCACACACACTTCAATAATATAATTCTACCGGATTATGAGACCAATCCTAACCAGATCATCTACAAAAACCTGGAAGGTTACGCCGTAACCCAGGGTGCTTCAGCCAACCTGGACTTTAGTTGGCCGATCGGGATTACGGCTCTGGCGGGAGTGACTTTCATGGATGTGGCCAGTATCAACGAAGGTGAACGTACCAGACCGCTTCTGACTGAAAAGTTTACCGGTACCTGGGCGCTCTCATATAAAACACTCGATCAGAGATGGTCTTTTGATTATACCGGGAACGTCTATAGCCCTATGCTCTTACCCGTCCTGGGACCATCCGATCCAAGGGATGATGAGTCTCCATGGTGGAGCATCCAGAATATTCAGGTCACATATTCCGGATTTGATAAAATAGAGATCTATGGTGGAGTAAAAAACCTGTTGAACTGGACACCTTCAGATGATGTTCCCTTTCTTATTGCTCGATCTGAAGACCCTTTTGATAAGAATGTGGAATTCAATAATCAAGGTGAGGTCGTCAGGACCGATCAAAACCCTTACGGTTTGACTTTCGACCCTTCTTATGTGTACGCGCCAAATCAGGGTATTCGGGCATTCCTTGGAATTAGATATCAATTGGATTAATCATGAAGCCTCGAACGGTTCTCCTCTGCATCCAGATGATCATATCACTGTGCGTAGCTTCTTCACAAGAGGAGAAACTGCTCGATCATGATATTTCTCAGCTGGATAGTTTGATCCAATTATCCGAAGCCCCCACAGCTATATTTATTCATACAGATTGGTGTAGATACTGCCAGGCCATGAAACGACAGACCTTAAAGAATACGCAGGTCACCGATATTCTGAATGATCACTTCAATTTCATCTCGTTCGATGCGGAGTACAGATCTCCAATAGAATTTGACGG
>JAWVZH010000120.1:0-9625 GCA_033722295.1 Saprospiraceae bacterium
ATCTGGGTCAGATCTTTGTTGCTAACAGAATTGAAGGTTCCGAATTCGCTGACAGATACACCTTGTTCCTGAATGGTTTCTGTCAATACATTCTCACCTCGCTCATTTTCAATCTTGAACGTTCCATTCACACTTCTATAATTATTTCTGATGGAGATCCTGTAACAGGTATTTGCTTCCAGGCTAAGATCATAAGTCTTCTCTCCTCGGGAGTTGAATGGTCCATCCTCCAGTATGATCTCATCATTGTCATCGAATATCTTGAAGGAAAGCTCTTCCGGTCGGATCACAGGTCGGATCGTGAATGTGGCCTTGGTCGTAGAATTTGGAGAAAGCAGAAGTTCTGAGAACACTTTGCCATTGTCTGGGTACAGATCTTCATTTCCGTTGGGTTGTTTGGCCTCCACATTCATCTCGCCCACGACTTGAATTGGAAAATCTATGGACGGTAGAGTAATCAAGGTCTCTTCGAATTTCCCCAGGTTACCATTCCACGTATAGGTGGCGGTTGAACTTCCATTAATGCTATAATCGATCTCACAGCTTGTAAGTACCTCAGTTCCAGAATTCATGATCGATATGACAGGTGATGTTGAACCACCGCAAACCACATCATATTCAGCATTGAGCATACCAGATGCCGAGACATCTGTTACGAGAACATCATCACCAGGATTAGCCTCGAAATCCGGCTTCCAATAAACCGCCTGATGCACTTCTTTGCTGTTGTCGTCCTGAATAAAAGCCACTACGCCCGCTTCCATCCAATCATAAAAATTTTCGAATTCGTACTGGAAACTGATCTGATCGCTATCTCCTGCTTTCCAATCTGAAGCAATTGTAGTACCTCCTGAATTGGGCAGCATTTTTTTCATTACATAATGAAAGTCTTTTTCACTTGTCGTTCCCGGTGGTGAGGAAAAATGAATATCCTCTTCAACGACTACGACATGAGCCACCAGATTACCGGAAACATTCTGTGATGCCTCCATATTCAAGGTAATGTCAAGACCCTGAAAGTTTACGAATGGATCGACCTCCAACTCTAAATCGAATGGAGAAGGCTTACTGGCCAGGGTATTAATATTGCTGCTAGTTATTGCGCTACTGCTGTGTTCCGGCGCTCCACCATTCATAACAGTATTCGGTGCTGATCGAACACCATAATATGTTACTCTGGCTCTTACTTCCGCCGGATTGTGCTCATACATAGGGTCGTATCCAGGCCAATAGACCTGGTAAGCTATAACGGCTACTTTATCTTTGTTAGCTTCCAATACCGGAAAAACCACGGGATTGACAGTGGCACAGGGAGGACAAGAGGCCTGGGTGTAATGCTCTACCAGAATTGTCCGTTGTGATTGCCCGATCGCCAAAAGTGTGCAAAGCACACCTATAAGGGTAAATAACTGCTTCATGATTACTTGATTTGAATTACCTAAAAGTACGACACCCCCGACTTTAAACCATGTTTCGGAAGGTATTTCCCCGGAAACGTCGTGTTATAGTTTTCTTAAGATGTTAGATCAGAGAAAGATCTGAAACCCAGCGAGGAGCTTTAGATTTGAACTGTTGGCGTCCTCACCAAATGTTCTGTAATTATAAGCCAAGGTGAAATCGAGTGCGAGATTATCCGCAAGAAAATAACTCAACCCGGGTCCTCCGAGGAATTGAAATCCATGCTGAGTATCACTCACATCGACTACCTTCGACCTGTTTAGCAAATAACTCATACGGGCATCTATGAACATCTGGAGATCACCACCACCTAACACGTAGAGTCTTGCAAATGGTCCAAGGGAAAAGCTTGTAGTACTGTTATCATCGCCCCTTTTAAAATATTCAATTCCAAGGTCACCACCCAAGGCGATACGATCGACTACAAAAATGCCGAGTTGAGGGGTCAGGGCAAAAACGAATGCATCGTCATCATCGTCAAAAGCCAGATCGAGATCAAGCATGCCACCGACCATTTTCACACCTTGCTCAGTTTGAGCGTTTAACGTATTGATAGCTAATAAAAGAATTGACGCTAAGAAATATTGCTTGAGTTTCATAAGTCGTGATTGTAAGTCCGCGAGCCACATTGGACAAGCCACTTCATAAATATAATCAGCTTTTTGCAAGTTGGCAACAAAAGTAAAATGGCCACCCACTTTTACATGAGCGACCATTTTTACCTGGTGGCTTTCGGCTTTCAAAACCGTATCGTTCGACACGCCTTCAAAAAACCGCCACCGACGTCTCTCCTTTTACAGAAAGACGCAGGATATCTTGAGCTCAGAGAACTTGAGTTTTATTGGATTTGCAAACTTAGGCTCCTAAGTGCAAGTAAAAACTTGGGCTGGTTTCGCAATAGATTTCGGCCGGTAGTTGGCACACCAGCGTACTTTCCTACGATTGTTTCCCTTTCCTGAGTCAAAATATCCTTTGGATTACCTTCATAATCCGAGAATAAAACTAATGAACATATTTAGATTTAACAAATATTAATATCTGATATATGAAAGCCGCTGATAATGTGATGCTCGTGGGTGTGTTTTCCAAATAATTGAACTAAAATCTGGACGATTTGAAGGTAAACAGTACATCACAATCATATTATCAAAAAATCTCATGGCACAGTTTTAGCATGAGATTGAACGTGAATATCGATGAAATAAATAGAAATCATCTACTAAAGACCGATATGCTTTATCGGGTGAGCTACGGCCTTTCTTCAAGGCTGGTACGCTACCGCAACGGCATCATATACCTCGAGGTGATGTTCGGTAGAAAATGGCACAAAAACTATACAGAGACCTGTCTGGAGATCGCAGATTGCTGGAGAAAAAGCAATGCCGAATTGGAGTACGCGATCGGGTGTAAGGTCTATATCATAGATGCCAGAAAGTATCCATATAAGAAAGACCTTTATCTCAACTCAGGCGTGGCCAGCTACGATGCCAAGAAAGGAATGCTGTTCTCAGAAGACCACCTCAACTGATCTCCTCCGTTTAATCCATGCTGAAATTTTCAGCGTCATTCAGACAGAAACTTATCTTTGTTCAAAAGATCATGCGAATCATACAGGTATTTGCCGTTCTGATGCTGTTCGTGATCGGATGTCAATCCCAGTCAGAAAAGACAGGCGATCAGACCAGCACAACTAACCAGACTCAAATTGAAGATCTGAATATAGATGCATTCTTGAAGGGTGTTAAAACCGACCCGAATGCTGTTTTATTAGACGTACGAACAGATGAGGAAGTCAGTGAGGGCGTGATCCCCGGTGCCCAGGTTATAGATTACTATGGTGATGACTTTAATTCGCGTCTGGCAGAACTTGACAGATCAAAAGCCTACTATTTATATTGCAGATCTGGGAACAGAAGCCGGAAAGCTGCTGAAATAATGAAGCAAATGGGATTCAGTAATCTCTATAATCTGGATGGCGGTTACGAGTCTTATGAAGAGCATACCGAAAACTGAATGAATACAATTAGGTAATCAATTTGGTGCAAGATTTGCATATAAATTACTGATAACTTCTCTTAAACTGAAAAATACCCAAAAGTCCAATGGCGTCAGATATTCAAATCGCTCGATCAGTTGACCTCAAGCATATAAGCAAAATATCCGATCAATTAGAAGTTTCCTCCGAAGATCTGGAATTATATGGCCACTATAAAGCCAAGCTTCCACTTCATCTTCTCGATCCAGGCAAAATAGACTCTAATAAACTCATACTTGTAACGGCCATCTCTCCCACTCCCCCGGGTGAGGGCAAGACGACTACTTCGATCGGTCTGACCCAGGGCATGAATCGCATTGGGAAGCAAACTACCGTAGTACTTCGGGAACCCAGTCTCGGACCTGTATTCGGCATCAAGGGGGGAGCCGCCGGTGGTGGTTGGTCCCAGGTATTACCTATGGAGGACATCAACCTACATTTCACGGGGGATTTTTCCGCTGTTGAAAAGGCGCATAACCTTCTGTCTGCACTCATTGACAATAACCTTCAGAATAAAAAAAGATCTCTGGGCATAGATCAGCGGACCGTCATGTGGAAACGTGTCATGGATATGAACGACCGGTCGTTGAGGAACATCGTCTTAGGACTTGGTGGTACTGGTTCAGGCATACCCAGAGAATCTGGCTTCGACATCACGGCAGCTTCGGAGATCATGGCCATCCTTTGTCTTACAGAGAGCATGAGCGATTTGAAAAAGCGGCTTGGTAATATTGTGGTCGGCTTTAAAAAGGACAAGTCACCGGTCTATGCCAGAGACCTTAATGCTCAGGGAGCCATGACAGCACTTTTAAAAGATGCTATCAAACCAAACCTGGTTCAGACTATAGAAGGTAATCCTGCCATCATTCATGGCGGCCCCTTTGCCAATATAGCCCAGGGAACTAATTCCGTGATCGCGACAAAAATGGGGCTCTCTCTCTCGGATTATGTTGTGACAGAGGCCGGTTTTGGCGCTGATCTCGGAGCAGAGAAGTTCTTAAATATCAAATGCCAATCATCTGGGCTTAGCCCTCAGGCCATAGTTATGGTAGCTACAGTAAGGGCATTGAAGTATCATGGTGGTACGGCATTGACAGATCTGACCACTCCCGACCCAAAAGCTGTAGAGCGTGGCCTGGTAAATCTTGAAAAACATCTGGAGAATGTCGCCGGTTTTGGCATACCATGCGTCGTTTCTATCAATCACTTTTCTGCAGATAGTGACGAGGAAATTCAGGTCATTGCAAATAAGTGTGATCAACTCGGTGTGCCTTCAGCAGTGAGCTATGCATGGGAAAAAGGAGGTGAAGGTGCCGAGGAGTTGGCTCAAAAAGTAGTGCAAACCATTGACAGCGCAAATAATTCCAAATTCAGACCAACGTATAATTGGGATCAACCAGTCCGTGAAAAGATCGAAGCGGTTGCCAAAAATATTTATGGAGCGTCGGAAGTGCAATACTCCAACCGTGCTAATCTAAATTTACGCAGAGTAGAACGTCTGGGTCTATCGGGGCTTCCTATTTGTATTGCTAAAACGCAAAAATCATTCTCTGACGACCCAAAATTGATCGGAAGGCCGACCGACTTTGCTATCACGGTACGTGAAATAGAGATCGCCGCTGGCGCAGGATTCCTAGTTCCCATTACGGGAGATATGATGAGAATGCCTGGATTGCCGACCACTCCATCGGCTGAAGGTATAGATATCACTGACGACGGAGAGATCTCCGGACTCTTTTAGATGACCACCGTCAAAACAGTTCTTATCTAGAAAATAGGAAATGGAGTTGAGGCTCCAGAAATTACAAGTTATAAAGCTGGTTCACGGCATCGCTGATACCTTGTCGATTTGGATGATCAGGATAGAGTCGTAATATTTTATTAAGCTCATTTATGGCATTATTCTTTTGTCCCAGATCAATATAAATTTCAGCCATTTTCTCCATTCCCTCCAATTCATCCGGATACTTTTTCTGATACTTTACGAGATACTCATAAGCCATTTCAGGTTGAAGTGTCATTTTATAACATATACCTATATACAGATCCAGCTTTGGAAACCTCTCTGACTCCCCTTCTATCGTTTTAAATAGTTCCAGTGCCAAATGATACTCACCTGTTGCCATTCGGGCCTTTGCAAGCTGAAATCTGGCAGCTTTTTCGTCCACATGCGAAAACAGATATGGATCTCCATAAGCTGCTCTTGTCAAATGCGCCAACGCCGCTGAGAGATTATCTTCCTCAAGTCGATCTTTTCCGAGTTGGTAATGCGCTTCCCTGTTATCAGGACTGTGATCGAGAATATGTTCTGATAATGCACGATCGTCCTGAAACACGGACAGATGATTTTGGGAATTAAGGAAATAATATCCAGCGATTATAATGAGAATTAAGGATCGCCATAGAACTCCCTTTATAAAATGAAGGATCGTCATCCAGAACATTCCTATCCAACCTATAGCGGCGACATATAAAAAGCGGTCTGCTCTAAAATAGTCTGTAGGCAATATCTGACTGACAGACATAACATAGATATTAAAGATCAGTATGAAAATGCGCGTGGCCGGGATCTTCTGCCACATAAGAATTTGCAGAATTATCGAACTCAGCAAAAGGAAGAAATAGTACACTATTTTACCAACTTCCCATGTATTCACCGACCAGGTAGCGTCACTTATAGTAAGCCTGATGGCAGGCATCGATTCAAAGAAGTAAGAGGCATAAACGAAAGGGAAGGTAGCTATTCGCCAGCCATAATTAACAGTGATAGATGACAATGAACTGACGGTATACAGATAGCCTGTCAATGCAACAAGGGCCGGTATGACCGATAACCACACGTATGACTTCCATTCACCTTTTTGACCATGGGCCCATAGGGCACACAGGACAACTCCTGAAATTGCTATTTCCGTAGTGAGGACAGCCAAAACCGAAAAAAGAACATAGAAGAAAAGGTGCCAGAATTTGTGCCCCCCATTGCTCACCAGAAAAGCACACAGGATAAATGCTGTGCTGAGCAACTGGGCCTTTCCGACAAGGAGCGCAACTGCTGGAACACTAACAGGAATTATACTCCAGATCAGGACAACACCAAGGATCTGCCAATTATCGAGTCTTATTTTTTTCAAGACCAGAGTAACAAGAAGAATATTGACAAAGTGAAGAAAAAGACTGCTCGCATGATGACCGGAAGGATTTTCACCCCAAAGACCAAATTCCAGAGTCTGATAGAAACTGTACATCGGTCGAAAATTGCCCAGTGAGTTTTTGCCATTACCAAAGAGCGTTGGAAAGAATTGATCCCACGAATCCAGGATAACTCCTCTTTCAAGAATATGAGAATGAGCCAGCCAGGTAAAATCAAAACTGATAGCAGGATAAAAGACCAGACCGGCGATTAATAAGGGTAAGAATATAATAAGAGGCAATGACAGTCTCATACCACTAATTTACATTGCATTTTGAGACTTCATTACTCCATTACAACTAGAGTCGTGAGTCAGCTTTGCGCATGACCTCATCCGTTTCCACCAGGCCATCCCTGAGTTTGACCGTCCGTAAGGCATGTTCAGCAATTTCGTGTTCATGGGTGACTACAATGATAGTATTGCCAGATTTGTGAATACGATCAAATATTTCCATAATCTCATCGCTAGTCGCTGTGTCCAGATTACCTGTAGGTTCGTCAGCCAGAATGATAGACGGATCATTAACGAGGGCTCTGGCTATAGCCACTCTTTGACGTTGTCCACCAGAGAGCTCATTAGGATTGTGATCCATACGATCTGCCAGTCCCACCTGTTCGAGTACGTGAGCGGCTCGCTCAGTTCTTTGGGGCTTGGATTTACCGGCGTACACTAATGGTAGAGCCACGTTGTCCAGTGCACTGAGGCGAGGAAGTAGATTAAAAGTTTGGAAAACAAATCCGATACGCTGATTCCTGATCTGGGCAAGCTCATCATCGTCCATATTACTGACAAGCTGACCGTCCAGAAAATACTCTCCACCTGTAGGCGTATCGAGGCAACCTATCAGGTTCATGAGTGTAGACTTGCCACTTCCACTGGGTCCCATAAGAGCCACATACTCGTTCTCATCAACATCAATCGTAATAGACTTCAAAGCGTGCACCTTGAGCGAACCCATTTGATAAACCTTAGACAGATCTTTCGTGGATATTACCGTTTGCATACTACCAAGTTATCATAATATTTCTGGTCTGATCACAGGCATTAGATGAATACCAGTGAAAATCGGATAAATGGACCGTGAAGGATATTTTTTTTAAAAAGTTCCTTAAAGATGCAACCTGCTCCAAGTTACTGCCGTCTCTAAAACAAATAATAAGACAAACCCTCTTTAAGCTAAAACCACGAATCAGGTTTTAGATTTTCACAATGATATTGCAGAGTTAGGGCAGCAGTCCGTGGCGACTGATCCATTACAAACTATGCTCTAAAATATTTGGACTCAACAATTTTAAATAATTAAACCTAAAAGACATGAAAAAATTTGCAATGTTGCTATTCGCAGTAACAATGGCTTTCACTTCGTACGCCCATGGTGATAAACCATCAAATTCCAACCTTTTGGAATTGAGAGATGAAATTACCGACATGATCGGGCATCCAAGGATGGATGAGAGTAATGCAGAAGCTCGAGTGACCCTTCATTTTACGGTCAATGCCAAGAATCAGGTTGTCGTGCTGACCACCAACAATGAAGAGTTCGACGAGTATATCAAGGACCGGCTCAATTACCAGGAACTGGAGAAGAGTACCGCTACAATTAACGAGAAGTACACACTCCCCTTGATCATAAGAAAAGGTTAGTATAGTAAGCGGCACACTTCAAGAGGCCGCAAAGGTGAATTGATTCCCGGTTCGGAGTAATTTCCGGCCGGGATTTTTTATTTGTGCCGCTACTCGGATCAAGGAAGTAATAATCAACGATTTTGGCCTAAAAAGTGTTGGAATGGAGTGTTTAGATCACTATACTTTACAGGAATTGTATCTTTGAAAATCTCATGACCAAAAACACTGTGACTTGAGTGAAAAGCATATAAAACATGTCGCCGTGGCAGGCAATATCGGCGCAGGCAAGACAACACTGTGCGATAAACTATCCGGTCATTTCAACTGGGAGGTGAGATACGAGAATGCCGATAATAACCCCTACCTCGCCGACTTCTACAACGATATGACGCGTTGGTCCTTCAACTTGCAGATCTACTTTTTGAACAGTCGGTATCAACAGCTTCTTAATATCCATGAAGGAGAACATACGGTCATTCAGGATCGTACTATTTATGAAGATGCCTACATCTTCGCTCCTAATTTGCATGAGATGGGATTGATGACAAAACGTGACTTCGAGAATTACTTCACACTGTTCTCAACCATGGTCTCCCAGATCAATCCACCCGATCTGCTCATATACCTTAAAGCTGGCATTCCTACCCTGGTCAATCATATCCAAAGTCGCGGCAGGGAATACGAAGGCAATATGAGCCTTGATTATCTTAAACGACTCAACGCACGCTATGAAGAGTGGATATCCAGTTATAAGGACGGGCCACTTTTGATCATTAATGCCGATGAGGTAGATTTTATTAATAATGCCGAAGATCTAGGTAAAGTGGTCAATATGGTACAGGGAGAAATTCACGGATTATTCAAATGAACACAGAGGTCTACCAGGATATCTTAAAAGAGCTATCACCGTATGGTGCAAGATTGATCGCCGTATCAAAGACAAGATCTGTCGAAGACATCCAGGAACTATATGACCTTGGTCAAAGAGATTTTGGGGAAAACAGGATCAAAGAACTGAACGACAAGGCAATACTTTTACCCCAGGACATCCGTTGGCACCTTATTGGCCCGCTGCAGAGCAAGAAGGTAAAATTATATACATCGAATATCCACCTTTTTCATGCCCTGGACAGAAAGAAGATCTGGAACAAGCTCAATAGTTGGGCAGAGAATGAGAACACCGTTGTGTCTGCGTTGCTACAAATACATATAGCCAGGGAATCCAGTAAATCCGGTTTCGATGACCACGAGATCCGAAGTTTACTGTCAGACGGCATCCATGAGGATTTGCCAGGGGTCAGGATCCGAGGTCTTA
>JAWVZH010000121.1:0-9373 GCA_033722295.1 Saprospiraceae bacterium
AGGATTCAGACTGGAAGACCAGAATTATTCGGACTACCTTACTTGCCGCTGTGATACGAGCCATACGAGCAGGTCAGCGGAAAGATGATTACGGTTTTAACGAAGCACTTGTTTAACAAATAGCAAAAAACAAATTGGCGAAACGTAAATTTCAATTTCAAACACTGTATAACGTCAGTATCAATAATCTTGAGCTTTGGAAATCAAACGCTTTACACTCGTGATCTAATGTCAACCATAACTGCTCATTCTCTGACCCCTTTATCGAGATCTTGATGTCGCTAAAAGTTTGTAAACAGACGGAATAACCACCAGATTCAAGATCGTAGAACTTATCAGGCCTCCGAGAATAACAATGGCCATTGGACTTTGAATTTCATTTCCTGCTTCACCTCCCGCAAGGGCCAATGGAATAAGAGCGAGACCGGTGGTCAGCGCGGTCATCAGGATCGGATTGAGGCGGTCGATAGAACCATAGATGATAGTATTATATAGTGAATTACCCTGACGTTTCAAGACCTGGTAACGGCTGACGAGCAGAATACCGTTCCGGGCGGCAATACCGAATAAACTGATGAATCCGATGGTCGAGGCGATGGAGATAATGCCAGATGTAAACTGCACGATCAAAATGCCACCGATCAGAGCGAGCGGTAAATTGATCAGGACTATACCAGCCAATTTAAAATCTTTGAACTCAGAATAAAGGAGAAAGAATATGATCAAAATGGCTGCCAGAGAGGTCAGCATTAGCATTCTTGTGGCCTGCGCTTCACTTTCAAATTGACCTCCATATTCTATGCGATAGTTCTCAGGCAAAGTTATATTTTCATCAACAGTAGCCATTATTTCATTAACAACACTCCGCAGATCTCTTCCGGCAACGTTGGCTGAGACAACGATCTTCCTTTGTACATTCTCCCGGCTGACAGAGTACGGCGACGCTTCCACCTTGACCTCGGCGACATAATGCAAAGGTATTTTCTGCCCATCCGCGGCATCGATGAGCATGTCACTTATGGCTTCAGCAGATCGACGATCATCTTCTTCATATCGAACGATAAGGTCAAAACTTCTTTGTTCCTCAAAAACCTGTCCCACACGTTCACCTCCTATGGCAATCTCAATAGACTCCATAAAGTCTCCGACGGGTATGCCATACTTTGCGAGCATGATGCGATTGGGGATGATCCTGAGTTGTGGTACTTCTATTTGTTGTTCCACATTAAGATCTGTCAGCCCTTCGATATTTTCGATTTCCGATCTGACACTATTACCAAGAGTAAAGAGGCGGTTGAGGTCAGTGCCGAAGATCTTGATAGCGATATTGGCCCTTGTTCCTGACAGCATGTGATCTATCCTGTGCGATATGGGCTGTCCTATCGAAATATTCGCTCCGGGTACGGAGCTCAATTGTTGTCTGATTTCTTCGATGAAAGCTTCTTCTTCTCTTTCGCCAGGCGTATAAGACACTTCCACTTCTGACCCATTGACACCCTGCGAATGCTCGTCTCTTTCCGCTCGACCTGTACGTCTTGCGGTGCCCTTAACCTCCGGTATGTTCAACAAGATACCTTCCACAATATTTCCGACCTTATTCGATTCTTCGAGTGATGTGCCGGGGGGAGTGACCACGCTGATCACGAGAGAACCTTCATTGAACTGCGGGAGGAAGCTTCTCCCAAGACCCAGCATCACCCATATGGATATCCCGAAGAGGACAACAGCCGTAAGTATGACGGTTTTGGGCGCCTCTATCACACGGTCAAGGACCCTGCGATACATCCGGGACAGGTTGCGTTCCACCCAGCTTCCCCTGGCCTGTTTTTTTAATCTTTCCTCATCGGTAAGCAGGTAGCTGCTAAGTACGGGGGTGACGGTTACGGCGACGAATAGCGAGGTGAAAATGGCGATGATAAAGGAGATTCCCAGAGGTTCCAACAATCGGCCTTCCATACCACTCAGAAAAAATAACGGTACAAAGGCCGCAATAATGATGAGCGTGGCGATCAGGATTGAATTACGGATCTCGCTTGAGGCTTCATAGATCACATGCAGTTTACTCACTCTTTCGTCGGCTGGTTTTAGCATGTTCTCCCGTAGCCTCTTGAAAATATTTTCCACATCGATGATAGCGTCATCTACCAGTGCGCCTATAGCAATTGCCATACCCCCAAGGCTCATGGTATTGATCGTGAATCCCATCTGGTTTAGCACAATGATCGTGACGAGGAGGGATAAGGGAATGGCGATCAGAGAGATGACAGTAGTACGCCAGTTGAGCAGAAAGAGGAATAATACAAGCGTTACAAACAGTGCGCCCTCGAACAGAGTTCGTTGCAGATTGTCTATGGAAGAACGGATGAAAGTGGATTGCCGAAAGATATGAGTATTGACCTCCAGACCTTGAGGCAATTGATCCCGTATGTTCGCCATGGCCACATCGATGTCTTCGGTGAGCGTCAGTGTATTTGCGTTGGGTTGTTTCAGTATTGTCAATATAACAGCCGGTTCCTGATCGACGGAGGCATCTCCGATCTTTGGTGAAGGACCAATTGAGACCTCAGCGACATCAGATATCCTCACAGGGATTTCTCCGAGGCGTTTGATCACCGTCATACCGATCTCTTCCGTGTCGTTGGTCCTTCCTTCACCTTTAATGATATATTGATTGCCGTACTGATTGATGAAACCGCCACTTGCATTTTTAGTCGAATTACTGACGGCATTGGTCAGCTCCTTTAATGTGACTTCATAATATTTCATTTTCTCCGGGGATGCCAAAACCTGAAATTGCTTGTATTCACCACCGATGACAATTACCTGGGCTACACCGTTCACAGCCAGCAGCTGAGGCCGAATGACCCAGTCGGCCATGGCGCGTGTTTCCATCTCAGAGAGGCTGTCCGACCTTATGCTCATCATCATGATCTCTCCCATGATCGATGAGATCGGGGCCAGGATGGGATTTTCCACTCCTGTAGGCAATGCCCCTTCAAGTGGCGATAGCTTTTCAGCCACGATCTGCCGGGCTTTATAGATATCGGTACCCCATTCGAATTCTGCCCATACAATAGAAAAGCCCATCGCAGATGAGGAGCGTACTCGCCTCATATTCGGGGCGCCATTCAGGGCAGATTCGATTGGAAAGGTTACAAGTTGTTCAACCTCCTCGGTAGCCATGCCATGTGCCTCAGTCATGACGGTGACGGTAGGTGCCGTGAGATCAGGAAAAACATCAACATCCATTTGCGTGGCAATGTACGTGCCGCTGCCGATGATGATCAGGGTAGCAGCAAGGACGATCATCCTGTTGTTGAGTGAAAATTGTATGATTCGATTTAGCATTACTTTCTTATTTAAGTCCCAAAATCAGGGTCTCATCAATTGCCGGTCCAATACTCGAGTTCGGCACGAATTAGGTTGTATTCATAGAGGGCCTCGAGATACTTTCGTTTCAGTTCGACATCTTCCTCAAGGCTATTGAGATATTCCAGGTAACCGATCTCTCCTTCCCGGTATGCTTTATGGTTGACCTCTAACTGTTCCTTTACAAGGGGAAAAAGGTCTTCCCTCAGGTACTTCACGACGTGGCCCTGGTGATCAAGGCGGTACTGCAGATCACTTATGACCCTGGAAAGCATTTGCCTTTTGGCGTCAATTGCGGCTTGATTCTCCTTAAGCCTGATCTTTGCAGCATCTATCTGAGTGTTATAAGCCTTACGGAATAGAGGGATATTCAATCCGATCTGATAGCCAAAAAAAGGAAAGTCGCCCGACACTGTTTGGAGCCTTGCCCCTGTATTCAGTTGTGGTTGAAGTTTGGACTCCTGGAGAGAGATCATTGAACCTGCAAGATCTTTCCTGGCTTCAAAGATCGCCATATGTGGATTTCCTGCCCGGGATGTATCGATCCGATCCTCTTCGGATACAATCAATTCGCCTGCGGCATCGTACGGTTCTGTAGAATTGAGCCATTGATTAAAAAGTGACAAAGCGATCTGATGCTTTTCTTTGGCGTGCTCTTTATCCAGGCGGGCTTTACCGAGCCTGGTGCGAGCCGCAAGGAGAGGGATCTTACCTGTCTCGCCTGTTTTCATCCGTTGCTCTGCAATAGTCATGAATTCCTCATACAGCGCTTCATTTTCCTCGATCAGAGTTTTATCTTCTTTGATATAAAGAAGTTGATAGTAGGCCTTCTTGACTTCCCATTCGAGTGTCCTGTCAGTAAGCGCAAGTTGCTTGTCGGCAACTTCGGATTGGCTTCTGTAGTAGTTTTTGCGGGCATTTGAAGCTCCCGGCAGATAAAAATTTTGCTGAACATTCAGGGAATGTATGCCCAACTGTCCATCCGTG
The DNA here is from genome assembly GCA_033722295.1 of Saprospiraceae bacterium. Classification (GTDB taxonomy): domain Bacteria; phylum Bacteroidota; class Bacteroidia; order Chitinophagales; family Saprospiraceae; genus JAWVZH01. The sequence goes on from JAWVZH010000121.1 coordinate 4,357, forward strand.
TTGAATTCCTCACCTGAAATAAAGATCTGTGCTGGTTGATGCGGTTGTCCTGATTTTGACAAAGTCCTGAACCGTTCTACGCTCAACTCATCTCTTTTCAGCCCTGCATAATTGGAACGGGCGATGTCGATGGCTTCTTCCAGTCCGACGGAGGTTTCCTGTGAAAGCAAATTTGCCGACAACAGAAGAAACAGGCTCAGGAAGATGACTATTATTTTCTCTATAAAAATTCTCATTTCTTCGACTTTGTAGTGATCAATGCGCATGTCCATGTCCCGGGATCTCTGAAGACATCGAGGCCATCTTAACCTGATAGGCGCCTTTCGTGACGATGTATTCACCTTCTTTTATTCCTGAAGTTACCTCTACGTTCAATCCGTCCGAAATACCTGTTTTGATCTCCCTCTTCTCAAAAGTTTCACCCGACTTTTGGACAAAAACATAAGTGGTATTATAATCTTGCATGAGTGCAGATCTCGGGATGACGACTCGGTCTTCTTTTTCTTTTGTCAACAGATACACCTCTACATAGGAGCCGATGATTACACCCTCGGGTCTGTCCATCTCAAACCAAACCGGAATGAAACGATGGTCTTTATCCAGAGCATTACCATAGGAAATAAGTCGTCCATTGTGATCCACTGTCCGAAAGAGTTCGTCCCGATAAATTGTTTTAAAGTGCGCCGACGTCAGGGTTGGAATGATATCTATATACTTCTGGGAGACCTCAGCATGGAGCTGTACCTTATTCTGATCCGTGATCTCGACCAGACGTGCTCCTTCTCTGGCAAACTCATTGGGCTTGACATAGATCTTAGTAATGACCCCAGTGAGAGGAGATTTGATCCGTGATCCCTGCTTACCGTGATTATCTGATATATTATTCCATTCAGCCAGGGCAATTTCGTATTCGAGTTTTCTTTTTTCGTATTCCTTCTGGCCGATAATATTATCTTGTATTAGCGATTCGGCTCTTTCGAAATTAGCTTTTGCCATTTCCAGTTGAGCTTCTTTCTTACGGTACTTTTCCTGAATATTATCTGAAAGCAGCTCCTGGCTTTTAATGATAAAAAGATCCTGGCCCTTGCTGATCCGACTACCGATCTGAAGATCGGTAGTGACAAAAGATACAAGGCCGCTGCTGGTTGCTGACACCACAGTCTCATTTCCGGGTGGTGCGGTGATCTTGCCGGATGTTCGTATGGTCTTATGGATGTTCTTGCGATGGACAGGTGTCACGCTGAAATCCGTTTTCCACGCCTGATCTTTAAGAAAGGTTATGTCTCCGGCATCGGAGCCATCATCACCATTTATAGGCACCTGTTTAGTACTGGAATAAACGAGAATGCTGTCAACGCTGAAGGTGTCGGTTTGCCTTTGTCTTTTCAGCATGAAGGACAAGCGATGCTTTCCAAATTCTTTGGGAATAAAATGGGATCGAAAGATGCCTGGAATTGACAGAAGGGAATCCACATGTTCGTTTGTGACTTGTCCATCCTTGACCAGGCGGATAATGAATGTGCCGCTTTCAACAGGCTTGTAGGTTTCAAGATCTGTAAAATGAGCGGCATACTCAATCTCATTTCCTTTGACTAACGGATCAATTTCGATGAATAATTCTGTATTTCCGGACCAGAGTGTATAGGTTATAGCATTGGTTGTTTCTTCTTCATGTCCGTGCTCAGGAGAGTGGCCATTGTGGCGATCCTGTGTTTGGCATCCTGCCACGATCGTCAAAAAGCCTGCCACCAATAAGGCAGAGTAGTTCCAATATTTCATTTTGAAAGAGACTAGAGTTAAAAAAGTAATTGTCAGGGTGAAACACCCCTAATGAGTAGGTCAGGCGACCGCTGGTGGTGCGCGAAGGGGATTATGATCTGATAGTGTCCTTTGAAGGAGTAATCTGCAATTATCATTGACCTGCTTATCAGCATGTACGATTAAACCGGCAGATATAGTTGTGATAGTCGCTAAGAACTGATTATCGAAAAAACTCTTTTGAGATTTAAAGGGATTCGGAATATTCTGAAGTACGAGCTGGTGGTCGGAGGCATCGTGCTGGACTTCCTGAATGTTGTGAATCAGGTGGCCGAGAAAATGGAACAGGCCAATATGGAAATCATGTACGTGATGAGCATGTTTCTGATCCGAATGTTGATGGTGCAGGGCATCATGATGTAAGGATTGCGCAGCAACCAACATGAGATATAATCCCAAAAGCGTTCCGCTGAAAAATCTTTTTCTAAAACTCACAATGCAAAGTTAAACACCTTTTCTAACAACGAGTCTTGAGGGGATGTTCATTGTCTAATGTCAGCCTTTTCAAAGAAGTTGATCGCCATATTCAATTTACGCATGAGTGTTCTCTTCTTGGTTTGATGGTCCTGCATGCGCCTGAGGATATCGTCCAGTGATTTTGTGGCATTCACTATGAATTCTCCCTTGTTAAGCATAATGCATTCCGCTCTCTGTCCCATGGCAGCATCGGTAACCTCGGCCCTTGTCGGTAGGCCAGCTTTAGCCATGCCTTCCAAAACCTGGGTTGCCCAGATGGCCGGGATATGTGCTGCTTCGCAGATCCAGAGGATCTCCTCCTGGAGCTCGGCCAGCCTACCGAAACCACATTCGATCGCCAGGTCGCCTCTCGCGATCATGACACCAAGATCGGGAACGCGCATGCCGGCGAGGATGATATCTGCAAGATTATTGAAGCCTTTCTGTGTTTCGATCTTGACCACGATCCCTGGAAAGTCAGAAAGGTCTTCGCCTTTTATGCCCTTGACATTACTAATTGCCGTGATCATGTCCTCAACGTCCTTGACCTGATTTACGAACGAATGGCCGATGATATCGGCGTGAGCCACGACGAAATCGAGATCCTTGAGATCTTTTTCCGTAAGCGATCCGATCTTAATATCGCTTTCTGGAAGATTGATACCTTTTTCGCTTTTCAGTCTGCTGCCGTTACTCTTCGCCTGGGTAATTCGGATCACTATTTTCTCCTTATCGGTTTGTGTTATACGACCCCCGATCTTGCCATCATCAAGCCAGATGGCTTCACCGACTTTCACATGGTCCAGAAAAGGTGGTAAGGAGCAGCCTATCTCAGCGGGATGTTTGATACCGTTTTCGTCAGTATAGCCGGGACTTGCATCGACGTTGGCCCTTTTTATTATCAGCTCATCATCGATGAAGACTTGGATGAAACCCTCCACATTGGGTAAGGGATCACCGATCTCAGTTACGAACTTTTGCTCCTTTTTATTTGAAAAGGTCAATTTCAGACCGGGAATGAAGTAAATGGTCTTCGTGGCTTCTACTTTGATATAATGTTCATTTTTGTCCACCACGATCATCCTCCGATTGGACTTTCGTGCATCCTTGAACCGGATCACATTACCTGGTTCACATTCCTGCAACCAATGGCCGTCTACAGGAACTGCAGGGAGGTCTTCTGGGATGACCTCCGGGCGATCTTTATTATACAGGATTATCTCAGCTGCATTCTGCACCACTCCGGTGGCACTTCTGACAGGCCTGACCTTGATGACCATCGGTGAAGGAGGTATGCGACCGGTTCTGAGTTTTGGTCCTGCAATATCCATGAAGATCTTGCATGGCTTTCCCAGCGTATTTGATGCTTTGCGGACATTATCGATAATGCGGGACCACACTTCCTTCGAATCATGGGCGCAGTTGATCCTCGCACAATTCATTCCGTGTTTGAGCAGATCCTCCACTAATTCATATTCAGTTGCAGCTTCTGTGGGCAAAGTGACCATGATCCGCGCACGCCGTCCCTCCGGCACGGGACCAATGACAGACTCGGTGTTGTGATCGAGAAGATTTCGGCTTCCAACGAAGTCCACCGGTGGTTCACGATCAGGTGTCCATTCATTATTCATCAGAAGATGTCCAACCTCCAATACAGAGTCGAGGGAGGCCTGAACTCGTTTTTCTATTTTTGACAGGGAAGAGAGTCCCCATTCTGTCAACATGATCTGGATCTCTCTTACGTCAAGGGTTCGAAAGGCCATGTATTGGATCAGATTTTGTGCACTGACCAGGTGATCGGGATGGACGCTATCCAGGCCACCATAACTTTTCTCCTTTTCCAGGACATAATTCCTGATCTCCAGGAGTTTTTTGGTCAGTTTGTCCAGATCTGGTTTCGTAGTTTTCATTGTTGACATTAACAAATCAAAACTACAATAGGTCAGCCAATTGTCTCATAAACCAAATATTAAGAAACCGGAATAATCAACCTTGTGAAAATGGGTATTGAGTTTAATAAATGCAGAACAGAATCTGAAGTCCTTATTGGTCCACGATGAGTTTATATCCTACTCCCCGGACATTCACGATCTTTACACCAGGATCTGCCGAAAGCTTTTTACGCAGTTTTGAGATGAAAACATCAAGGGTTCGACCGATGTATTCATCGCCTCCTCCCCAGACTTTTTGAAGGATATCCCCGCGTTCTATCGTCGAATTGACCGCTTTATAAAGTAAAAGAAGGAGGTCGGCTTCTTTACTCGTCAGTTCCGTACGTTCCTTGTCCAACAGGAGAACAGTATTAAGGGTGTCGAACTTATAGTTACCAAGTGAAATAATATTTTCATCCTCCTTTGTCCTGAAACGCCGTACACCAAAGAACAATAATATACCAATGACCAGAGCAGCAAGAATTACAGGCAACAGCGATAATCTATCCAATAATTCTCCGGAGCCATCTTTCGGTGGATGGACCTCTTCAGAAGAAGCCATGAGGTTTTGCTCATCAAGAGGGGTGAAATATAGCTTATAGCAGTCCAGAGGCAGGGGGCGTGATTTACAGGGAATGATATCAGGATCTTTTACATCACCGTGTTGATAACTGTACACGACTTCTTCATCTTCGCAAGAGACGACTTCGACAATATAGCCCATCTTCAAACCACTTTCCTGAATGGCCTCCCGGACCCAAAGAACGATATCTTCTCCTACGAATTCGAATTCCGTGTCAAATCGAACGACA
>JAWVZH010000122.1:0-8780 GCA_033722295.1 Saprospiraceae bacterium
ACCTACTATTTGTGAAGTCAAATGATCACAATCTAAAATTGACATGAGTCCTCTCCCGCGGCATCTACCCAACATTAGGTATCATGCAATCTAATACAAATAGATCTTTTAGGTAAAATAGGATCGGTGCTTTTCTCATTGGCCTGTCTGTCGTAATCTTGTATTACAATTTATAACTATGGGTAAGACCAAATGTTGTAAGAAAAAGTGCTGTAAAAAGTACAAGAAAAAGGGAAAGAGCAACTGTAAGAAGTGCCCCAAGGTCTGTGCGTTTTGTTAATAAAGGTATTGGGTATTTGGTGCAAGGAATTTACACGCTGAGACACTGAGAACTTCGCAATCTATATCGCTTGGCGCTATCGACTTGAGACGCTGAGAACTTCTTCTGACTGGTTTGATACCATTATATCAAGACATCCGGCTCGTGTGGTCCGAAGCTTAGTTCAAGGAGAGGTTAAACCTGTGATGAAGGTCATGTCCTTCACCAAACCTTCCTCTCACCCCTATCTTCGGTTTTGACTACTCTTTCCTTCAACAAATCAACTATTCTACTGATTAACTAATCCACTAACCCCCTAATCTACTGATCATCGAAAAGCGATAATAGTAATGCCTTCTCCTCCATCCTCAGGCGCCGGATGATCCAGGCTCTTGACCTGCTTATATTCCCTGGCTTTATCCCGAACGACACGCCGCAGGACACCACTACCCTTTCCATGAACGATCTCAAGTTGATCGATCCCAATAACCACAGCCTCATCCAGGTAATTCTGAATAATATCCCGGGCTTCGTCCATCTTGAGGCCTCTGATGTCAAGTTTGCTCCTGAAATTGGCAGCCCGATCAAAGATGTCAGTCTGAATGCTCTTTTTCGGATTCACTTTAAGCGGCGCTCCAACTATTTTCAGATCCCTCGTCGGCACTTCTACCTTTAGGGCACCAAAACCCACCTGTGCAATATCATTATTGAGCTCCAGGACCTCTCCCGAAACATCACCGTTCTTCATCTTCACATGATCACCAACCCTAATAGGCCTGGAATCTACCTTTTCATGTTCAATAATGTCTTCCTGAAGATCAGACATCTCCTTCATCAAAGCTTTCTTTTCCTCTTTCTTTTCGGATGCAAGGGATTTGGCCTTCTCCAGGTTCTTGCTTTCCTGTATCTCGCGGATGGTATTTTCCAGCTGACGATTGAATTCAGCCTCTCTTGTAACTCTCTCCTCCCTGGCCTGCAACTTCAGCTTTTTTCTCTTATAGTCCAGTTCTCCAGCAAGTCTTTCATAGTTCTTGATCAAATGATCCAGTTTACTCTGGTGCTCGCGTGATCGAGCGAGCTCATTTTCCAGCTGCTGTTTTTCAGACTGAAGACTGTTAAGCAGATCTTCAACCTTGACCTGTTTTTCTCCCAGACGACGTCGTGCATTCTTAAGTACGACTTCAGGTAGCTCCATCTTTTCTGCGATCTCAAAGGCAAAACTGCTGCCGGGTTTACCAATGTCCAGTTCATATGTCGGGGAGATCGAATCGGTATCGAAACTCATACTTGCATTGACGATCCCCCTGTTCTTGAAGGCGAATACCTTAAGGTTGGAGTAGTGAGTTGTAACGACACCCCAACTCTTTCGATAGAGCAAGTGACGAAGCATAGCCTCTGCAAGAGCACCGCCTGTCGTTGGATCCGTACCACTTCCGAACTCATCGATCAGGATCAGGCTGTCCTCACTCGCTTCCCTCATCATGTGTGCCATCTTCTGGAGCCTTGAGCTATAAGTACTCAGATCATTTTCGATAGACTGTTGATCTCCAATGTCCACCATCACCTCTTTGAACAATCCTGCCTCACTCGATGGATCACATGTAGGCAGCATACCGTACTGGATCATAAGTTGCAACAATCCTATCGTTTTCAGCGCTATTGATTTACCTCCGGCGTTTGGTCCGCTGATCACCATCATCCTGTTCTTACCAAAGAGTATAATATCTGATGGAACCACAGGTTTGCCAATGGCGTCGTTCTTCAGCTTGAGCAGTGGATGTCTGGCCTGCATCCATTGGATCTTTGGCTGATCGGTGATCTTGGGCAATTCACCTCCTGTGTACCTAGCCAATTCCGATTTTACCCGTATAAAATCTATTTCAATGATGATCTTCAAGATGTTCTCGATCTCATCGCTGTAGGCACGAAAAAGGTCACATAGGCCCAGTAGTATTTTATGGATCTCTCTTTTTTCTTCACTTTGCAGATCGAACAGATCATTGTTCATCATCACGATCTCCTGAGGTTCTATATAGGCCGTTTGACCGGTGCTGGACTGATCATGGAGAATGCCCTGGATCTGTCTCTTATACTCAGCTTTCACCGCTAAGACACGTCGACCATTCTTAAAGCTCTCCGGCGAATCGAGCAGGACGTTTGATGATCTGTGCTTTTCGATGACCTGGTCAAATGACCGGTCTATTTTTGACATCACTCGGTCTATCTTCGATCTCACCTTTCGGAGCTCCTCGGAGGCATCATCTCTTACCTGGCCGGATTCGTCAAATATCCTGTCAGTTTCTTGGACAATTTCCAGCAATGGCGAATTGGAGTGGATGAGCGCTGTAATATTAGGATATTCCTCGGTGACCTCCTCTGATCTGAACAGCTCGGCGAGGTAGGCATGTTGTTCGAGAACAACCTTCACTCGAATGATATCCTCAAGAGGTATTACTCGATTGGCCGGCCTCACATCCTGAAGGATTTCCCTCAGATCCTCAAAGGGATCCAGATGTGTGACGATGCCCTCCTTAGCAGCCTCTTTTAATTCCTCTACCAACTTCAGGTTCTCCCTGATAGTTTCAACATCATTATCCAGGCGCTGAGCATTGATCCTGTCAACAGTAGACACACTCATGGCCCTGTCAGACATCCACTTGAGCAGCTTGTCAAACTCTAGATCTTCAATACAAGTCTCTGGATACAGAATCATACATTAATTTTCCAAACCGCTGATCAGGATTCGGCATCAACGTCTTTTAATGCTTTTTTAAAATCAAAGAAGTTGTCAAACTCTTTTCGATATCGTATACCTCCTCCTACTCTCTGACTTTGACCTTGAAAGCTTTGTTCAGCCCGATAATAGATTCTCAATTTCAATCCGTTGACTGGTGTGTTCCATTCTATGACCGTCTCAGGATTGAAATATGGGTCATTATTAAAAATAGATTGCGATCCATAATCGCCACCAACCGTTATGATCCACTTGTCGTTCCATAATCTATTTTTGAATCTGAATTGATATTCACCTTCACTGAAACTTGTTTGTCGACCAGAGGACTCAAGGTTATACTGTTGCTGTACATAAGCCAGGTCGAAATCAATTCCGGAAATAAATTTCACATCATCAACGACGTCATTCAGCAAGGAACTAACGAAAAAGGACAACTGTGTAGATAAAAACTCACTCAAAGTGTTTATTGTTGACGCTCCAATATTGCTTACGAGAGCCGTCTGCTGGGTGCTGGGCAGAAAACTACCAAAGACCACCAGTCCGAATACCTGTTGATTGAGCTGATCCTGATCGTTCTCCAACGAGGACAGTTTATTATTGACATAGGTATTGAGCTCCCCTACAAGATTAGGCATATCGATCTCGAATGTGATTCTCGGAGACATAAGGGAGCCGCTCAGACCCATCGTCAGATCCACTTTTGACGGCCGTCGGGCTTCAGTTAACAGGGCAGAATTCTGTTCTGATAAATATTCCTGGATCAAAGGATAAGGAGCAGCAGTCAGTCCTTTGTATTCAGCCTCTATATCTATTAGCGCATCAAGAGGATCACCTGTCCATCTTATGCTACCACCTCTTTTCACACGGAATGGTTTATTGACAAAATTGAGCAATGTGAAAAGGTAATCACCATGTTCGATCTCATAATCTCCATAGACCGCCATTTCACCACTACGACTGATCTGGATATTTAGATTTCCCCGGCCATAACCCTCAAGGATATCACCTGCTTGTTCATCAAAAATGATCTTCGATTTGGCACCTTCATATACCGATAGTTTCATATCCAGTTCCAACCCTTTCAACGTTGTCGCTCGTTGCAAAACTGAATCCTGGCTTGTGGTGTCCATCTTCACGAACTCGACAAAACCTGTCTGGACTTCAGAAGTGCCATATGAGATGGGGATGACCAACTCGCTCGGAGCACCTGTTGACGCTACCACATCAATAGATGGATTTTCCATAGTTCCGTAAAACTCCAGATCGATCTCCCCAATAGCATAGCCGTAGTAGGTCGGATTATCCACCCTTGTCGTATTTAACCCGATGAGGCGATCTGAACTGATGGACAGGTCCAACTCCCATTCTTTCAAGCTGTTGTGGCGCAGGCCACCCGTGACGGTAGCTATATTATCCAGCGAGTCCGAAAAGGTGACATTATTGAAATCGATATAGTCATTTTTAAAATAAATGGTTTGATCCTCGAAGTAATATGTCACCCCGACGTAATCGACCCTACTTCTACCTGACGGAATATAGAGATCTCCCAAAACATCGAATTCATTGCCAACGCCCTGGACGGTAAATTCACCGGTAAAATAACCACGGGTATTACTTATGCCTGTTGTTATTATGTCTTCCAGTATCTCCAGTGGAAATTCGTTGGCATCTATCTGAAAGGCGAATTCAGATTGAGAATCACCCTTGCCTTTCTTAAATTTTCCATCGGCTATCAGCTCTGATCGTCCGTCACTCAATTCCAGTGAAATGTCGATACCTTTTTCGAGAGAAGCACCTGAGGCCTTGATATCGAGTGTGCCTCTGTTCTTGCTATTAACCAGCGTACTGTCCTGATGTAGGTCAAAATCTATTTTTTTAAAATCAAATAAATCTTGTATGGTCAGATGTGCATCGAAGTAACCTTTAAAATCAAAGGTCTCCAATTGGGTGAGGCTGTCAAGAACATCCGAACTCCAGTTGTCAAGTTTCGCCTCGATCCCTCTCTGATTATTTATGTCATCGATACGCAGGATATTCGTATCTGTCTTCATAACAAAGTTGTCAAATGCCAATCCTTCCTTCTTTATTACGAGGGAGTTCCCTGGAGAAAATGACCATACTTTATTGTCAAACCAAAGAGAAGACGGTTCGAACTGGATCTTCAATTCTCGAGCTGAAGGTAGCATGTCAGCTTCTATATCGACACCTTCGAATATGCCTTGTGGATCGATATAGGACAGCTTGAATGTGCCTGAGTCTCCTTTCAGGTTGGTCACATGGCTTAGTGAATCGAACCAGGGCTTCTCCCTGATCGCCACTTGTGAGGCCCTGAGTGTGTAAAGCAATAGTTCATCATCATTGACAAGTGAAAGATCAAGGTTGGAAATATCCCAATTTCCAATTCCTAAGGTAGATATCTCTGATTGATACTTGAGGCTCTCGTTGACCGTATTGACGTATGCGGTGACCTCTACTTTTCCAATTCTATATTGATCATTCGTGAAGTAGTTCACAAGATCAAAATTGTTCTTGAGGTCGATATCAATGCTGTAGTCCTGTCTTACGTCTACATTTGTAGTGAGAGAATCAATACCCAGCAATTCACTAAGCTTTGGATGGTTATGACCAATAATATTGAGCATGTCCTGATGAATACTCGGAATATCGTATACCCCTTGTAATTCTATATCGCCGAAATTGGAATTCATTGTCAACCTACGACCTGTTCCGGTACTATCATACAACTGAGTAATGTCAATCTGCTCGAAATTCAGACTGTCCTGACCATTGAACAATGCCCAGGTGTTGACGAGCTTGGCCTGACCGATCAGTTCATCCCAACTCAGACCAGTCAATGAAATATCAGCAATTCCGCCAAAGTCAAACGGCTTTTCAGACAGGTTCAAAGCTTTTAATCGTATGTGATCTATATCAGCATAGAATTTATATACCGGTACAGAATCCAGATTGGAGATCTTTCCGTTGAATCGCAGTTTGGCATCCTCCGAATCCGCAATGAGCAAACCATCGAACAGATTCCTGGTCAATTTCCCATCGATCTCCAGGTTCTCATATGCGTATCCCTTGTATTCCAGTTTGTTGACCACACCTTCAACCTCTGCATTTGCATTGTCCAGCGTAAGACCCTTTCCCTGCTGCACATTGATCGACATCGACAATTGGCCGAGGTCTGGATTATTTGTCCATCTACCCACATCAAAATCAACAAGCTGCATCTTACCGGAATACTCTGCCAGATCCCTGCCCGGTTTAAGATCAAGTCGCATGTCCAGTACTGCACGACCCAGGTTGGATCGCAGATTTCCATACGTTACAAAATCTTCAAAGTAGCCGTCAAAACGGCCTTTGTATCTCAAGACACCCAGCTTTTCAAAATTCTGTGGAATGTCGAGGTTGGGCACCATATTCTCCAGGCTGTTTATATCAAACCTCAACTCATCTATGTCCAGACTTAATAATTCCTCATTTCTTACCGTCAGATCCCTTGTGCTGACATTTCCCATGAAGGAAATATCATCTCCGGCTTCCAATGTCAGATCTCTGGCTTTAAGACTGTTCACCCGACCGAAAACATGCCCGTCCAGCTCGAGGATCTGATTCTCGCTGTTGATAAAAAAGGTGTTGTCATAAAGATCTGGAACAAATGTCATGATATCCCGAAAAGAGAGCTCGCTTTCATCTATTCTGGCATCTATGAAGACCTCATTATTAAAATTTCGCCAGGACTCGTAACAGTTGAATTTAAAGGTAATGCTATCTCCGAGTGAACTGGTTGGACTGAGCAAGGTCATACCATTAAGTGCCACCTGAGTGCTGTCCACGACAGCGTCATCTACTTTGAGATATTGCAACTCGAAGCCTGCAGGACTCTCAAAAGACAAGTAGAGATCTCTGCCTTTGAAAGCAAGTTTTTGCATCTTCAGATCACATACGGAGATATTCACGTTATCGAGCAGCAGGTGATCATAATTGATTCGCTCATAATTACGGTTCCACTCTGGAGACCGAAAGTTATTATCCAGTTTGAATCGGCTGTTCGTAATATCTATATCGGCACAGGATAAAAAGAACGGACTTCTTTGTATTGAAGTGTCAGTTGATGCAGTGAGTTCATCCTCAGAGCTGGTGGTGTCCATATTGGCCGGCATGAACATATGGATGTAAATGGATAAATGGTCCAGAAAGATGTGATCAACTTCCAAGGAATCCCGCACCAGATCCAGCAAATGAATATCTATCTCTCCAGATCCGATCTTGTAAAATTCTTCTGAACCACGATTGTAATCGTGGTTTCTGAATTCGAAATTCTCCAGGTTTAGAGTTCCGGGAGCGATAATCAGTCCCCCCTTCTGCTTCTGCTCACGTGGCTCCGGACTGAACGTCTTAGCGATATTCCTTCTGTTCTCGCCTTCATAAGTGACGAGATTGAAGAGTCCATCGTGTATCTCCGTGCCCTGCAGGTGAAGTTGACCACTCAACGCACTTATTAGAGCACCACTCAGGCCTGATTTCAGATAATCGGCGTAGATCAGGGTATCCTGATGATGATCCCTGATAAGAACTTCCCTGAGCTGGATACCTTTCAAGATGTTCAATTCCATTTCTCCTATGGAGACCTCAGTATTAAGTGCCCTGGATAATCTCTGGGCTACTTGTTCTGTTCCCCATGTCCGGTTCAGTATTTCCTGAGCAATAAAAAGCAATAACACAAGGGTCGCCAGGCCAGCGATACCGGTGGCAACCCATTTTCTCTTCCTCCAAGGTCTCTTCTCAGTACCGTCGGGAGTATTATTACCTGAATTAACTGATGTCATCTGTTGTTAAAACTAAGAACCCTGGATATGGTTTTAAATCAAAAGATAAGTCAATCTGTGAGTACAACAATTTTGCTGCTAAAATTATTTCAAGTAATCCTTATTCTTAGGAAACTTTAACCTTCCTTTGAGAGGCTAACTCTATACATGCTTTATTTCATAAGTCGTCTGGCTCACTGTAACTTTTCCAAATCTTGACACATTCCGTCGCTTCCTTAACATCATGTACTCTCAGAATATCCGCCCCGTTATTCAATGCGAGCATATGCACTGCAGTTGTCCCATTCAAGGCTTCGTCAGGCGAGATTTCCAGAGTTTTCCAAATCATGGATTTGCGCGAGATACCCACAAGCAAAGGACAGTCAAGAACGTTAAATGAAGACAAGTCCTTAAGTAATCTAAAATTTTGACCAATCGTTTTAGCGAAACCAAATCCCGGGTCGATAACCAGATCATGTAAACCGGCAGACCTCAACTTTCTTATCCTGTTGATTAGGTAGGACAGTACTTCAGCAGAGACACCTTTTTCATATTGTGTCTTGGACTTCATATCCTCAGGCATGCCCCGCATATGCATGGCGATGAATGCAGCCTCATTTTCTACTACTGTTGGCACCATTTTCTCATCGAAGTGACCGGCAGTGATGTCATTAATGATATGAGCCCCTTTATCCAGGCAACCCCGAGCCACCTTGGAATGAATGGTATCTATTGAAACTATAACATCGAGATCAGCAGGCAGATCTTGCAGTACGGGCATTAACAATTCTAACTCCCTTTCCGGGGAAGAGATAGCCGCTCCTGGACGGCTTGACATAGCGCCCAGATCTATAACCTCCGCCCCTGCCGCCTCCATCTCCTTCATCCTGGTGATGATGGCATCGGTTTCAACGATCCGGCTACCGGAGTAAAAAGAATCCTCCGTCAGATTGATGACCCCCATAATAACAGG
>JAWVZH010000123.1:0-8753 GCA_033722295.1 Saprospiraceae bacterium
AAGGTGATAAGAGGGGAGTTTGAAAGAGGCATGAATGAGGTCAAGGTATACAAGTCAGAACTGGGCACAGGAGGCCTGATGTATTACAGGCTGGAAACCCAGGATCATGTAGCCACCAGAAAGATGATCATGATCGAATAAGATATGTGATCGGATTGGATCATTAAAACCTATAAAATTCTACGTAGGTCAATCACCAAAACGGGTGTTCAATCAATTGATTGAACACCCATCTTTGTTTGATATATTCTTATTCTGAACTTCCGTCACCCCCGTCTTCTGAAGCCTCAGTACTATCACCCTCGCTATCTTCTTCATCTCCCATACTTCCCTCGTCAGGATCAGAATCAGTGTTCCATATATCTCTTATGCATACATATTTGCCGTCCCTTTTTTCAAAAAGTGACATGTATTTACCTTGATATATGACCTCACCTTCTGCATTTTTTACCATATATTTTCCAGTCTCAACAGCAATATCTCCTGCTGCCCACACATCCAGAACTTCTGAACTTTCAACATGACCAGAGGTATCGTTCTTTATTTTCTTTGAATATTCAAGGATTGCTTCTTTTCCTTTCAGTGTGGGGCTCCCGGCCGGCATACTGTGAGCATCCTCGGCATAATAGGCGACCAAAGCTTCCGGATCACGATCATTCATGGCCTTTACGTAATTGTTCTCTAATTCTGTTATTTCGGCCCTTACAGCCTCCATATCAATTTGTTCTTCCTCTTGCGGAGCTTCGCAGGACATAAAAAGGATAACCAATAGTACGACGGAGTACGTCAATAGATCTTTCATTAGAGTAGTATTTTGATGATATAATGATCGGCGGGGCGTTAAAGATAGGTTTTTCCGGTGCAGAATGTTTTAAAAGATCAGTTAAGGCAAGTAACAAAAAAAGCGCCTTCACGGGCGCTTTTCCTGTTTTTGAGATGGGATATATAAGGTCTTAAAACAAAATGTGATCATTGAGTATCGGCTTAAACCAATATCTTCTGATTTCACACAGTGTATTATTTGCCACAATCGTGCCAAAGGTGACGACCAAAACTCTATCCCTTTTTCGGATTAACCAGTTTCATCTCTTTTATCAGATGCTCAGCACCTGCGAATTTGTCCACAATAAAAAGGACATATCGGATATCCACCATGATATTGCGACACAGCGATATATCGTAATGTATGTCGCTCATGGTGCCTTCCCAGACCCTGTCAAAGTTCAGACCAACAAGATTACCATAGGCATCAATAGCAGGACTGCCCGAATTTCCTCCGGAAGTATGATTGGACCCTATAAAACAAACGGGCATTCTACCATCCTCTGCGGCATATTGACCGTAATCCTTCGATTCATATAGGTCGAGAAGCTTTTGGGGGACGTCAAACTCATAATCCCCTGGAATATACTTATCTACTACGCCTTCAAGGTAGGTCATATGATGGTAATTGCCGGCTTCTTCAGTGGAATATCCCTGAACCTTCCCGTACGTGACACGCAATGAGCCATTCGCATCCGGATAGAAACGCTCTTTTTTACTGAATACATCCATTTGTGCCTTCATGTATTTCCGTTGAAGCTCATCTATCATATTTTGCTTCTCTTTGAAAACGGGAGAAATAACCTCGTTAAAATGATCCTCGATTCCTTTATAAAGAGACATTAAAGGATCATTGACCATGGCTATGACAAACTTTTCAGGGGATAGCTCAGTAAGTTCAACAAGCCCTTCATAGGTCGTGATCCTGGATTCGGTAAACAGATGATTGGCAACAGCGTCACCATCTCCATGTTGACGGAGTAGTTCATTAAAACCGGGCCAAATTAGGGCCTGAGGCATATATTTCTTGTAGGCAGATATCTGTCCGCCCATGACCTCCTTATCGATATTTGACCTGTAACTATCGAAAAAACCTTGCGCCTGTGGTATGAACTTTTGTTTATATCTGTCAAACTCCTGATCACCGTAGTTCTCAAGTGCACCTTCCATCAATGAAAGCTGCCTGCACAGACGGAAGATCTCGACGTTTCGCCTCAGGAATTCGTAGTGCAAACTCGTTGCCAGTCGATGATCCTCTTCCGCTTTATAGGCTTGTCTGAGATCCTCAAGAACCCCGCTGTACTGATTTCGGTACTTACGACGTTTATTGACCTTTTTGAGAAACTGAGCTTCATAGTCCTGCTTTTTTTGAATGGCATTGGTCTTTTTCAATCCGAGGGATTCTCCCTGCCACTTTTTCCAGTAATTGGCTATTCGAGCAAATTTGGAAGCATATTGCAGGCGGATCTCCTCATCTTTTCGCATATAGCGATCCATGGCTTTCAGGGCTACATCCCTCATTTCGATCCTGGCCGGATTGTAAACATTAGCGATCTGGTCCACGGCAACAGCCGGCAGATACTCGTTCGTTCTTCCTGGAAATCCGAAAACCAAGGTAAAATCATCCTCCTCTACACCATCAACCGAGATAGGCAGGAAGTGACGAGGATTATACGGGATATTACTTTCGCTGTATTCTGCAGGATCGTTATTCTGATCAGCATAGATCCTGAAAAAGGCAAAGTCCCCTGTATGTCGTGGCCATATCCAGTTATCCGTATCTGCACCGAACTTTCCGATGGATTCCGGGGGATTGCCTACCAACCTAACATCAGGATAAGTCACGGTTTCTATGGCAAAGTACTGGTTGCCCTGATAGAATGGTTTGATCTGCAGATTGCGGTAATTGACCTTTTCAAAGCCATCTCTTATCAGCGCGATATTTTCATCTATGATCTCATTTCGCTTCGACTCATCAGCGCCTTCGGGAACATTTTGAAGGATAGCTTCTGTGATATCCTCTATTTTGACAATGAATGTCGCGCTCAGACCAGGACAGGAAAGTTCTTCATCCCGACCTTCAGCCCAAAATCCATTTTTAAGAAGATTATTCTCTACGGTTGAATGCCTCTGGATCTGGGAATATCCGCAATGATGGTTAGTCAACAGGAGTCCGTCCGGGGAGATGATCTCGGAAGTACAAAAACCACCGAAGTGTACGATGGCGTCTTTCAAGCTCCCCTTGTTGACGCTGTATATATCTTCTGCCGACATCTTCATGCCCATCTTCCTCATCTCTTTTTCATTGAGTGATTTCAAAAAGATGGGCAACCACATACCTTCTCCTGCCTTGACAATCTGAGGAATGGCAAAACAAAGAATTAGTAGAACACTTATTATTTTTTTTCTCATCTATACTATTTTTAGACGTTGCTTATAACGAAGGATCGCTAATTTACAGTTTGTGATAGAACAAATCTTTCAGATCAACTATGAATTCGAGCCCTGGACGCTTCAGCACACTCTTCCGGTCATCTTATTCCTGATACTCGGATGGTGGATGATCCGAACAGCCAGAAATTGGTCAGAACCACTTAAGTGGAAGATACCTTTTACCGTCTCATTGCTGCTTCCCTTCTCTATAGTTCTGTGGATCGTGATCAGATTGTTAAGAGGTGAATTTGATATAACAGAGGATCTGCCATTGAATATGTGTAACCTGGTTACCTTTTTCTTGCCCTTCATTTTTATCAGGCACAAACCAAATCAGTTATTTTTCGGGATTATCTATTTCTGGGTACTTAGCGGTACACTCCAGGCCGTGATTACTCCCGGACTTGAGCAGGCGTTTCCTCATTTTTGGTATTTCAGGTATTGGTTGATCCATTGCGGACTTGTGATCCTTATACTGTATGCCGTGATCATCCTGAAGTACTATCCAAAATGGCGTGATTTATGGAATGCCTTCATCGCTATGAATGTACTGTTTGTCATTTCTTTTGGCATAAATCTGCTCATAGGAAGCAATTATCTGTATACAATGGAAAAACCGGCTCAGGCCAGTATTTTGGATTACTTCGGCCCGTGGCCGGTATATCTCATGGTTTCCGAGATCGTGGCACTTGGGTTTTTTCTGGTATACTTTTATCCCTTTCTTAAATATTACAGGAAGCAGGTCGAACAGCCTTGAATACGTTGTGATTAATGTCCGATGATCATGACAATGTCATAAAAGCTTTAAAAAATCGAGTCCGATCCTATCTTTGTCGGATATCCTTTGGGTTCACTGCAATAAATCATCTTTGCAACGGAGTTTTATATTCTAAAAGTGACATATGAAGCCATATTACTGGTTGATCTTTATTTTATTAGTAGGATGTGGCCCTGCCCGGAAATGTCCACAGCAATTATCAGAAGTAAAATACATGGAAGGACTCGCCAGATTGCATATACCGATCAGTGTTGACAAGGAAAATTTTGAGAATTATGTCAACAGTAAGATACCGGACACGCTGTATGCTGATGAGGATGCAGGCGGACAGAATATTGAACTGGTGGTCTTGAAAACAGGCAGGCCCTCGGTTGATCTGAATGGCAGGACTTCGACTGTGGTTATACCTATGGAGATCAAGGCGGAGCGCGATCTTGGCTTCCTCAAGGCACGAGCGGATGGAAAGATGTTTATGACACTGGTGTCAGTGATCGAGATCGATACAGATTGGAAACTGACCACTCGGACGTCGGTAGAGAAACTTGATTGGGTTAAAGAACCCAGGTTAAAAATGGCCGGTCTGAGCATGTCGGTAAAAGGCATGGTCGAAAGAATGATCTTTTCAACGGATAACCAACTTGCCGGACAGCTCGATCAGATCATTGACGACGAACAGCCTCTGGTCAATATGATCAATGGACTCATGCCTCAGTTTGAACGCTCATATCCTCTCGATCCTGACGGAAGATATTATCTGCAAGTCATACCTAACTCAGCAGGTATTGCATCTTTTGTTGAAAACTCAGAACGCCTTTCCTCACAAGCGACCATTGAAGCGACGGCATATCTCTTGCAGGATTCCAACAGTATCCGGACCGAAGTGCCAAGGCCATTTTTTGAATGGGCGGACAACAAGAGTTCGAATTATGATCTGACGACACATTTGTCGTTCAAAGATGATGAGATCGAAAAGTTGATAAGAGAATCGCTCATCGGTGAATCTTTCAGATTTAGAAAAAAAGATGTAAAAATAGACCAGGTCTATTTCGATCTCCAGGATAAAAAAGTAAAGGTAGACGCTCACATTAGTGGAGGGATAAAGGGTGTTCTTCATTTTGAAGGGACACCGTACTGGAAGGATGATGAGATCGCCTTTTGCGATCAATCGGTTGATATTTCAATAAGATACGGTGTTTCGAAGTTCTTGTTATGGTTATTCAGATCACAGATCGAAAGGATCATCTCAAAGAAGATCGAACAGAGTATGAACGAAGAGATCGACAAGAGGATCGAGGAGATAAACTCCTACCTGGGGGACTTTCAGCCTTCAGAAAAGGTGCGTATCGAGGCGGAGATCTTTGATCACGCTATAGATCCGGTATCTATATATGATCGCCGACTAGAACTTGGCATTAATCTCAATGTCAGAGGAGCGATCTTCTTTGAAGAATTAGAACTTCTGATCGAGTGAAATACGGAGCGGTAGCAACAGGTCATCAGTTGACATCGGAGACGGCCATGTCCATCTTGAGAGCGGGTGGTAATGCCGTTGATGCTGCCATTGCCGCATATTGTGCGGCCTGTGTTGCCGAACCTTGTATGGCCTCTATGGCGTCAGGGGCATTTGCGACGCTTTTTTTCGATGATGATATACACAGTCTGGATTGTTTCTGTCAGACGCCAGCAAGAAAAATAAGCGATTCCAATTTGGTCCCGATACACGTAGATTTTGGAACAGCTCAGGAAGTTTATTATGGCGGTGCTGGTGCTGTAGCAGTACCGGGTATTGTAAAGGGACTCTATGAGTTGCATGATAAGTTCGGATCCATACCGATGAGTGAATTATTTGAACCCGCCAGGGCAATGGCGAGGGAAGGCGTGGCTCTGAACACCTTTCAGCAATATGATCTTAGTCTGTTAAGATCTGCTTTTGGCATGCAAGAACGTGGTCAGGAAATATTCTTTAAGAACGGGAAATTAAAGCAAGTGGGTGATTTGATCACTTTACCCAACTTTGATGAATTTCTCTTCGTCCTAGGAAAAGAAGGTGAGGATTTCTTCTATCGTGGAGAAATAGCACGATCTATTGAGGAGATATGTGTCGATCAGGGGGGACATCTTACACGTGACGATCTGTCGGCTTATAAGATCCACTGGCGTACCCCAGAATCATTTTACCGGGATGTACATGCGATTTTCATGTCACCCGGACCTTCGATGGGCCATGCTTTGTTTCATCGCATGCAGAACAGGCTTGCTGATGTGTTTGTGCTGCCTGAACCCTTCAGTAATGATCACCTCGAATATTTGCTTCCCGGTTTGCATGGCTGCCGTGATCTGCTCAATTACCGTCAGTTGCTTTTTGACCTGGCCGGAGTTAACCCTGTGCAGGGTGGTAAGCTTTCCGGAACTTCACATCTCAATGTTCTGGACAACCAAGGAAATGCCATTACGCTGACCTTTTCTATCGGTGAGGGTGCTGGCATTTACGTGGATGGCACAGACGTACACCTCAATAATATGTTGGGCGAGCCGGCCTTGTTACCCGAAGGGCTGGATAGTTGGGAATGCGACCGCAGACTGGCAAGCATGATGACCCCGACCATCATTACCAGGATGGGGCGGCCCCTCTATTTATTGGGTACCGGAGGGGCGGAGAGGATACCGGTAATTCTGTCTCTGATCATTCACTACCTGCTCGACCTGGATATGTCTCTTGATGAGGCCATAAATGCCCCGCGCGTCTATCTGGCTAAAGAACAATTGGAAGTGGAAGTAGGCTTTGAAAAGGGTAAGATCATTGATATGTTACCAACAAGATACTGGGATGAGCAGTCTCTTTATTTTGGTGGTGTACATGGTATCGAGATAGATGGAGATAAAGTGACGGCAATAGGTGACAGTCGCCGTGAAGGATTTGCCATTGTAGAATAAATTGACCTTTCTTGGCTGGCCTATATTTTGGAAATCATATGATCTCGAGGGCTTGAACTGATTAGTGCAGGAAACTGGCCATTCCCACGTATACTGCGCCTCCTGCCACAAAGCCGATCGCTGCGAGCCAGCTCACTTTTTTCATGTACCAGATAAAATCGATACGCTCCATGCCCATTGCTGCCACACCGGCCGCTGAACCTATAATGAGCATACTTCCACCGGTACCCGCTGCATAGGCGATAAAATGCCAGAGTTTGGCATCCATCGGCTGATTGTACATACCCATACTGGCTGCCACCAGAGGCACATTATCTATGATCGCAGAGCCTACTCCCAACAACATGACGACAATATCCTGATTCGGTATAGCTCGTTCCAGGCCTTCCGCCAGGTAGCGTAATGTGCCAACGTCCCCTATTGCCATGGACTCGAGACTGGCTACCGCCATGAGGATACCGAGGAAAAAGAGAATACTGGAAAGCTCAATACGGCTCAGAGCCTGATGAGCAGAATAAAAGTGACGTCGCTCGTCTGAGAAGTCCTCTTCAGGGTGTATATACTCCGAGACGAGCCATACTACGCCCAAACTGAGCATCATTCCTAGATACGGAGGAAGGTGAGTGAGCGTTTTGAATATGGGAACGAAGACGATCATACCAAGACCGAGAAATAACATAGTTCTGGAGCTTAGCAATCGGTGCGTGGCGTCTTCCTGGCTTTCATCGATAGAGATTTCTCCCCTAAACGGTTTGGTGAAGCTGGCGATGACAAAGGGCACTGCAAAGCACACCACAGAAGGAATGACCAAATTGACTATCAAACCAGGTGTGGAAACTTTTTTACCTATCCAAAGCATAGTCGTGGTAACATCACCGATCGGTGACCAGGCGCCTCCAGCATTGGCAGCGATGACGACAAGTGAGGCATACCACAGTCTTTCATTACGGCTGTGTATGATCTTCCTGATAAGTGTCACAAGAACTATTGTTGCCGTCAAGTTGTCAATAATGGCGCTGAGAATAAAGGCCAGACCGCCAATGATCCATAAAAGTTTTGTCTTACTCCGAGTGTGAACCCATGACTTGAGAACATCAAACCCCTTGTGTAGATCCACGATCTCCACGATGGTCATGGCACCGATCAGGAATACCAGGATCTCAGCGGTTTTGCCCAGATGGTGGAGCAACGTATTTGTGAAGCCTTCCTCCTGTGCCTCATGTCCTCCTCCCAGGTGACCACCAAGACTCCATAAGTGCTCGTGAGTATCGATCACATCAAGACTTCCGGCGTAAAACCCCAAAGCCAGAATAGCCCAACAAAGTGATCCCATTAGCAGGGCAGGAACCGTTTTATCGAGTTTGAGAGGATGCTCAAATACGATGGTGGTGTAACCGAGAATAAAGAATATGATGACCAGCGCAAACATGCCTTTTCAATTTAAGGCGCAAATATAGCGATGTAGGGTGCTAAAAACGGCGTATGACAAGTAATTAAATAATAAAATCATTCACCGGCTAAAGCTAAAAATATGATGTGGAAAGATGAATTACAGTTATCAGCGATCGGGAGGTGATCTCAGCTTGTAAGGAAGAGTCAAACTCTGACAACTCCAATGTTTAGTTCATGGCTAAGAACTACTGCACAGATCGCTATTCCCCGGACTTCAATTACTGTAATAACTTAATAACATCAATCAAAAGCCATCTTTGCTCAATAATCAATAATCAATAAACAACAAACACCAACCATTCAACACTCATCAATTTGCCTTAGCTTTGTATTA
>JAWVZH010000124.1:0-8736 GCA_033722295.1 Saprospiraceae bacterium
GATTTTATTAATTATTTAAAAAATAAATTGATTTAAGAGGTTACGATCAGAGATTCAGAGGCTTTATTAAAATCAGATCTTTGGCCACAGGGTCATTTTGCGAAATATATGGTTCAAGTTTCTGATGCCCATGCAACTTTTTACCCCTTACTTGCATTATATTACTACTGTGTTATTCAGATTGAACATACTTTTGTTGTCTATCCTGACAACATTCACCCTAAACGCTCAGGTACCCTTCACATGTGAGGGTCAGTTCCTATTAACTTTATCCAAGAATGGTGACTCCAAATTAGTCAGGGCAGAAATAGACCCTGTTACCAATTCTGTCAATTTTGCCATAGTCAACAACAGCATGCGCGTTGATATCAATGCCATTGGCTATCGGAATCAGGAGAACCTCATATATGGTATTGATCCTAACAGGCATGACCTCTACCGCGTGGATGCGACAGGAAATGTCGAAGTTCTGACAAGCCTGCCTCTGGATCCGACTCTGTCTTATTTTGCGGGTGATATAACTCCGGATGGACGCTTCTTGATCCTTATAGGCGGAACGGGTACGGCCTTCTTCGGGAGTGATGTAGAGATGGCGATGGTCGATCTTACCGTGCCTGGTTATCCTGTAAGCAGGACACCCCTGTCTGGGGCAACCACTCGTATTTATGATATTGCATTCAATCCTTTGAGTGGTGTTCTTTATGGATTTGACAGCAATAACGAGAGACTTGTCATTATCGACCCCGATAATGCTGAGGTATTTGCCAATTATCCAATGACTGGCCTGGTGGACAATGCCGGATCATTGTTCTTTGATGCTTTCGGTAATCTTTTTGCATACGGCGGAGGGCCCTTCAGTGAGCAAAATAAATTTTATCGTGTCGACACGGAGACAGGTGAGTTTTCGATCCTGACCAGTGGCCCTAATGCAGAAGGTACTGATGCCTGCTCTTGTCCGTATACTCTGGAGATGCAGAAAACCGTGCTGCCGGCATGGGTTTATCCATGTGAAGAGGTTGAGTATGTGTTTGCTGTAGCCAATGGATCCGGGCTGACGCAAACCAATATTTTATTCAGAGACCTGCTGCCGAGAGGGTTTACCTTTGTTGAACTGTTGGAGAATCCATTTGGTGGAACACTGGCGTCATCTCCGGGAGACAGGCGGATCATCATTCAAGGTATAGAAGTGCCTCCGGGGATCGACAGTATAAGAGTACTTGTCAATGTCGGACAGGCCAACATGGGAATACATCTCAATCAGGCACGTCTGGAAGGTCTTCCGATCTCATTGGGAAGTACGGTAGTTTCTGATGATCCGAGGACTTTGGCCAAATTGGACAGTACATTCCTGGAGATCAGACGAATACCTTTTGATACTCTCATCGAAGACAGGATCCTTTGCGATAACGACTCATTTATTGCAAACCTGAGCAGGTTTGGGAGGGACTTTATCTGGGACGATGGACTGACAACCCCGATAAGGGAAATAGATGAACCTGGCACTTACGAGGTGATGGTTACGGCTGGTTGTGATACCTCACGCGTAATATATAATGTGGAAGGGCACAGCGTGGAGGTCAGTCTCGATGAAGATGAAATATCGATCAAACTGGGAGACACGATAATCCTGAGCCCGCAGATATTTAATACCGGTGATTCTACCTTCGTCACCTGGCTGGATGAAGAGGGTCATGTATTGCAATGTGGAGAATGTTCTCTCTATCAGTTGCTTCCACTTAAGTCAGGAACCTATACCGTTATTGTATCCAATGAGTATGGCTGTGAAGATCAGGATGAGATTCGTATCAATGTTGATAATTCCAGGGATATCTTCGTACCCAATGCCTTTTCACCCAATTTTGATAACATAAATGACATTTTTTATGTCCAGGGTCAGGGGTTTGGCCGAATTGAGAACTTTTATATCTATGACCGTTGGGGTGAATTGATCTACCATGTTGGACAAACATGGATCAATCAGGAAGATACCGGTTGGGATGGCACTTTCAGAGATGAAGTAGTATTACCGGGAGTGTACGTCTGGATGGCAGAAATAACATTTCTGGATAATGAAACCGAGTATTTCAGCGGTGATGTGACCGTAATTAGATAACCTTTCCTCGTATAAGTTGATTTCATATCTGAAAACTAGCGTTTTTCAGTCACGTGAAATTTGGCTATTTTAGCTCCTGACATATCCGATCGCCCTTATACCCTCCGGGCAAATGATTGGTTAACACCTAAAACTTACACATGATAATCTCGACTCAAAACCGATGGGTTTGCTTATTGCTTATATGTTATCTGGTGGGATCAAGTGGATACGCTCAGGATACTTTGACAGTGCAAACCTTCAACTGGTCATCTCAGACACGAGACCAGGTTTTTGAATTTCCCAGCGACTCATCCGCAACCTACTCCAAAATTCTTATGACCTACAATATGAGGTGTCACGACAATCAGGTCGGCAGTGGCAATGTTGGTTGTAGGGAGTGGGACTACAGTTGCAATACCTTCATTACGGATAGCAGCAGAATGGACAGTTTACTGCGATTTCATCCGACTCATTTGATATCAGGCTTCACCGGGGACACTTTCAATTACGTCTCAGACCCGGTGTATGACTATACGGTATACAACAGGATGAAGACGACGCTCGATACGGCTTATAGTGTTCGGTCGGTTAAAACGCTATCATCGAATGAGGAGGTGGAAATATTCAACAGTAATCAGGCCGCCTATCAATATATACTGACAGCTGAGGAATTGATGGACGCTGGTCTCCAGGAGGGCGAGATAGTAGCAATGGAATTGCCATTCGAACTGGGGGACTTCATGTCAATGTCGTTCAGAGTAAACCTTAAGCACACGGACAGAGAGTCGCTGACCCCGAATACGCCTATTGGTGGGGGTTGGAAGGAGGTTTATTTCGATGAGCTCATTGTGAATAACGCAGGAATGAATGTCCTATACTTTCATACACCGTTTGATTGGAACGGACAAGCCAATCTGGCTGTTGAGATCGTGTTTAATGATAAAATGACGCCAACCAACGAGCGACTTCTTGGCGAGAATGGCGCCGGTAAAGCCATCATAGTGAATAGTGAGGATCACATTTTCGCATTGAACGGCGCACAGTATTTTCAACCAGATCCGAGGGATTTTCGTGAGGTCGAAGATGAGATCACGATCATGGCATGGCTATGGGGAAGTCCAGAGGATCTGCCAGCCAATACCTATCTGCTCGAAGGTGTGGATGACAATGACAGGCGTCAGGTCAATCTGCATTTACCCTGGGGTAACGGACAGGTTTACTGGGATTGCGGAAGTGATGGGACTGGATATGACCGGATCAATAAAGAAGCTAATCCTCAGGATTTTGCAGGTCAATGGAACCACTGGGCTTTTACAAAAAATGCTGTTTCTGGTGAGATGAAGATCTTTCTCAATGGTCAACTTTGGCACAGTGGAGCGGGAAAGCACAAAAAGATCGATCTTCAGAAACTCAACATCGGTAAAGGATATAATTCCAACAGTGCCTGGTCAGGCTGGATAAATGAGTTGAGCGTATGGCAAAGAGCCCTCGACCGTTCCGAGATATACGATGCGATGATGAATCCATTGGAACGGCATGCATCTTATGACGATGTCTTGTTGTACTTCCCATTCGAGGAGGTGAGGGGCAGAAAGGTTACCAATGTCAAGAACAATCAGGATTACGACATCATAGGCTCTCCTTTTTGGCGTATTTTAAGAGCTGAAGACCTGTACTTCGACTATCGTGAAGTCGAGGCCAGACCGGCTGTGTCTCTGATACAGGGAAATATAGAAATAACTACCTCTGATCACCCATATGTGGATTCTGCCATGGTTCCGCCACGCTGGATCCGGCCATTTCATGTAGAGAATAACCGGGATGTGGTGGAGGATGCGCCGATCTATTTGTGGCGATCTGGCGAATATTTCACCAGGAATGACAAGGGAGAGATCGTAGATACCGTTCTATACCCTCCAGACGGTCAGATAGTCATTGGAGAGCTGCGCTATTTTGATTTCTCGCCATCAAAATTTGAGATCTTATCGCTGGTCACTCCTTATGGTAATGGCTTAAGCCTGGGTGAGGAAGGCGTAACTTTCACCTTCGACGTAACGGACTTTGCGCCGATCTTGAAAGGCAAAAAACGCATGAGCATAGAAATGGGAGGTCAATGGCAGGAGGAGTTGGATATACGATTTCATTTTATAGAGGGAACACCACCACGGGATGTTCTGGATATCCAAAATATCTGGAGATTCCAGAGAGGTGGTTACGGCAATATCCAGTCAGACCGATCTATTGAAGAGAGACAGCTAGAACTTCGTGATGATGCCAGTTACTACAAGATCAGATCTTCAATAACGGGTCATGGACAAAATGGAGAATTTCAACCTAGAAATCATTATATAAACCTCGATGGTGGACAACAGGATTTTGTGTTTCAGGTATGGAAGGAATGCTCCACCATCCCAATTTATCCGCAAGGAGGCACATGGCTTTTTGATCGCGCG
Source organism: Saprospiraceae bacterium (assembly GCA_033722295.1). Taxonomy (GTDB): domain Bacteria; phylum Bacteroidota; class Bacteroidia; order Chitinophagales; family Saprospiraceae; genus JAWVZH01. The sequence goes on from JAWVZH010000124.1 coordinate 4,549, forward strand.
GGTTGGTGTCCCGGAGATCCCACAAAGTTATTCGAGCATGACATCACTGACCTGGTGAGCCCGGGAGGTAGAGTTTCGATAGATTATGGCGTCAATGGTGCACATCTGGATCAGGCCAACTATCTGGTCTCGCATCAACTGGTGTCCTACGGGCCGTTCAATCGGCAGATTGATGCCGCCGTGGAGCATGTAATCAGGCCATCTCAAAATATCGAATGGGCGAGAGAGAACCCCTCTTGCAATACACCAACTATTGTAATAAAGAACTATGGAGAACAAACTATTTCATCGGCTCTACTGCAATATGGAGTGAGAGGTGGCAGTAGCGAGGAGTATTTGTGGTCAGGAGAATTGCATTCGTTTGAGGAGGCTACGGTAGTGCTCCCTGTTGCAGACCCTGATTTCTGGAATGCAGCTGAAGATGATAGTGAAGGCATATTCGAGGTCAGGATACTAGAGGTAAATAATATGCCTGGAGACGATGAGGACAATAATAATATGAGGTCGTCACCTTTTACAGTGCCTGAATATCTACCCGGTCCCCTACAGCTCGAATTCGTCACTAATAATGTCGGCTCAGAGACCAGTTATCGTCTACTGGATCATGCAGGCCAGGTGTTACACGAAGGCGATAATTTTGCCAGTAACAGTAAATACGTCATCGATCTCGACCTTGCACCCGGTTGCTACTCTCTGGAATTCGAGGATAGTGGAGATGACGGGCTATATTATTGGTTCTGGGAGCAAACCGGGCAAAACAGGGGTCGTGGTTACCTCAGATTTAACAGGTTATTCAATGGTCGTCCGATCGGCGTCAAGGCGTTTGAATCTGAGTTTGGACGATACATACATTATGACTTCAGGGTAGAAGGTGCTACGGCTAACAGTGATCCCCGGGTCCTGCAGCGGTTAATGGTTCATCCCAATCCGACCAATGGCAGACTGAATATTGAGTTTTTCAGTCAGTCCGGTGACCGATTGAATGTCAGGGTGCGCGATGCCTATGGCAGGGAAGTGATGAATGATGAATTTGATGTGAATGCAGATCAGACTTTGAGAGAACAACTTGATCTGGGAGGTCAGGCTGAAGGGATGTATTTTGTCACATTCACTCAGGATGACAAGACTACAACGAGAACGGTCATGTTGTCCCGATAACAGATCTCATTGTTCTATCTATATTAAACAGAAAGACTGCGGTCCATGACATCTGATCATGGACCGCTTGTTATTTATGGCTTACCCAACAATTTCTTTCTGAATTGTTATATTAGGTATTGTAATAACTGACAGCTTTGAAGATCTCTGACATCAAATATCTGGCGGCTTACATTATTCCAATGATGTACTTTACTGCTCTGCTCCAGGGGGGATGGTACACGTATATGATCGTTCTTTTTGCCTTTGTGCTTGTTCCGTTTCTCGAATGGGCACTGCCTCAGTCTACATCGAAATTCGCTCCACAGGAAGCAGAAGAAAGGCTCTCCAACAGCGTCTTCGATGTATTGCTGTATGTCAACTTGCCTATGGTTTGGACGGCCATAGCTATTTTCGGAATATACGTGTCGAATGGGCTCTATGCAACATGGGAGCTCGTGGGGCTGACCATCTCACTCGGGATCCTCATGGGAGCCAACGGTATCAACGTGGCACATGAATTGGGCCACAGGTCATCAAAAGTAGAACGGATCATGTCCAAATTGTTGTTATTGCCGTCCTTCTACCTTCACTTTATTATAGAGCACAACCGGGGACATCACCGGAATGTTGGCACGCTGAGTGATCCGGCCACCGCAAGATATGGCGAAAGCGTTTATGCCTTTCTATGGAGGAGCATCATAAACAGCTATTGGCATGCCTGGCAACTGGAGCGTGAACGACTCAAAGAAGAAGGTCATGCCTTCTGGTCTTTTCATAATGAAATGATCCGCTTTACCATCTTTGAAGTTTTGTATTTAGCCGGTTTGATCCTTCTTTTCAATACTACTGCTGTGATATGCCTCATACTGGCAGCAGTACTGAGTTTTGTTCTTCTGGAATGCATCAACTATGTAGAACACTATGGATTGATGAGGCAGAAGTATGAGAGCGGTATGCACGAAAGGGTCAGGTCACATCACTCATGGAACAGCAATCATCATATGGGAAGGATAATATTGTATGAACTTACCCGGCATTCTGATCATCACTATAAGTCAAGTAAGAAATATCAAGTACTTGAACATCACGATAGAAGCCCCCAATTACCATTCGGTTATCCTACGTCTATCCTGATATCACTGGTTCCGCCACTATGGTTCAGCATTATGAACCCCAGAGCAAAGGAGTATACGGGATTTGAACACACGTCATTATAATCTTTCAGGATTTATACTTGCCTCCACAAGGGCATTATTACCTGATTGACGGCCACGGGCCTGGAGTGTCACTCCTTGGCGCCTTTTAGAATGTAGAGATCGGAATAACCATTATCCAATTGAGTGAGGTCCCGAATTTCGACACTATCCGATGAGAATCGCATGGACAGAACTGTCCTTCTCTCTGAGACCTGTGCGCTGTAATTCAGTGCATTACAGGAATTATAATTGTATTGCACTATTCTTGATTCACGCTGAGGCCAAAGTAAGAACAGTTTTTCGCGGTCAATTTTGATAATGTTGACCAGTTCGTTCTTCTGTAAGGTGACCCGGGGTGATTCTCCGTTGTATGAAACTTCACGTCGAATATCAAAACGATAGAAACCCTGCAAGAACAGGGAAACATCCTGCGTAACAAAATCCCCTTCGTAACCTACCTCACCATCGGTTTCGTATTTATATAAAGTGAGCGGTTCGAGATTCCTCGAGAGGACGAACAGCGTATCCTGGAGTAGAGTATCAGAGATGACATAACCGAATTCATTTGTCAATATCAGTCTGTCTTTATCGGGCTGTATCTCGGGGAACCTTAGAATTACGCAACCGGGAAAATTATTTTCCACAATAGCCGATCTTCCAACTTGATCATCATCGGTTATATCCGTAAGGTCCCCGTCGTCCTTGTTGCATCCGGATAAAAACAGTACAAGAATTAGGATCAGTAAAGTGCCGAGGGATCTCATTCTTATAAGTTTACTTGAATGTTGCGTAAATAAGATACAAAAAACTTGCTGTTTGGTTTGCCAGATAATTAACATAAGTAAGTACAAAAAACCGTCATCACGTAAATGATGACGGTTTTTCTTCAAGCCCTTTGGTCAAACCCAAATGTTTAAGCAGGTCTGGAGTCAGCACCTCGCTTCTCTAGTGGGCTTCTAATTCCGGGAAAGGCGGACACTCGAAGTGGCCGCCTTTTTATGACCAGGCGGACTTACCATAATTGGTTGATTATTCATTACTAAAATAAAATAATAAACCAATAATATCAAGTATTGCCAATATAAAAATGGGTAAAGATCGTATCTGCCACTAAATCACCCGCAAAACACCGATAAGGCCAAATAATATTAAATCTTAATGGTCAAGACCATTGTTGTACAGCTTGTGGACGTATCTGGAACCGTGGTCAGGGAAGATCAAAACCACGAAATCATCCTTGGTCAATGAATCACTGATATCGAAAAGTGCCTGTAATACAGCTCCACTGGAATGACCTGCCCAAATGCCTTCATCTTTTATCAATTGTTTGGTCAGCCTGGTGCTTCCTTTTACATCCACTCTTATAAAGCTGTCGATCAATTCGAAATCTACATTATCAGTAATGATATTCTTACCTACACCTGAGATCTTCGAAGACCCGATAGTGGCTTTATCATAAGTGCCCTGTTCGTGAAAAGGCTTCAGGACAGAACCTTCAGTGTCAACACCATATACTTTTACGAGGGGGTTCTGTTCTTTCAGGAAGCGACCCGTACCGGATAAGGTGCCTCCAGTGCTACAACTGGCGATCAAATGTGTGACGCGGCCCTTACTTTGACTCCAGATCTCTGGTCCGGTAGTTTCATAGTGCGCCTGCTTATTCAGTGGATTGAAGTTCTGATTGATGTAGAAGGCGTTAGGAATGGTTTCTGATAGTTCGAGTGCCTTGGAGTAATAAGATTCCGGATGCTCCGGATCTACCCCTGCGGGACACAACACTACCTCGGCCTCCAGGGATTTCAGCATTTGGTGCTTTTCTTCAGCTATCGAATCCTTGACACAGAGAATACAC
>JAWVZH010000125.1:0-8317 GCA_033722295.1 Saprospiraceae bacterium
AGGGTCGAAAATTTTGCGCTGGCCTCATTTCAGAGCAAAACCAAGGGGGTACTTGTTGTGGGCAGTGAGCCAGATAAGGAGCAACACCTTACTCATCTTTCTGACCGAGTGGTTGAGGGCAGATATCTCAGGGATTCCTTTGACATTTTGTTGGCAGCGGAACTGTCGGAGTACCTGAATACGGATATCGGTGATTCAGTGGTGATTCTGAGCCAGGGAAGACATGGCGCTAATGCCGCCGGATTATTCTATGTCGCGGGTATCGTGGAGTTTGGAAGTCCCGACCTGAATGGTCAGATATCCTTTGTTTCACTGGAGGATGCCCAATCACTGTTTGCCATGAATGGAATGACATCTTCTGTGGTGATTGACATCCCTTCCGAGGAAGTCCTGCCCGAAACGAAGGAATATGTTCGCTCACATCTACCGGATGAGGGATACGAAGTGATGGATTATAAAGAGCTTTTACCGGATATCATGCAGGCCAAAGAATTCGACGAGCTCAGTAGTTTTGTGATCATCATTGTGCTGTATCTCCTTATAGGCTTTGGGGTTTTCGGAACATTACTTATGATGCTCAGAGAAAGACAATATGAGTTTGGAATATTAAAGGCCATTGGTTTTAAATATCAACAACTTTATGGAGTCGTCTGGCTGGAGATCATTGCGATTGCCATCGGTGGTGCTCTTTCCGGAATACTTCTGGCTGTTCCTTTTGCGTGGTATTTTCAGGAAAATCCGATCCGGTTTTCGGGCGATATGGCAGAAGTTTATGAAAGCTATGGCCTTGAGGCCGTATTGCCTTTCTCACTCGACTTTGTGATATTATTTAATCAGGCTTTGGTTGTCACTATTTTGACAACCCTGATGTCGGTTTATGCCTTTTGGAAGATCAGGGATCTGAGAGCTGTCAAAGCAATGAGGGGATAATGGGAATGATGATCAGAATAGCCTGGAAGAATATATGGAGGAATCGCCTCAGGAGTCTGGTGATAATTCTCTCAACGACCATAGGTGTCTGGTCACTGATATTTCTCCTTAGCTGGGTCTTCGGCATCATCGATGGATATATCAGCAAGGCTGTAGATTACCGGCTGTCCCATATTCAGGTGCACCATCCAAAATTCCAGGAAGACGGAGAGATAAAATATTATTTCCAGAAGGGTGATCTGAGTGAAGGACTCAGGGATACCATAGTTGGTAGAACGGACCGTATGGTCGTGAGTGCCATGATCCAGAGCCCGAGGTCGACCAGAGGATTGTTGTTATACGGTGTTGACCCGATCGATGAAAGGTCCGTGACACGATTGGATGAATTGATAAAAGAAGGTACATTCCTCAATGCAGAAACCCGAAACCCGATCGTGATAAGTACTTCGATAGCAGAAAAACTCAAGGTAAGTTTACGATCTAAGGTAGTTGCTAATTTTCAGGATAGGCAGGGTAACATCACTGCAGGAGCTTTTCGCATTGTAGGCTTGTTTGACAGTGGTGATATCAAACTGGATGACTTTACAGCCTATATTCAAAAAAGCGACCTTGCAAAGCTAACGGGACTGCCGGAAGAAGCTGCTCATGAGGTAGCTTTTCGCATTATTGACCTGGATGCTATCCCATCTGTCAAGGAAGAGATCAAAGAAGCCTGGCCCGATCTGGTAGTGGAAGACTATAAGGAGCTCTCTCCGGATATTGAATTGTTCTCCTCCCAGATACAGATGAACGTGATCATTATGACGATCATTTTCATGCTGGCACTCATTTTCGGCATCATCAATTCCATGTTGATGGCAGTGTTGGAACGTGTAAAAGAACTGGGAATGTTGATGGCGATCGGAATGAACAAGATCCGGGTATTCTCGATGATCGTATTGGAGACTGTTATGCTCTCCATGATCGGGGTTCCCCTGGGTCTTGGTATTGGATATATCACGGTTTACTGGATGAATCAGACCGGCATTAACCTTTCCAACTGGTCTGAAGGTCTGAGACAGTTCGGCATGTCACAAATGGTATATCCTGACCTGGATCCATATTACTATGGTTTCGTGGCGACTGCAGTGGCTATAACTTCAATTCTAGCATCTATATATCCATCACTAAAGGCAATAAGGCTTAAACCCGTTGAGGCATTACGAAAAATATAAGGTATGAACGATATAGTCATCAAGGCGGTTGACCTGCATAAGATATACGACGAAACATCAGTGCCTGTCCATGCCCTTAGAGGTCTGGACCTGGAGATCAGAAGGGGAGAGTTCACTGCGATCGTCGGGCCTTCGGGATCTGGAAAATCTACCCTTTTAAATATTATTGGAGGATTGGATGCGCCCACGAAAGGTGAGATCGAGGTAGATGGTACTGATATGACCGCACTATCATCGAATGAACTGATCGAATTTCGGAAGAACAAGATCGGCTTTGTATTTCAGGCCTATAACCTGGTTCCTGTTCTGACCGCAAAAGAGAACATAGAACTGATCATGCTATTGCAGGGAGCCTCAAAAAAAGCCCGGGATAAGAGGACAGATCACTTGCTGAATGCTGTAGGTCTGGAGGGGAGAGGTGGTAATAGGCCTTCTGAACTTTCCGGCGGACAGCAACAACGTGTGGCCGTAGCGAGAGCACTCGCGAGTAAACCAGCCTTTGTTCTGGCAGACGAACCTACCGCCAACCTGGACAGCAAGTCGACGGCCAACCTGCTGGACATAATGGAGCGTCTGAATAAGGAAGAGGACATCACTTTCGTATTTTCCACCCATGATCAGAGGGTGATAGACCGTGCGAGACGTATTTTAACAATTGAAGACGGAGTGATCGTCAAAGATGAAAAACGTTAGATTCAAACTTCTTCTGCTGACCCTGTGCATATCATTGACGGTATCTGCACAGGTTGAAAAGGACAGTCTTGCTGTTGATGTCAATGGCTATCTGAAGCAATTGAATGGTTTGATATACAGCGAGCCGCTGACATTTCTACAGCCGTATTTCATGGACAACTTCTTCCACAACCGTATAAACTCCGAAATGAGATACGGTAATTTCACATTCAACGCATCACTTCGTACACGCGCTTTCTGGGGTGATCTTGTCCGGATCAATCCAAATTTCAGGGAGAGCATAGAGTCGGCCAACAATGACGTCTGGGACCTCTCTTATCATGTGATACAAAGCGAAGGATTCTTGCTAAACACTTATTTGGACCGGCTTCATTTACAATATAGAAAAGACAGACTGGAAGTAACTCTCGGTCGCCAGAGGATCAACTGGGGTATCCATACGTTCTGGAATCCTCATGATCTGTTCAACACCTACAATTTCGTCGATTTTGATTACGAAGAACGTCCGGGAAGTGATGCTTTGAACCTGACCTATTATCAGGGCTTTACAGGTCAGATAGATGTGGCAATAAAATATTTTGAGAACTGGTCTGATGCCATTATGGCCGGTCGGTATCGCTTCAATTTGAAAACCTATGACATTCAGATCATCGGCGGTTACTTCAGAGAGGACCTCGTAGGAGGATTCGGGTGGGCCGGAAACGTTGGAAATGGAAGTTTCAAGGGTGAGGTGTCTTATTTCAGGAATATAGATGGCGCCGGGGAGGCTCTGGTCGCTTCAGCAGGAGGGGAATATGTCTTTGCAGATGGATTTTTTCTGGGTGCCGGCTTCCTGTACAATCAGGAAGGTGAAACTTCCGGAGGATTAACAGGCTTGTTTGATTTCGAACTGTCTCCCAGGAATCTGTACCCGTATCGGTGGTCAACCTATGTTTCTGGCCAATGGACGATCGGAGCCTTGTCGACTGCTGGGCTGACACTCATTTATTCTCCCGTAGATGTACACCCGTTATTTTCAGTGGCAACCATTACTTACAGCATGGCCCAGAATTGGGATCTCGACCTGACCTCACAGATCGCCCTGGATCAAAGCGTCGATAAGTTCAAATTGCAGACCGTAGCTTCATATCTCAGGATCAAGTGGAGTTTTTGAATTTGAGCCAGACGATCTGTCTCAAAACATACTTAGACATTTCTGAATAAAAATGGTCAAGGCCACACATTGTCGTAAATATCAAATCTGCACAATATAAGCCTCGGCTTCTTTTAGCTCCTGTCTTTGTTGTGCATTGCCTTCACCTAGTTCAGCCAGCTGTTCAAAGTACATCTTTGTTTCTTCGGTCTTTCCCATCTCTTTTGATGCTAAAGCCGCCCCATAGAGACTGTTGAGCCTATTTGGCCTCATTCTGAGGTTTTCCTGATAAGCGGCCAACGCTTCTTCAGGTTTATCAAGTATCATCAACATATCACCAAGTAGTTCGGCGGCAGGCAAGACTTCACATGGCGTCACAGGGTGTTTGTTCGTGCTGCTTTCCATTTGGGCCGCTTCCTTCATGGTTTCCAAGGCGAGTTCCTGATCACCATTACCGAGTGCCAACCATGCCTCACAAGTCCGTATCTGTATCAGTACCTGATTAGCAAAGTACTCATTACCCTCTTTCTCTTCAAGTCGGTCGTGCAAATCATTCAAAACCTGAATTTCTGATTTAGCCAACTCCAGATCACCGCTTCGGCATCCTCCCAGAGCTCGGGCATAATGAACAATGGCCTCCTGCCAAGGAAACTTCTCAAAGTCCAGATTGGATTTGTGGACCTCAACTGCAGTGGCTCCCTGCCAATCTTTATTCTCAAGAGCCAATCGGGCAGGTATAGCCGCGAACGGATAGGCAACAGCAAATAATCCTTCAGGATTGACGTTAGTCATAGATTTCAGATACTCATATTGCGCCTGTGCTCTGACATTGTCTCCTTTTTGCAAATAGGCATACACCAGATAGTCGATCGCATGGATCTCCTGGAACCAGTGTCCTTCCATCCCCGCTTCTTCGACATAACACACGGCGGAATTAGCAGAATTTATGTTCGAAGAGATCGACTCGTCCCATAAACCAAGCCGCGTGAAGATGTGCGACGGCATATGCTGAGCATGCGCCGATGACGGGGCAATATCCGCATACCGCCTTGCGGTCTCCAGAGCCTTGTGCGCCAATGGAGGATTATCATAATTATGAATAATGTAGTGAGCAATTCCGGGATGATTCGGTCTTTCTTTGAACAATTCTTCAAGAATAGCACCTGCCTTTCTCTGATTAGATAAAGTTTCGTCTTTGGGATCTGCAGTTGAATTCAGAGCTAGAGAATAAAATACCGTGGCCTCTACGTCGCTACTGTCACTTTTATAGAGTGCTTCCATGGCCTTTTCGTATTTCTTGGCCCTGGTTTTATGATCCAGGGTTTGCCAATCTTCATAATAGGTCGCTATGGCCTCCAAATAGGCACTTTCTCTTTCATCCATTTCAAGTGTTCGGGCAATTTCGATGAGCCTTGCTCCCTTTTTCAGATCGCTTTCTTTAGGTGCCGTCCATAACTCATGATATATGCTCATCGCTACACCCCAATAAGCCATGGCACATTCGGGATCCGCGTCAATAACATTAACAAAAGCTTTTTCCGCCTCACGATATTCGAAGGAGTGGAGAAGAGAAACAGCCAGATCAAAAGCTTCCCTGACAGAATAATCACAGGAGAGTGCAAAGCTGATGTCCCCGAATTCCGTACCGCTGCATAGTATCAGGTCTCCTCTCAATAATTCCAGATTGGATAGTTCATCAATGGCTTTTGGTTTTTCATTTTGACAGGCGAAGCCGGTTAATAGGAAAGTCAATAGTAGAATGGAATAGGAAATTGAAGTTTTCATAACCAATAATTTGCGCAGTAAATATTGCATAAGATACTGCTTTTCTGGCAATTACACTACGCCTTCGAAGGAGAGAGGAGTGAAGACTGAAGGAATTTCGGCAAGGAGAACTTTCAGTAATTATAAGTAGGTTCTACCCCTGAAGTACTTACTGCGATCTCCGAAGCACAGAATACGAAGGATATTTTCGTTCGAATTCAGGACAAGCAGCCAGGAGCCAGAGGCCAGTAGCAAAAAGTAGCCCCGCCAGGACTCGAACCTGGATCTAGAGTTTAGGAAACTCCTATTCTATCCCTTGAACTACGGGGCCGGAATTGCAAAAATATAATTCTATCGAGATAGACGATGGTTTCAAACCATCATTTCACTGTAAAAGTGATTGGATGATAAAATACCGATCTCTCATCTGTTCGAAGCTGGAGAAAATAAGTTCCTGCAGCTAATTTGCCCACTGGAATATAGATCTCTGTTTTGCTTGGGCTAACTCGATAACTGACCAGTTTTCTGCCGGCAAGGTCACTTATTTGGACTTCTCCTCCAGGCCATGAATCATCGATCTCTACCATCACTCCGTCAAGAGCAGGATTGGGGTATATACGAAGGATTCCGGTATTCAGGTCGTCATTGGAGGTTGTGTTACAATCACCGCTTACATCCGAGCAATAAGTCCTGCCGGCAAGTGAGCAGTCAAGAATGAAAGGATTTCGCTTGTTGCCCTGATAGGTTGCAATGACCATGTTGTTCTCCCATTCTTTTTCATCCACCGGATCGAGATAATGCCAGGCACAGAGTGTAGATCGCTGACCAGAGAAAAATGAGGCATCGGCGACACTCCTGTAAACTGTATAGAAGTAGAACATGGCACGTGCGACATTACCTTTATGATCCTCCCTCGGTTCGAATTCCTCATGGCCCAACTCGCTATAATCATCAATATTCTTTACCGGAATTGAGGTCTGTTCGCGATCTTCGATGTACCATACGGCCGTATTGCGATCGTCGATCTCATCGAATGGATAATTGAGGCGCGCAGAGTTGACAGCAGCGCGTGTAGGAAAGAGATGATGCATGTCACTTCTGGGATTGCCGCTCCCTGCTCCTCTGCTTTGAGGGAAAGTGTGTTCGCAATTTATGCCGTCAGGGTTATTATTTTGAATAAGATCTCCTATCGGATCCGGGCTGTCAGGATCGAGATATAGTGAAAAATTACTGTAGACACAGGTAACGGAGTCGTCTTCATTGTAAAGCTCGGCATACATCAATTCGCGCGCATCCCGGTAGGACAGTACCTCATCTGGCCTGAATTCCAAACGCAATTTAGTTATCAACTGGGCGCCACTTTCACCGGGATATACATCCTCGTGGAATTGACAAAACACCGTTTGACTAAGGCAAAGGATGATCCACAACGTCCAAATTCTGCTCAACACTGTTTACTTTTATTCGAAATTAACTCAATTAAAGTTTGTCGCAAGTGAACGTCGAAGAATTCCGTGATTATTGTCTGCAAAAGAGAAAGGTAACCGAAGAGTTCCCCTTTGACGAAAACACATTGGTCTTTAAAGTGTCAGGTAAGATGTTTGCTCTGACAGGCTTGAATAATGAAAGCTTCAGGGTCAACCTCAAATGTGATCCACAGAGGGCCGTTGATCTTCGCGAACGGTATCCTCAAAGCATTGATCCCGGCTACCACATGAATAAAAAACACTGGAACACCGTTCATTTTGAAGAAGGACTGTCGGATACCATCCTCAGAGAATTGATAGATCATTCATATGAATTGGTGATCCGGGGATTAACCAAAAAAGTACGTGAGCAATACTTTGAGTAACTCGGTAGACTATATCATTGTTGGACTCGGATTGGCGGGCATAAATCTGTGCTGTGAACTGGAACGAGGTGGAAAGAATTATTTGGTCTTCGACGATGAACGTTCACCCGCATCCTTCAAGGCGGCAGGTCTCATTAATCCTATAACAGGAAGAAATTATGCCAAGTCATGGAGAATCGATGAACTTATTCCTGTCGCTCTGGAGAACTATCACTTTTTGAATGAATGGCTCGAGGGTGAGTATATCATCCCGCTGGATATTCGCAGAGCTCTCAATAACATCTCAGAAGAGAACAAGTGGGCTTCGCGATTTGGTGAAACTGGCTATAAACCCTATCTGACAGATCAATCTTTCTATGACCTGTCGGATTCTGGATTTTGCGATAATTCCCGTTCTGTTCGAATCGATGGAGCTTATCAGGTAAGAACCAAAAAGTTGACCATCAACTTCAAAGACCACCTTATAAGAACAGGCAGATGCCTGAATGAGACCTTCGACTTCAGCTCTGTCGACTACGGACATTCGACTTATAAAGGTATCGAGTTCGACAACATCGTCTGCTGCGAGGGGGCTTTGGGAAAGCATACGCCATTCGACTATGTACCGATCATTCCTAACCTTGGTGAGGTGCTTCACGTAGAGCTGGCCAAAACTCAGCCTTCTTTTGCTTTCAAGAAAAAAGTTTTCGTTGTTCCACAGGAAGGCGGCTATTATTGGGTGGGTGGCACCTA
>JAWVZH010000126.1:0-8304 GCA_033722295.1 Saprospiraceae bacterium
CCTCTGATGAATGGCTATATTTGCGCTCGATTCGATCGATTCTACGCCCAGATGGTGGAATTGGTAGACACGCTGGCTTGAGGGGCCAGTGCCCGTTATAGGGCGTGCAGGTTCGACTCCTGTTCTGGGCACTCCTTTTTATAAGATTCGGTTTTAGTTCGTATAAGTAGGATCCTAATCCGCGAACCGGTAATTAAATCGTTCTATATCTTCTTTATAGATATCTGCGACCAGGGCTCTGAGCTCTTCATCGTACACATCCTCATACTTAGTTTTGTAGTCATTCTTGAGTAGATGAGGCAGCTCAAGACTCAGACCAAAATTTCGTTCAAGCAAAGAGATCCCAGATTGTAGTTCCTCAAATCGCAGGATCAGATCGAGCGGCGCCTGCCCAAATCCCGGATCGATCCATTCGACCTGAGGCCTAAAGTTCCTTAGCTTGCTCTTCTGGAGGATCCATTTTCCCCATGTGATGAAATCCCAGTTGCGTCCCTTCTTCCCGAGAATACCTGTGGTTCTCCGATAGTGATAATGACTGTAGAGCCTCGCCCAGGGATTCCTGACACACGTGAATTTGAAGGCTCTTTCCCAGACCTCATCACCGCAAATACTATAGATCTCGTCCGAAGAAAGATGTTTTTCGATGTCAAAATCCGGATTCGGAGGATTCATCTTCAAAGCCCTGGAAATACTCGATCCCGCCGTTTTGGGGATGTGCACGAAGATCACTTCCTTGTCACCAATTTTTTTATAAAAAGGATATCTGCCAAGAGGAAATCCGCCCTTGATGTATTTATAGTACAGGTCGGTGATGATATAGGGACCTAACAAGGACTGAACTTTTCTGAAGAGTTAAAATAATCTGACATTTACCGTCTTTTTAGCACATTTTAAGGGAAGTTTTAACACACCGTTAGAATGGATATTAAACTATTGATAATTTCGAGCGGGTAATATACTAATGTCATATTTTTCCTAAAGACAAAACCTCAAAATACACGGCCTATGAAAAACTTACTACCCTATTGGCTTTTTTTTATCATATTCTTCGCCTCTTGCGCAAGTCCAGATGCACTTGTAGACTCCGGGAGGTATGACGATGCCATTGGTTTGGTGGCCCGCAAAATCAGGGGAAAGGATAACGTCAAACAGAAACATGTCCTGGCCATCGAAGAGGCATTCAGAAAAGCCCAGAACCGGGATATGCGAGAGATCGATGTATTGAAGAAAGAAGGTCGCCCGGAAAACTGGGAACAGATCAATGACCTCTATGCGGATATCTCAAAAAGACAGAACATCGTTGCGCCGTTGGTCCCGTTGTACAGTAAGGACGGATATAAGGCGGAGTTCAAATTTGTCAAGGTGGATGAATTAAGCATAGAGTCGAGGGAAAAGACTGCAGAATACCTATATGACAGGGCACGTAAACTTATCGCTGAAGCGGAAGAAACAGGGTTGAGGGAACCAGCCAGGGAAGCCTACTATGAATTGAAAAAGATCGAGGATTTTTACCTCAATTACAAGGATAAGGATCGCCTGATGAAAATCGCACAAGTTCTGGGTACAGAGCAGTGGCTGGTCAGGATGGTCAACAAATCTGATGTAGTATTACCGGGTGAATTCGAACGAAGGATCATGAAGATAGACGTTGGTGATCTTGACTCCAGGTGGGAGAATTTCAGTCTCACCAGGCATGAAAATATCGACTATGACTATGAGGTCGTCATTAACATCGAGGATATTTTCGTTTCGCCCGATCAGGAAAAAGAACGGCAATTTGACGAAAGCAGAGAAATAGAGGAAGGATATGAATATGTCCTTGATGAGAATGGCAATGTGATGAAGGATTCGTCAGGCAATGACATCAAGGTGCCACGCAAAATATTCATAAAGGCCACTGTGCTGGAAGTTTACCAGACCAAGTTGGCCGAAGTAACAGGATCCTGGGACCTTATCGACACAAGGACCAATACACTGCTCAAGACAGAGCCCCTGACCGTAGAGGCAGGATTTGAGCACTACGCCTCAAAACTCATCGGGGGCGACAAGCGCGCATTGACCAAGGAAACAAAAAAGTGGCTGGGCAACGAGCCCGTACCATTCCCATCGGATGAAGCTTTGCTTTTAGAGGCCGCGGAAGTGCTGAAGGGCCGCATAAAATCAAGAATTAAGTCCTTCAGATAATGTAAAGGGTGAAAATGATGTCTTAAATTGACGTCCGAATACCTTATAATATCGAATCAGACCTGATTCGGACCACAGAAAATAGTTTGTTCTGGACAAGGACGTATGATATTCTATTCGTTCAGGATTTTCGTATTTTCGAAGTCCCAAAACGATAGCATGATGATTCGGACCACCCTGATTATCTTTATTACTCAGTTCTTCTGCTCACAGGGCATTGGTCAGGTGACGTATATCGTCAATAGCACCAATGATGTCGATGATGGTACGTGTGATGCCATTCACTGTTCCTTGCGCGAGGCGATCAATGCGTCCAACATTGATCTGATGCCTTCCACGATAGAATTCGCTGTCGGTACGGGAAATATTGAAACCATAATGCTCAACGATGCCCTGCCGATAATTACCGAAGACAGTACGATCATTGATGGCATGACTCAAACCGGAAATCCCGGGGGAGTACGGATCGATTGTGGTAATATAGGGGCTCAACAACAGGATATACTCCGAATTCATGGCAGTCATACCCAGGTCTACGGACTGGAGATCTTTAATTACACCGTTTCAGAAGATGCCATGGTCATAGGTGCAGGCAGCCTGATCGGTGTGGGTGGCATCTTCGTGCTGGCAAGTCCCACCACGGTACAGATCGGTGGTCCTGGCAAAGGAAATATCCTGCATTCGGTTTTCAGGACAAGATCTACGGCGGCCAACTATGGCAATGGTATAGCCATTCACAGCGGTACGGAGATCATCATTCAGGGAAACCGAATAGGCACCAATTATAATGCTGACACTCCATTGGAGGTATATGGCGAAGGAATACGCGTGGATGAGAACAACTTTGGAGAAACACAGATCGGTGGTCCTGGCCTCGACGAAGGCAATATCATTGGCACCTGCTTTAATGGTATAGGTATTTATGGTGGTGACGGCTTTATGAAGGGCAATCACATCGGCGTGAATCGAGATCTCGATATTGATCTGGGCAACAGGAACGTGGGTATTTTCATCAGGGATGGAGATTACTATGAAGTAGGCGGTACGATGAGGAATGAGGGCAACCATTGCTTCCACAATATCTCAGGCATTGAAATAAGAACGCTGGCTAATATTTACGTGGGACACAATGTTTGTGCTTTTAATGATCCATCATTCTACGGAATCTTCACTGCAGAATGTCAGGACTGCCTCTTTCAGTTCAATGAATGCTACAATAATGGCACCGGCATGCGAATGGAAGACAACGGGCGCACGAGCGTCATCATGCGATTCAATGAGGTTTACAATAATTTTGCCACCGGATTTACCGCCAGATACAGGACAAGTACCGTTAACTCACCCATTACTCAGAATTCGACCTATTGTAACGGCGAAGGTATTTCCGTAGAGTTCCTGGACGGACCAAATCTGTTCTCGCCGGTGTCGTACAACAGTGTGAGCGCTACGCAAGTCATTGGGCTGGCCACTCCCAATGTTACTATCGAAGTCTTCGAACATGATACGACCGGCTGCCCCAATGCTATGTGCCAGGGAAAATACTACCTGGGGACGACCACAACGGATGCCTCTGGCCTGTGGACATACAATGATGTCTTCGTTCCAGGAAATCTATATACTGTAACACAAACTCTAAATGGCAATGTCACTTCAGAGTTCGCTCCCTGTTTTCAGGTGCCTGATTGTTCTACAATCGTAACAACCCCGGCTGATAATGGTCCGGGCAGTCTTCGCGAAGCGATAATTTGTGCCAACGTCAATCCGGGACCGGATACGATCACCTTTGATATCATGGGTGGCATTCCGCGTACAATAGACCTACAGAGCAATCTGCCTGCACTGACAGATAACGCCACGGTGATCGACGCCACTACCCAGCCCAACAATTTTCCGATGAACGAGCAGATCACAATCAATTGTGGAAATCTTTCAGGATTGGGCACTACCGGTTTGCGCATTGAAGGTGATAGTTGCGAGATATATGGATTGAAAATCATCAACAGTGACGGACACGGTATCCTGGCTGGAAGAGATATCGATCCTATAAATCATTTTGTCCTGGGTGCTCCTCAAAAGTATAATGTCCTTGTGGATAACGATCAAACAGGCGCATACATTTATGTCGGCAGCGATATCACAATTCAAAGTAACTATTTCGGTCTCTCTCCAACCTTTGCCCCGCCTTTCAGGCCATCAAGGACTGGATGCCAACTGGAACTGAATGACAGGTTTTCCAATATGCTCATAGGCGGTGCTAAAAGCCTGGAGGAAGGAAATTATTTTGGGTTTTGCCTGGAGGAAGGTTGTAATGTCATCGGTGGTGGAATTGGCTCTGAATCTCAAATCCAGGGCAACTATTTTGGAACAGACAGAATGTCGACGGTAATGGCACCTAACGGATCGGCTGGATCCGGAACCGGTGCCTTATCCATTTCAAATACCAACAGTAACATAAGTAACAATGACTTTGCCTTCAATCTAGAAGCAGGTATTTTTGCGTCTGGTGGTGATCACGAAATCAGTCTAAACTCATTCCTCTGCAATGAAGGCGGTGGTATAGACCATAATTCTCGTGGCCAAATGGGTAATCCTGATGTAACTGCTCCGGAGATCATAAGTGCGAGCAACAGTATGATCTCTGGTACATCTCAAGGCGCGGGGGCCATCGAAATCTTTTTTCATGATGATTCACAATGTCCGGGTGTACCCTGCCAGGGAGCTGTCTTTTTGGGAGTTGTGATAACGAACAATGGGGATTGGTCACTTAATGGACCATTTGGACTAAGCGATGGAGATCAGGTTACAACAACTTTCTCAAATAATAGCCAAACCTCTGAATTCTCCGAATGCGTCACCATTTGCCCTGAGCTGGAAATCACGGTAGATAATACCGGTCCTTATTGTGAAGGGGATTCGGTAACTCTCACCAGTGAATTCATGACTACAGGTACACAAATTCAATATCTATGGACAGGACCCAACGGTTACATGTCTACTGCAGCCAGCCCTACAGGACAATTAGAAGCCGGAACCTATAGTCTTAAACTTACCATAGATGGATGTGAATATGCGGTACAAAATACGGTAGTGGTTGTATTGGACACAAGCTACACCCTAGTTGACACGACCATATGTGCTGGAGATTTTCTTATGATCGGAGGTGAGCGATTTGATTCCACACGGCCCGCCGGCCAGGTGGTTCTGACGAATCAATTCAATTGTGACAGCACCGTGGAGGTCAATCTCAATTTCAAAGAACCGGGAACAACCTTGATAATGGATACGCTCTGTTTCGAGGACTTTGTGATCGTCAATGGTCAACGGTATGACCGGGATCGCCCATCTGGTGAGGAATTGATCTCCTCTGCAAACCAGTGTGATAGCCTGGTGATTGTAGACCTTGTATTCAGAAGTCAGAATATCAATGATTTTAACAGAACTTTGTGTTTTGGTGATAGCATAGTCATAAACGGCGTAGTTTATAATGAAAATAATCCTAATGGAACCGATACTCTGCTTTCTCAATCGGGATGCGATTCCATCATCAATGTAAGTCTCGATTTCGGTAATGCCAGGATAGAAAATATTGACACGCTCATCTGTCGAAACGAAGTGATCACCATAAATGGTGTCAACTATTCCCGAAACAACTTATCTGGCTCCGATACCATCCCAATGGGCAGCAGCAATGGCTGCGACTCTATCATAAACGTCAATGTCGATCTCCGGTCCGAAGCGGTTTATGATCTGGATACCACACTGTGTCCCAAAGGTTCCATCGTTGTGAACGGTATCCAGTATGACCAGTTCTATATGGAAGGTACAGATACCATCTTTGGTGGATCATTCCACGGATGTGACTCAGTCATCAATGTCAGGATCCGATATCCTGTACCCGATTTTGACATAGACACGATTTCCCCAAATTGTGATGGCAGCCAGTTGGGGCAGTTTATTATCAATGATATTTCCGGCATACCTGGTCCATTCTCCTTTAGCCTGGGCGGACGCCCATTCAGTGACATTCTGAGTTTTCCATGGACCATCGATGCACTGGATGAGGGCATTTATGAACTGATATTTCTCGACAATCGAGGGTGCCGCTACCTGGTCCAGTTGGCTTTGGTGGCCACTGGAGGGATCGACTTCAATGTAAATACGCCTGTTGAGATCGAACTGGGAGACAGCGCCAGGCTGACTTATATTGCTGATTTTACCCCGGATAGTATTATCTGGAAGGACCAGGACGGAAATATTGTCTGTGTGGACTGCGAAGAACTGTTCGTCACTCCCGGGCAAACAATGACTTATACCGTTCGGCTTTTCAGGGATGGTTGTTCATCTGAAAAGACGATCGTAGTCGAGGTCGATGATTCGATCAATTTTTTCACCCCAAATATTTTCTCACCTGACGGGGATGGGATCAACGATTACTTCAACGTATTTTCAGACGTACCCGGACTGATAGTCGAACATCTGAGAATCTATGACCGGTGGGGAGAGATCATCTATCACGGCGAAAATCTCGACGCCACTTTCGACCAGGGGTGGGATGGCACATTCAACGGAGAACAGGTCAATCCAGGGGTTTATGTCTTTGTTTTCGACCTGGTGGTCCCGGGAGGGCGAAAGGAGAAGCTACACGGCTCGGTGACCGTCCTCAGATAACTACCTCACAACTGAACTTTCCAAAAGAGACCGGCGCCCACATATTGCGGTCTTAATTCGATGTTGTTGTCCAAAATTGGATTCATCAGGGCATGTTCAAGTGACGTCCGTAATCCAATTTTGTGCCCCGGTGAAATATTTCGGGCGATCTCTATATCAAGTCCGGAGGAGAGATGCCACGGCCTTTCAAGTGAATTCACTGGAATATCATAGGTGGTCGTATTATGATAGACTTTCTCATGATGACTGATGAGTTTTACCTCCTTGATCTCCTCTCTTGTCATCCAATATCCTCCCTTTAAGAATCCACCAAATCGGAATTGCCAGTGACCAGGAGAATAGTCCCATGCATGCCCAATGGTCAGGCTCAGGTCCTGTATTTCGTGCTCAAGATAAAGGGCGAAAGGAATCAATTCACCTTCGTTGAGACCATCATTCATCTCTCTTACCAAAACATGCTGCATTGGGCTGTCACCGAATAAGGTTGGTAGCGTATGGCTATAACCTTGATGCCAATTACCCTGGCCATCCTGGATCTCACCCGTCTGAGTATAATTGACTCCAAGTTCATAATGCGACCTGAATTTGTGTTCCCGCCATGTTAAACCCAGGAAGACCGACCTGTCAGATCTATATTGATGATTAAGCCTTATTTCGGTAAAAAAATAACGTCCGTCCTCGAGTGTAAGATCCAGGTTTTCTATCGATGTTTCTTTACGGGTGGTCAGGAAAGCGTGCAATCCGACTCCTGCAACTCCCTCAATACTCCAAGGCACTTTGTCCGAATCCGCTGATGTCATTGAAGGCGGTTGAAGTACATCCTTCATCTCCTCTTCTTCACTCATCACCAGAAATTCTTCAAGGCCAATTCTGTTTAAAAAAGGCAAAATTGACACTGCTCTCATATGAGGAACGTGATCAATAAATTTACTGGAAGATTTTGACTTGTGCTCTGAGCTTGCACCCGCCGGATCATCCAGGCTTGGATCCTCATTTAAAGTATTTGTTTCCGAACGTGCCGTTATTTCATTACCTGTTTTTTCCGAGGTTGTTTTGTATTTACCAGTTTCTCGCAGAGGCTCAGGTGTGTTGTCGCTTATATTCCCCAAAGTCGTCTCCTTCGATACATGCTCAATTTCTTCAGACACTGATCCGTGTTCAGCCTTCTCTTTTTCTGTACTTATGGCTTTTATATTCTCAACCTCACTTTTGCCTGGCACTTTTTCATCATCCTTCAGGATCGACATATCTCTAGCCTGATCCTTTACCAATCTCTCGGACGACTCATCTGACCATACGAAAAGCCCGCCAGCGATCAAAAGAATCAACAAAGGCAAAAGGAATAACCACCACAATGGCCGTTTCCTCCGGTCTCTCAGGCGTTCCTGAATAACGTCCCAACTATCCTCCAGTTCAGGGATATCCATTTCCCGGGACAATTTCTCATCATCC
>JAWVZH010000127.1:0-8257 GCA_033722295.1 Saprospiraceae bacterium
ATGGTGGAGCGCCGCGTCTTTATGTTGAGTTGTTTGAGATACGTCACATTCGGAGTGAGATGATGGACAAAGTAAATGTAGCCATCACGAGAGAGGAGTGATCTGCCGATGTTGGAGGTGATGACATATTTGTCAGTTGAACCTCTTCTCAGTATGGCAAGCTGGTTAGGTTCATCAGTAAGGAAAACCAGGAAGGAGTCCTGGCTGATCCGGTGATAGTATCCGACATTGTTGATTCCCGGAAATAGATCATGTCCGCCATGACTAAGATTCAATGGAAGGGACCACAAGTTCTGATTGCCTGAAGAGTCGACTCGAACCACCATAAAAATGCTGTCTTCCGGAAAAATTGTTGGTGAATACTCTGATGTCAGCCTCGTTGATGTCAGGTAAGTGTAGGATCTGTTGTTGAGGTTATAAAAGCAAATATCTGTTTGCTCGTGCCCTGCTTTGGAAATTGTCATGGCATATCCATCCGCATGCAGAAAGGGCTGATTGTTATATCCGCCCAGATTATTTGCAGATAAAAAATGAACTTCATCGAAGGTCAGAGAACTATCAGATATAGCATTGATATCTATGCCCCATAACTCGGTCTCTGGCAACTGAGCAAGGCCAAAATTGGTCATTAATACAAGCAAAATACTGATCGCTCCTTTCACTCTCTAATGATAATGAAAAGCCCTTAGTTATCAAAGAGGGCTCTGGTCCAGTGGGCAGATTAACAATATAAATCGATTCCCGGATTCTAAACCGACATCAATGGTCGATAAAGAGTTTTTGTTTATTGTTTATCGTCCATTGTCTATAGTCCATGATCCATTCTCCATTCCCCTACATCTTATTGGCTGAAGTGAAGATCCTGCCCCAGTTTATTCCGTTACCGATATTGCCGTTCTTGGTAGAGAACCAAATGAACAATGGTTTGCCTACAACGTGATCATGGGGTACATAACCCCAGGCGCGGGAGTCTTCCGAATTGTGTCGGTTGTCACCCATGGCCCAATAATAATCCTGTTCGAAGGTATAAGTGTTTCTTTCCTCACCATCGATATATATCTTGTCATTTTTGATCTCCAGGTCATGACCTTCATAGACCTGTATGACCCTTTTGTACATGGAGATATTGGACATGTCGATCGGTACTGTACTGCCTTTCTTCGGAATATAGACAGGCCCATAATTATCATTGGTCCATCCGGGGTAGTTGACCGGATCGTGTGGGAACAGATCTCTGGCAGGTAATTGAAAGAACTCCACTTTCGCACCCGACTCTTTTACCAGATCAGCCTGGTCAGGAGTCATGAAGTATATCCCGGCTTGCGGATTACCTTCGGCCACGTTGACACCCCATTCCTCGAGTTTTCGCACATTGAATCCGCCGGGGGCAATGATCTTGTAGAGAAACTGGATTTCGGAAGGATTCTCTATCGGCTTTCCGTTGATATGTACCTGTCTGTTTATTATCTGAAGCGTATCGCCAGGTACACCGATGCATCGCTTGATGTAGTGATCCTTTTTATCCAATGGCCTCGTGACGTAATCCTTGTTTTGCACCAATTTTCTGAGATATGGATCCTGGTTGACGAGGCTCGGATCCCTTCTTATTTGCCCAACGGCCCATGACCTGCTGGGAGTGATATAAACACTGTCACCCACCGGCCAGTTGAAAACGATTGGTTCGTTGCGGTCGATCTCCTCAATTGCAGGCAGACGGTAGTATGGCAGGTTTGGTTTTTCGAGATAGGATTCGGTTCCAAGGACAGGGATCCTGTTGTGGAGTAGTGGTACCATTGCCACAGTCATCGGTGTGCGGATGCCATAGTGGGCCTTGCTTACAAATAAAAAATCTCCGACAAGGAGTGATCCCTCCATGGAGGGCGTCGGGATGACGTAGGCTTCAATTAGGAACATTCTAATGAAGGCCGCCGCAAAAACCGCAAAAACTATCGATTCTACCCATTCACGTCCGGAGGATTTGCTGTAAGGATCTTTATTCTGAAGTTTCTGAGCTTTATACTTGTCGCCTGACTCGATGGCCTCTTTGATCTGTTGTTTATAGCCATGCTCCATTTCCAGGATAGGGCCTACATATTTTTCATCATCATTAAATGCCAGTTGAAAGAATATAATTGGCGCATAGATGACAGCCAGGGCGCTGTCCGAGAATTTCAGCCTGTGGAACGACCTGACCAGGTCGACGGCCATGCCGCAATAGATAAATATGTTAACGATCGGAAATAGCAGCCATAATGCATAGGTTTTCTTGCGTCCGATCTTCTCTGCCCATAGCGCAAAATTCCAGCCCGGCACGAGTCCTTTCCATCCTTCTATGTCCATCTTGGGAAAAAGAAAGTATAGGCTTATACTCAGCAGAATGTAGCTGATGATCAAAAATATGAGAATAGTCAAATCAGAAATCTTTTAATTGCGACAAAGATATATGAAATGACCAATGCGCCTTTTTTATTTTGGATAAAAGCTATTTATACATCGATAAAGGTGCTCAATTCAGATCTTCCCACATATTGGCCAGAGGATCCTCGTAACTCACCTTGTTGTCAATGACATTGCGGTTGAGCACCTGCTTGGAAGCGAGACCATTAAGGATCAATTCTTTGAAAAGCGATTGATCTTCCTTTTCGATGTTGGCCGATTCGATCAGCTTGTCCAGACCTTTTACCTTGTTCAGTATTTGTTCATAATCGGATTGCTTCATGTCGTTGGTAAGATCGACCGTGTTCCCTCCCTGGAAATAGGCCCTAATGACACCGTAAGGATCGTTCTCATCTGATTTAACTTTTTCCGGATCTTTGAAGTAACCTTCGAAGGCTACTTCTATGGCTTCCTGAATAAATGAAAGTGCAACGGATTCAGGGCCTTCTTCTTCTCCCTCGTATACGAGTTCTACCTTACCGGTGATCGACGGTATGACACCCCAAAGATCTGTGAGACGGGCAGAACCCTTCTTCTCTTTGTTGATCAGCATGCGCCTTTCAACAGTGGAAACCAGATTTTCAAGAGCGCTGATGCCCAGACGAGCAGAAACCCCGCTTTTGACATCTGTAAATTCACTGGACCGGGCAATTTCTACTATGTTCTGAATGATCACTTTGATCAAAGGTGAGATATGTATCGATTTTTGATCTTCACTGATCGATGCCTCTTGTTCTGTGATCGCCATTCCCACTACCGGGTCTTCCGGATAATGTGTCAGGATCTGACTCTCGATCCGATCCTTGAGCGGCGTGATTATGCTTCCCCGGTTGGTATAATCTTCGGGATTCGCGGTAAAGACGAATTCTATATCCAGCGGTAGCCGTATGTGAAATCCACGGATCTGAAGATCTCCCTCCTGAAGGATATTGAAAAGCGCCACCTGTATCCGGGGCTGCAGATCGGGAAGCTCATTGATCACAAAGATGCCACGGTGAGCCCTTGGTATCAGACCAAAGTGCATGACGCGTTCGTCGCTGTAGGCCAGCTTCAGATTCGCGGCTTTTATTGGATCGATATCACCGATAAGATCGGCAACCGTAACATCAGGTGTAGCGAGCTTTTCAACGTATCTCTCATCCCGGTGTATCCAGTCCACGGGGGTGTCATCTCCAAGTTCCGCGATCTGTGTTCTGGCGGCCTTTGATATCGGGGCCAGTGGATCGTCATTGATCTCCGAACCTCGGACAATAGGAATAAATTCATCCATCAATTGAACCATCAATCTGGCGATCCTGGTCTTGGCCTGTCCGCGTAAGCCGAGAAGAAGAATATTGTGTTGGGACAATAAGGCTCTCTGGATGTCAGGAATAACAGTTGTATCGTATCCAAGTATAGGCTCAAAAACATTTTGCCCTCCCTCAAGGGCCGCTTTAAGATTCTGCCTTATCTCCTCCTTGACCGATCGTGGTTCGTAACCGCTCTCCTTCAACTGGCCAAGGTTTTTTATTTTTTCGTGCTTTAAGTTCTGCATATTGACTTCAACTACCTTTTTCGTTTTCGCTTGCTGTTTTTATAATCCATAAATATGAACTCTCCCAGTCCGCCGAGAGTGCTATAAAATGCTTTGCCATTATTGGCTTTGGTAAAGGCATCGACAAACTGCACCAAATAGGGGTCCCGGGCGATCATAAATGTGGTGATCGGAATGTCCTGCTTTCGACACTTTACCGCCAGAGCCAGGGTACGATTGATGATCTGGCGGTCCAGGCCAAAGCTGTTCTGGTAATACTTTTTTCCTTTTTTAATGCACGTGGGCTTACCGTCCGTGATCATGAATATCTGTCGATTCTGATTCTTTCTCTTTCTCAGGATATTCATGGCGAGTTCCAGCCCTGAAACCGTGTTAGTATGATAAGGCCCTACTTCCAGGTAAGGCAGATCCTTGATCTTGACCTCCCATGCTTCGTTCCCAAATACGATAACATCCAGGGTATCTTTCGGGTATCTGGTCATGATGAGTTCAGCCAGAGCCATGGCTACCTTTTTTGCCGGAGTTATTCGGTCTTCTCCATACAAGATCATACTGTGTGAAATGTCGATCATCAAAACAGTACTCGTCCTGGTCTGATATTGTGTTTCACGGATGAGAAGATCTTTTTCATCCAGTTGAAAATCATCTACGCCATGATTGATCTGGGCATTCCTGATCGTCTCGGAGATGGCCAGATTATCCATCTGGTCCCCGAACTCATAATTCCTGAGATCTGCATTTCTTTCATCTCCCTGACCATCAAATCTTGTATTATGTGATCCTTTACCTGACTTTCTCAGCTGATCGAAGATCTCGTCCAGAGCATTTTGTCTTAAAGCACGTTCCATTTTGGTCGTTGCGCTCATCAGACTCCTGTCTCTTTCGATCCAACCCATTTTTTCAAGGTCCTTGATGAAATCAGCGATCCCATAATCTTCCGATGTCAGATCATGTTCCTTGTCGATCTCTGTCAACCAGGACAGGGCTTCTTCAACATTTCCATTGGTGTGAACAAGGATCTCCTGAAAGACCCTGAGCAGATCCTCGAAAGGGGAATCCCCCTTATCATTCGGAATATATTTTGAAAAACGCCAACCCCGCATCAAAGAGTGAATTTTATCATACAACAGACTGGCATCTCAGTTGTTGCGTCGTAATTAATTATCCTGAAAGTTCATGTATTTCAGTGGTCCTGGATGGCCTTACGACAAATCTGTCTGCAGGACGCTATTATTCTGATTGGTTCGTTTAAAGTCTGTGTTTCATAAATGTTCCTGAAAACTCTACTTTTGTGACCTTAATAAATCGAGCTATGTCGAGATATCTATACCTGACAGTCATTCTTTTGATTTGTACTGTCCAACTCCAGGCACAGGGCATTATTCGGGGAAATATTTTCGACGCCGAAACGGGCGAACCCGTTATTTATGCCAATGTCTATATCGAGGGGGCCGAGGAAGTTGCGACCACCAATGTCGACGGTTTTTTTACATTGTCCAATATAGCACCCGGACGATATGTCCTGATCACGACGTATATCGGATATGATACTTTAAGAACAGAGGTCTCGCTCACTCAGGATCAGATCGTATTCAAGAATTTATATCTGGAACCCTCTTCTGTTGAATTGACCACTGTAAGGGTATCCGGAAGGAAGGAACAGGCCCGAACTGAAGTAAGGATATCGACCATTGATATTTCTCCTAAACAAATAGAAACGCTGCCTTCGACAGGTGGTGAATCGGACATTGCTCAATACTTGCAGGTCATACCTGGCGTGATCAGTACCGGTTCCCAGGGTGGTCAGATCTACATCAGGGGAGGGGCGCCCATTCAGAACAAGATCATTATGGATGGCATGACCATCTATAATCCGTTTCACAGTATTGGTTTCTTTTCAGTTTTTGAAACCGAAACGATCAGAAATGTAGAGGTGCTCACGGGTGGATTTGGAGCGGAGTATGGTGGACGAATGTCTGCGGTTGTGGATATCACTACCCGGGAAGGAAATAGAAAGCGTTTTGGTGGTCTGGTCTCAGGTAGTCCCTTTCAGGTCAAGGGTTTACTTGAGGGACCGATCGTTCCTTTGACTGAAGATGGAAATTACAGCATTTCATTTCTACTGACCGGCAAGCATTCCATACTTGAACAAACCTCGCCGAAGCTTTATGATTATGCTATCGTGGACAGTATTGGAAGCTTGCCTTTCAATCACACGGACATTTATGGAAAGGTGTCTGTAATATCTGACAACGGCAGCAAGTTCGATTTCTTTGGTTTTGATTATAACGATGATGTCAATTACCCGGGAATAGCCCGATATCAATGGGAAAGTGGGGGAGGTGGCGTCAATTTCAAATTGATCCCGAGTACTTCCAATCTCATAATCAATGGCGTTCTTGCCTATTCTAATTATGATATCATGGAAGAGATATTCAATGATCAAACCCAGGAATCAGAGCCGAAAGAGAGTAGTATAAGCAACTTCAAGATAGGTCTGGACTTCAGCTATTATGGTGAGAACAATGAATTGAATTACGGATTGGAATTCAACGGCTTTTCTACAGACATTGCTTTTTCCAATCCATTTAATATCAGGTTTGACCTGCAGAATAACAACACTGAGGTCAACAGTTTTTTCAAATATAAACAGAAGATCGGGGCGTTGATCATCGAGCCCAGCATTCGCTTGATCTATTATGCTTCTCAGGGCCAGTTCTCCCCTGAGCCGCGTTTGGGTCTGAAGGTCAATGCAACAGATTTCCTGAGATTTAAATTTGCAGGTGGTATTTACTCACAATTACTTACAAGTACTGTAAGCGAAAGAGATATCGTCAATCTTTTTACCGGTTTTCTGACAGGCGATGAATTGCAGAAGGCCTATCACGCCGTTTTTGGAGTCGAGGTCGATCTTGCTCAGGGCATGGAGCTCAATGTAGAACCTTATTATAAGCGCTATGACAAATTACTTGCACTTAACCGAAACAGGTTGACCGAACGCGATCCAGACTTTATCGAAGAAACCGGCGATGCCTACGGCATCGACTTCCTGTTGCGCTATGATGTTGGTAATATATATTTCTGGGGTACCTATTCGCTGGGTTATGTTACGAGAGATGACGGAGAGCAGGAATATCCTGCTATTTTCGATCGTCGCCACACCGTGAATTTACTGGCGAGCTACAGATTTGGTCCCGACAGGAACTGGGAGGCTGGGGTCCGATGGAATTTCGGAAGTGGCTTTCGTTTTACCAAGATCCTGGGATATGGTGAGAGACAGGACCATGGTGATCTCGATGGCAATCCGCTAACCGACAATGGCGAGCTGATACCGATTTATTCACGTGATCTCAATCGGGGTGTACTTCCTGACTACCACCGTCTGGACATTACGTTGAAAAAGCGTTTCGAGATCTCCAAGTACACGAATATTGAAGCCAATGTCAGTGTGACCAATGCCTATGATCGGGATAATATCCTTTTTGTCAATCCATTGCGTACTGATGACAAGCTATTTCAATTACCTGTTCTTCCTAGTGCGGGGTTGAAGGTGGAGTTTTAGGTAGTTTACGATGCGATTCGGGTTGGACTTGGACTGATATTTTTCATTTGCGCGATTTATTAGTAATTTTATTAGACCCCTCCTGAAAATGTACCTGTAGATTTTAAGTCATAAAAATTAGTGATGACAGGTGCGTTATTAAGATGGGTTTTGCTGGCAGTTGGATGTTTGGCCTTTGCATTTAGGACCTTTGGCCAGGACCTTCCCCCACCGACATTTTCTGGGTTCTCTGTCATTGTTGATCAGGATTATTTTGCCCCTGCTAATCTCAATAAAGACCAGAACTACACCCAAGGCACCATTTTTTCTTTCCACGGCGGTTTTGCCGAACGCATGTATCCACTAAGTTGTATCCGGCGGTGGATAGATTCTGCGGTCGATTCCCTTTCATTTACGCTTTATTCACGGGGAGTTGAAGATCGATTTTATAATTTTTCTTTTGGTGTTGGTGCTTTTACACCACAAGATATCGGTAGAGAAGAGGTTGTGCCCAATGACCGACCTTACTATTCTTCGCTTGTATTTTCTTCTCAAAAGATAGGAATACGAAGACCGAGAGTACATGTACCAGGTGTTTATCCCAAGGTTTTGACGACTGATTTTACACTGAATATAATGGGGCTTGATATCGCCAGGGAATTTCAAACCCATGTTCACAAAAACAATTTGAAAAAAGATCCGGATGCCCGACCAATTCCAGAAGGGTGGCAAAATCAGATCTCCAA
>JAWVZH010000128.1:0-8145 GCA_033722295.1 Saprospiraceae bacterium
ATCCAGTGTATTTGCCTTTTTACTGGTCGTGATCTTTACCTATGTGTATACGGCGCTTCTGGTCAATCCTCAGCAATATGCGGAATATCTGAAGAGACAAAATGCATTCATCCCGGGTATCAAACCGGGTAAACCAACGGCTGAATTTATCGATGAGGTGACAACAAGAGTTACTCTGCCCGGTTCGATCTTCTTGGGTTTCATAACGATAATTCCGGCAATTGCGGTTGCGTTCGGCGTAAACACAGGCTGGGCCATCTTCTTTGGTGGTACATCCTTGCTGATCCTCGTTGGCGTTGTTCTGGATACTTTGCAGCAGATTGAAGCACATCTGCTAATGCGTAAGTATGACGGCCTCGTGAAATCAGGTAAGTTAAAAGGGCGCTCAGCAGGTATGCAGAGCATAGGAGCTCCGATGTAGTGCAGCATCGAACTACAATAAGAATAAGAACTGATTTTTTACCGAACAAGTGGCATGTCTTCTTGGTTTTCACGTCGTAAGATGATAATACTCAAAAATGATAGCCAGATAGAATCCATCAGGCGTAGCTGTCTGATCGTTTGTGGGGCTCTGACTGAGGTGGCGAAGGTTATTGGACCCGGAGTCACTGGTGCACAGATCGACAAACTGGCCGAAGAATACATTCGGGATCAATCAGCAGTTCCGGCCTTTAAAGGACATGGTGGATTTCCAGGATCACTTTGTATATCGATCAATTCCTGTGTGGTTCACGGCATTCCGTCTGAAGAACCGTTCAAGGAAGGCGATATCGTGTCGGTCGATTGTGGTTCTATATTGGATGGTTTCTACGGAGATTCAGCATATACCTTCGCTGTAGGAGAGATTTCGGATGATCTGAAAAAACTTCTGGATACCACGAACGAAAGTCTCTACATCGGTATTGATCAGGCAAGAGTTGGCAACAGGATCGGGGATATCGGATTTGCGATCCAGGACTATACCGAAAGAAAGCATGATTATAGCGTGGTACGCGAATTGGTTGGTCATGGTATTGGAGAGAACCTTCATGAACCTCCTGAAGTGCCCAATTACGGCAAGAGAGGAAAGGGGCCCAAAATAGAGGAAGGACTGGTCATCGCTATCGAGCCGATGATCAATTTGGGTAAGAAGAATATAATGCAGTTGAATGACGGATGGAGCATTGTTACAAGAGATAATATGCCATCAGCTCACTTTGAACATACCATAGCGGTAAAAAAAGAAGGTCCGGTACTTTTGTCGGATCACGAACCTGTGGTTGAAGCTATTAAAAATAACGAAAATCTGTCCCATTTCTCGGTAAAAAGTTAGATATTTGCACTCCGATTTCGAAATATGGCTAAGAAGGACTTAATAAAACAAGACGGAATTATTGAAGAAGCGCTATCAAACGCGATGTTCAGGGTGCGTTTACAAAATGATCATTTGATCATTGCAACTATCTCGGGTAAGATGAGGATGAATTACATCCGTATCCTGCCAGGAGATAAGGTAGCGGTTGAAATGTCACCGTATGATCTGTCCAGGGGCCGTATAACTTACAGATATAAATCATAAAAATTATGAAAGTAAGAGCTTCGGTAAAAAAGAGATCTGCTGACTGCAAGATCGTTAGAAGAAAGGGTAGAATTTATATCATCAACAAGAAAAATCCCAAGTTTAAACAACGTCAAGGGTAATTGAATTATGGCAAGAATAGCAGGAGTCGACTTACCAAAAAATAAAAGAGGCGTCATAGGTCTTACTTATATCTATGGTATAGGCAAGAGCCAGGCACACAGCATTCTTCAGGAGGCTGGTATTGAAGATGGGGTCAAAACAGATGACTGGACGGATGATAATATCCGGTCCATCGCTTCTATCATACAGAACAAGTACACCGTTGAGGGTGAACTACGGAGTGAAGTTCAAATGAACATCAAGCGACTGATGGATATCGGTTGTTACAGGGGGTTGAGGCATAGAAAGGGTTTACCTGTCAGGGGTCAGAGAACAAAGACCAATGCCCGGACCAGAAAGGGTAAGAAGAAAACAGTTGCCAACAAGAAAAAGGCGGTTAAATAAGAGCTAACATGGCGAAAGTTAGAAAAGCAAAAAAACGTAATGTCAAGGTTGATGCGGAGGGCATGGTGCATATCCAGGCTACTTTCAACAACATCATTGTAACCCTGACCAATAAGGCAGGTCAGGTGATATCCTGGTCTTCTGCCGGGAAAGCGGGATTCAGAGGGTCCAAGAAGAATACCCCTTATGCAGCTCAGATTGCTGCTGGTGAAGCGGCCAAGGAGGCCTACGATGCCGGGATGCGTACAGCGGAAGTGCAGGTAAAAGGACCGGGATCTGGTCGTGAAGCCGCTATTCGTGCAGTTGACGATGCAGGTATCAGGGTCACCAGGATCAAGGATATTACTCCGATACCTCATAATGGCTGCCGTCCGCCAAAACGCCGTAGGGTATAACATTTTGAAATCGAGATTAGGAAGATAAGATATGGCAAGATACACAGGTCCAAAAACTAAAAAATCAAGAGCATTCGGTCAATCTTTGTACGGGCTGGACAGAGCTTTCGACAAACGAAAGTATCCACCCGGACATCATGGTAATAACCGTCGTAGGAGACAGAAGTCCGACTATGCTCTGCAGCTCATGGAGAAGCAGAAGGCCAAATATACATACGGCCTGCTTGAACGTCAGTTTCGTAACCTTTTCGAAAAGGCCAACAGTAAACAGGGAGTGACGGGTGAAGTGCTTTTTCAGTTTCTTGAGGCAAGACTTGACAATACGGTTTTTAGATTGGGCATAGCACCAACACGAAGAGCTGCCAGACAGCTGGTGAATCACAGACATATTTTGGTCAATGGCGTTTTATCGGATACTCCTTCTCATCAGTTGAGACCCGGAGATATCGTCAGTGTGAGGGGAAAGTCACAAAATCTGGAAGTGATCAGGGACAGTATAAGCACGAAAAGCGATGTGCGAAATTTTGGATGGCTCGAATGGAATCCAGATCGTCTGGAAGGGAAGTTCATGGCTTATCCTGAAAGGGAAAACATCCCGGAGAACATTAACGAGCAGTTGATCGTTGAATTGTACTCCAAATAATTAGACACTTACAACAACCATACACAATATCGTCTCAATGAGTATATTAAATTTTCAGAAGCCAGATAAAATTCTATTACAAAAGGCCGACGATTTCGACGGCTCTTTTGAATTTAAGCCCCTTGAACCAGGCTTCGGCCAAACCATAGGTAATGCACTGAGAAGGGTGCTCCTTTCATCCCTGGAGGGATATGCTATTTCAGCGGTCAGAATTGCCGGTGTTGATCACGAGTTTTCTACGATCAAAGGTGTGGTTGAGGATGTTGTGGACATAATATTGAACCTCAAACAGGTCAGATTGAAGAAATCTGTGGAAGATAGCGAAGTGACCGAAGAAAAGATCTATCTGACCCTGACCAGTAAAGAAGAATTCAAGGCGGAGGATATCGAATCTCATACCAATCTCTTCCAGGTCATGAATCCTGATCTGGTCATATGCAGGATGGAGCCTTTCGTTAATCTGGAGGTCGAAATAACAGTTACCAAGGGCAGGGGCTATGTGCCTGCTGATGATGCAAACATCAAGGATGCTCCGATTGGCGTGATCCCTGTGGATGCTATTTATACGCCTATCAAGAAGGTTGGTTATAGCATTGGTAATACCCGTGTAGGTCAGAGAACCGATTACGAGAAATTGAATATAGATGTTCGAACCGATGGTACGATACATCCGGAGGAGGCTATTAAAGAAGCTAGCCGTATATTGATCCAGCACCTGATGCTGATCACTGACGAGAATATTACGTTCGATGATGAAAGCTCGAGTGAGGACAACATTGTTGACGAGCATATCTTACATATGCGTAAGTTGCTCAAAACCTCACTTGAAGATCTCGATTTGTCAGTGAGGGCGTACAACTGTTTGAAAGCTGCCAAGATCAATACACTTGGCGAGCTTGTCAAATACGATACCCATGAGCTTTTGAAGTTCAGAAACTTCGGTAAGAAATCCCTCGTGGAGATCGAAGAGTTGCTGCAAATGAAAGGCCTTACTTTTGGTATGGACCTTTCGAAGTATAAACTTGACGAAGAGTAAAACTAAATTTATGTAATTACCGGGCGTCAAAGCCGGTGTTACGAGGATAACAAATTGTAAATCGATGAATCACGGAAAAACCATCAACCATCTGAGCCGTAAGAAGGGACACAGACGTGCGGTGCTGATGAATATGGCCAATGCATTGATCAAACACAAAAGGATCAATACAACGCTGGCTAAGGCCAAGGCATTGAGGAGATATGCCGAACCCTTGATCACAAAGTCCAAAAAGAACAACATGCACTCCCGTCGCGTGGTCTATGGTTATCTCCAGGACAAGTCCTCTATAACTGAGTTGTTCGACACTATCGGACCCAAAGTGATGGAACGCCCTGGAGGTTATTTGCGAGTTATAAAATTGGGTTTTAGGCCCAGCGATGGTGCCGAAATGGCTATGATCGAGTTCGTCGATTTCAATGAGGTTTATGATCCTTCCAAAGGAAGGAAAAAGACAAGAAGGAGCCGACGAGGTGGTGGTGGCAGAAAAAAATCTGCCACTCAGAAAAAGGGAACACAGAAAACGGCAGCCTCAGAAGAAGAATAGGAATCGTTGAACAAACAACGCATAGAAATAATTTATATAAAAGCAATCTCTATATGAGGTTGCTTTTTTTGTTTGGGGCGGTATATTTGTGCCGGTCAAGATTCAAAACTCACTTTCTATGAACAATGAAAACCCTGCCATATTGCTACTTGAGGACGGTGTGTCTTTTAAAGGCAAAGCCGCCGGTAAGATAGGTACTACAATTGGTGAGATCTGTTTCAATACAGGCATGACCGGATATCAGGAAGTCTTTACAGACCCTTCTTACTATGGTCAGATCCTTGTCATGACCTCTGTGCATATCGGGAATTATGGAACTTTGGAGGATGAACAGGAGTCCGGGGACGTACAGATCGCCGGGCTGGTCTGTCGTAATTTCACTGTGCCTTATTCCAGGAAACAGGCTGACGATTCCATTCAGGGCTATGCTGAAAAATATGATCTGGTTGCGATCTCTGATGTAGATACCAGAGCACTGGTTACACATGTTAGAAATAAAGGCGCCATGAATGCTATTATTTCTTCAGAGACAATGGATGAGAAGGAATTGATGAAAAAACTCAAAGCTGCACCGAGTATGAAGGGTTTGGAGTTGGCGAGTACAGTGTCGACTAAATCCCCGTATGAATATGGTAACCCTGAGGCAAGCTACAAGGTGGCGGTTATGGACTATGGTACCAAGAAGAATATCCTGAGAAACTTTGACAACCGGGATATATTTATGAAAGTATTTCCGGCAAAAACGTCTTTTGAAGAGATCGAAAAATGGGGTCCTGATGGATATTTTCTCTCCAATGGACCAGGGGACCCTGCTTCAATGTCTTACGCGGTTGAGAATGTAAAGAAGATGCTTGCTTCGGGTAAGCCGATTTTTGGAATTTGTCTGGGCCACCAACTTTTATCACTGGCATTGGGAATTGAAACTTACAAGATGCATCATGGCCATAGAGGGGCTAATCATCCTGTTAAGAATCTACAGACAGGGTTTTGCCAGATCACAAGTCAGAACCATGGCTTTGGCGTAGTTGCAGAGCAGGTCTATGAAAGGGAGTCCGACATTCTTGTCACTCATGTTAACTTGAATGACGACACTGTAGAAGGAATAAGACTTAAGGAAAAACCGGTTTTGTCGGTTCAGTTTCACCCTGAAGCCAGTCCTGGCCCTCATGACAGTGAATACCTGTTTGATGAGTTCAAGGAGCTTCTTGTAAAAAGCCGTAATCATGACTAGAATAGTAGACGTAATAGGTAGACAGATCCTTGACTCAAGAGGCAACCCGACAGTTGAAGTGGAAGTCTGGACAGAATCCGGAGCCATGGGGCGTGCCGCTGTGCCATCAGGCGCTTCCACTGGCAAGTATGAAGCCGTTGAACTGAGAGATGAAGGTGATTCGTACATGGGAAAATCCGTGTTGAATGCGGTCAATTTTGTGAATGACGAATTGGGTCAAAGTCTGATAGGAGTGGATGTACGAGATCAGCGATATATCGATGAGGTCATGATAGAGATGGACGGAACGGAAAACAAGTCGAAATTCGGTGCTAATGCCATTCTCGGTATATCTATGGCGTGCGCCAAGGCCGGTGCAGCCATGTCAGGTAGGTCGCTTTACAAATACCTGGGCGGTGTCAACGCTCATATTCTTCCTGTGCCGATGATGAATATACTCAACGGTGGAGCACATGCCGATAACAATATTGATTTCCAGGAATTCATGGTCATGCCAATTGGCGCCGACACATTTTCGGAAGCACTACAGATGGGCGTAGAAACCTTTCATGCTCTGAAAGATGTCCTCAAATCTAAGGGCTTTTCCACTAATGTTGGGGACGAAGGAGGTTTCGCTCCAGAGATAAGGAGTAATACCGAAGCTATTGAAACAGTTCTTGAGGCTATAGATGCAGCAGGTTTTGAAGCAGGTAAGGATATGTTTATCGCAATGGATGCTGCGGCTTCAGAATTTTATAATGAAAAGAAAAAGGTGTATCATTTCCATAAGAGTACCAACGATGAACTGTCCTCGGAGCAGCTCGTTGATTTTTGGACGGATTGGTGTACAAAATATCCAATATTATCCATAGAAGATGGATTGCACGAGGATGACTGGGATGGCTGGCAAGCCCTGACAGAGAAGCTTGGTGATAAGATCCAATTAGTAGGAGATGATCTTTTTGTTACGAATGTAGAGCGATTGGGCAAGGGTATAGAAAGGAATGTGGCTAACTCCATTTTGATCAAAGTTAACCAGATCGGGACATTGACGGAAACCATTGAAGCCGTTGAAATGGCGCATAAAAGCGGTTATACGGCGGTCATCAGTCATCGTTCCGGCGAAACAGAAGATACAACAATAGCAGATCTGGCCGTAGCTCTCAATACGG
The DNA here is from genome assembly GCA_033722295.1 of Saprospiraceae bacterium. Classification (GTDB taxonomy): domain Bacteria; phylum Bacteroidota; class Bacteroidia; order Chitinophagales; family Saprospiraceae; genus JAWVZH01. The sequence goes on from JAWVZH010000128.1 coordinate 7,069, forward strand.
GCCAGATAAAGACTGGCTCTGCTTCAAGATCGGATCGGGTAGCCAAGTATAATCAATTGTTGAGGATAGAAGAGGAGCTGGGTGACTCGGCTCACTATTTGGGAAGTGCCTTATTCTCGGACTAATTGCGTATTTTCGTTATATATAAATAAATCGCAATATGTTTTCCTTCTTGAAAGATCTTCGTTTGGGGCAATTGAAGTATAAGAGATATCTGATCGTCGGTGGGGCATTCCTGATATGGATGACCTTCTTCGATAAGGGAAGATGGCCTGTTCAATTGAAGCTCGGAAATGTTGTAGAGAAGTTGGAAAAAGAGCGTGAGGATTACAGGAAGAATATCGTAGAAGCAAAAGAGGATCAGATCGATCTGGAAAACAACCTGGAAAAATATGCGCGTGAGAAGTATTACATGCATAAACCGGGCGAAAAGGTTTATATAATAGACAAAGTAGAATCTGAATGAGTGTTTTAGTAGATAAGAATTCAAAGATCATAGTTCAGGGCTTTACAGGAAAAGAAGGGTCTTTTCATGCTGAGCAGATGATCGATTATGGAACGAATGTAGTTGGTGGTGTGACACCTGGAAAAGGTGGCCAGGAACATCTGGGTAAACCGGTATTCAATACTGTCAACGAAGCGGTGGCTGAGGTAGATGCCGATACATCTATAATTTTTGTTCCACCCCCGTTTGCAGGGGATGCGATCATGGAAGCTGCGGATGCGGGGATCAAGGTGATCGTCTGCATCACTGAAGGTATACCAGTGCAGGACATGGTTAAAGTGAAAGAGTACCTCAAAGATCATGATACTCGATTGGTGGGGCCGAACTGTCCGGGGATCATTACACCCGGTGAGGCCAAACTGGGGATCATGCCCGGTTTTATTCATACGCCAGGTCATATTGGTATAGTTTCCAGGTCAGGAACCCTTACTTATGAAGCTGTAGATCAGGTAACCAAGGCAGGACTCGGTCAGTCAACGAGTATTGGTATCGGAGGTGATCCCATCGTTGGAACTACAACAAAAGAAGCTGTCGAGCTTCTCATGAACGACCCCAATACAAAAGGGATCATC
>JAWVZH010000129.1:0-8036 GCA_033722295.1 Saprospiraceae bacterium
GATTCTACGGATGGATTGCAACGGGGTACTGAAGTAATTGACCAGGGAGCACCGATCACAATGCCTACAGGCGAAGCGATAAAAGGTAGACTCTTCAATGTGACGGGTGATCCTATCGATGGCCTACCTGAAGTCGAAAAGGAGGACAGTGGACGTGCCATCCACGCTAAACCGCCTATTTTCGAAGAACTGTCGACCGAGACAGAGGTGTTGTACACCGGTATCAAGGTGATCGATCTGATCGAGCCTTACGCTAAAGGTGGTAAGATCGGTCTATTCGGGGGTGCAGGTGTGGGAAAAACTGTACTGATCCAGGAGCTGATCAATAATATTGCGAAGGGATATGAAGGTATCTCCGTGTTTGCCGGAGTAGGAGAGCGAACAAGAGAGGGTAATGACTTGCTTAGAGAGATGCTGGAGGCGGGTATTATCAATTACGGCGAGGATTTCATGAAGTCCATGGAAGAAGGTGGCTGGGATCTTTCCAAGGTAAGCGAGGATGACCTGAAAAAAAGTAAGGCGACCTTTGTGTTTGGACAGATGAACGAGCCACCTGGAGCCCGAGCACGAGTTGCGCTTTCCGGACTGACAACAGCTGAATATTACAGGGATGGTGACCTTTCAGATCCGAATGGAGGTCGTGACATCCTTTTCTTTATAGATAATATATTCCGTTTCACTCAGGCTGGTTCTGAGGTGTCTGCCCTGCTGGGAAGAATGCCTTCAGCGGTGGGATACCAACCTACCCTGGCTACTGAGATGGGTCTTATGCAGGAGAGAAGTACATCGACCAAGCGAGGATCTATAACCTCTGTGCAAGCGGTATATGTACCAGCGGATGACTTGACGGATCCAGCGCCGGCGACGACATTTGCGCACCTGGATGCGACAACGGTATTGAGCAGGAAGATCGCTTCCCTCGGTATTTATCCGGCGGTGGATCCTCTCGATTCTACCTCACGGATACTTGATCCACAGATTTTGGGTGATGAGCATTACAACTGTGCTCAAAGGGTCAAGAATATACTTCAGAGATACAACGAGCTTCAGGATATTATCGCCATTCTGGGGATGGAGGAATTGTCTGACGAAGACAAGCAGGTCGTTCACCGTGCAAGAAGGGTTCAGAGATTCCTGTCACAGCCGTTCCACGTGGCTGAGCAGTTTACTGGACTGAAGGGCGTTTTGGTACCGATCGAAGAGACCATCAGAGGGTTCAACATGATCATGGATGGAGAAGTGGATCAATATCCTGAAGCGGCGTTCAACCTGGTAGGTACCATAGACGAAGCCATTGAAAAAGGTAAAAAGATGATGGCCGAATCGGCTTAATCCTAAAACGACCCAGAATGAAGTGTATCGTTCTTACTCCAGAAGGAGAATTGTTCAATGATGAAGTTACCAGGGTGAAAGTGCCCGGTGCGAGCGGACAGTTCGAAATCCTCAATAATCATGCGCCTATCGTTTCTGCACTCGATAAGGGTAGTGTAATTATTTTGGCAAAAAGCGGAGAAAACGTTAACTTCAATATAACTAAGGGGTTTGTTGAAGTGCTGAATAACGAAGTCGCGTTACTGATACAACCGGCTAAGGACACAGAATAGAAAGATACGTTTAACACCCTTATATTTATTATAAGGGGGGGTCGGGCCACCGACCCCTATTTTTTTGCCCTGTATCGAGGTTTTCCTGACCTGTTTCATATATTTAATACATTAAATATTTTTCTATGTTAAAAGAGGTCAAGGATAAGTTCGGTAACAATTTAAGCCCACAGCTTCCAGAAGGACAGAAAAACTATCTCATCGACATCGATGGTACTATCTGCGATGACATTCCAAATGAAGAACCCGACAGGATGGCGACTGCCAAGCTTTATACCGATGCATTAGAGATAATCAATCAGTGGTATGAGGCAGGTCACATCATCACCTTCTTCACATCAAGAACAGAGGAGCATCGCGAGGTGACGACCCGGTGGTTACATGATAATGGCTTCAAGTTTCATGGGTTGCTCATGGGAAAGCCGAGAGGAGGCAACTATCATTGGATCGATAATCACATTGTCAAGGCCACTCGATATGATGGAAAATTTACTCACATGAAGGTCAGGCAGAAGGATATAGAGGTGTTTGAGGAATAGTTGAGGGTTGAGAGTTTAGGGTTTAAGAGGTGGAAAATGAATAATAAGCTACCTTATAGTCCATAGTCCATAGTCCATAGTCCATAGTCCATAGTCCATGGTCCTAAAACAATTCTGTTTGTCCGTTATCAATGTCAAAATCTATGACATCTCCGGGGTTGACTTTTTTATCTGACTTGCCCTCCGACTTGGACACCTTTTTTGAAGAGCCGGCATCTTTTTTCTCCTTTTTATCAGAAGTCTCCTTTTCCTTGTGAACAGGATTGACAGAGAGCACCTTGTAATCCATCAATTTATTACCGAGGGCTTTCCAACCCTTGACATCGATGAAGTCTGCGAAATCGAGTATGCCGACCTGCTTTTTATTTTTGGCCTTGTAACTGTATTCTACAACTGGCCTCTCATCTGCTGTGGCATAGTAGAGCTTTGTGCTCCGATGATCGGTGAGAAAATCAAATTTCTGGTCCAGGGTGGAGGTCTCTATTTCAAATCTCTTTACAAGAGTATAACCTTTTTCACCATCATAGTACAATGCGCTGATCGGCTGGTCCGGGTCAAATTTCCCGATCCATACGACCTTCCCGGCTTCGTATTTGGCATTCATGTCAACATCATTGACCTCATAGCTTCCATCGCTGTATATGACAAGAATTTGATCACCAGTGTCAAACGCACCCAGGAAATTACCTCTTTCCATAGTATTGATCCGGCCACTGGCCTCATCCATCCAAAGCTTAAGTGCGCCTAATGTGGACTTCCCAACTTCCAACTGAGTCACCTTGCGCACTGGATACTTGGTAACTATATTGCCTGCTGCACCGCGACCCTTAATGGCCAATTCCCCAAAATCAAAATCAAATACTTTCTTTTTGGCCTTGCAATTGGGGCTTAGCTGAACCTTGACCACTTCCGCCTCGCCATTTGGATTGGCGGTGAAATAATGGACCTTGTTGTTCTTGTCTCCCTTCCCGAGAGAGTATTCCTTCTCACGGGTGATGCTTTTCACGTGAAACCGTTTGGCCCGTGTCCGTCCGTCCTTTCCGCTGACATACATCATATTATATGTCGTCCGCTCATCGCCTTTCTTCCAGACATCGACATGGATGATGTTCTTTCCTACAAAAACTTTATCGTCGATCCTATGAACGCTCATGACACCATCTCTTCTAAAAATAATGATGTCATCAATATCCGAACAGTCGCAGACAAATTCTTCTTTCTTGAGACCAGTGCCTATAAATCCATTTTTCCGATCGACATACAGTTTGGCATTGGTCGCAACGACCTGCTTCACCTTTATCGTGTCGAACTCGGCTATTTCGGTTTTCCTTTCTCTGCCCTCGCCGTATTTTTTCAAAAGGTTTTCAAAATAGGCAATTGTAAAATCTGTTAGATGGGCCAGGTGGTGATTCACCTCATCCAGTTCCTCAATGGTCTTTGCGATGAGTTCGTCGTGTTTGAACTTGTTGAATTTGGAGATCCTCTTTATCCTGATCTCAGTGAGCCTGACGATATCTTCTTCCGTAATATCGCGTTTGAGCTTCAAGCGCTTATCACTTTTTCCTCCCGGGTCGGAAGGTGTTGCCACAAATCGTCTTAAACCTTCATCGATGACCTCTATGACCTCTTCAAAGCTTTCACATTCCTCTATCTCTCTGTAGATCCTATTCTCGATGAATATCTTTTCCAGACTTGCGTTGTGCCATTTTTCTTCAAGCTCGCCTCTTTTTATCTCCAGTTCCCATTTGAGATAATCCCTGGTCTTATACGTCGATCGCCTGAGGATCTCCTCAACGGAGAGGAACTCCGGTTTTTCGTCTACGATCACACAGGCATTTGGAGAGATGCTGACCTCACAATTTGTGAAAGCGTAAAGGGCATCCATGGTAATTTCGGGAGACACACCTGAACCGAGGTGGATGAGGATCTCCAGTTCTTGTGCTGTGTTGTCGGTAACCTGTTTGATCTTGATCTTGCCCTTGTCATTGGCTTTAAGTATACTGTCGATTAGAGAAGTGGTCGTAACGCCATAGGGCAGATCGCGGACGGCGATGGTCTTTTTATCGACTTGCTCCATACGAGCTCTGACCTTTACCCTGCCTCCGCGGGCACCTGCGTTGTACTCACTTACGTCGATCAGGCCACCGGTTTCAAAATCGGGATATAGTTTAAATCTTTTTTCCTGGAGTACCTTGATAGAGGCCTGTATCAGTTCATTAAAATTGTGCGGCAGGATCTTGGTAGAGAGTCCCACGGCAATACCTTCAACCCCCTGAGCGAGCAGGAGTGGAAATTTCATCGGCAGGTGTATAGGCTCCTGTTTTCTGCCATCATACGATAGCTGCCAATCGGTAGTTTGCGGATTAAATGCAACGTCGAGAGCAAACTTGCTCAGGCGGGCTTCTATATATCTGGGCGCGGCAGCAGAATCCCCTGTGCGGAGATCACCCCAATTGCCCTGTGTCTCGATAAGTAGGTTTTTTTGTCCCAGGTGTACAAGGGCATCACCGATGGCAGCATCGCCGTGTGGGTGATACTGCATGGTCTGACCGATAATATTGGCAACCTTGTGGAATCGGCCGTCATCCATTTCTTTCATGGCATGGAGGATGCGCCTTTGTACCGGTTTAAGGCCATCAGTGATCGCAGGAACCGCTCTTTCCAGGATAACATAAGACGCATAATCCAGGAAATATTCCCGATACATGCTGCTCAGAACTGAATTGTTGGATTCAATATTGACCTTTATTGACTTTCCCTTACTCATATAAAGATTTCTACGATAGTGTTAACTCCTGAAAATGAATATAAAATTACGAATTTGAGCGGTTTTCTCCTACTGAAAGCGCTTGTTGGCAAAACTGTTGTTGTACAAAAGGCAGCAGAGCCCGCAAATCATCCGTTAGTATTGGTGTAGAGTACTATGAATGTCAACGAGGGAGAGGCCGGGGAAGTATTTGTATTTTTATAAAAAACTGTGAACGTGGATGTCACAATAGCCATAAAGGAACAAGAACAGGATTTTATCCAGGCCTGCGTACGCAAAGAGCGTTGGGCTCAAAAGAAGTTGTACGAGGACAATTATGGTATTATGATGTCGATCTGTTTGCGTTATTCAAAAGATAATGATGAGGCCATGGATATCTTGCATGAGGGGTTCATCAAGATCTTCAAGAATATAAAGAAATATAAACCGGGAACTTCTCTTTCAGCATGGATGAGAAGGATAATGGTGAATACTTCGATCGATTATTACAGGAAGATGGTACGCCGGCGGACGGAGGATATAAGTGAAGCTTATGACTTGTCTTCCGACAATCCCGACGCCCTGAGCCTGATGTCTTCTAAAGAGATATTAAAAGGAGTTCAGACTCTTACACCTGCTTACAGGTTGGTATTCAACATGTATGTCATTGAAGGTTACTCACACCGGGAAATTGCGGAACAGCTGGATATAACGGAGAGTACTTCCAGGTCCAACCTGGTCAAGGCAAGAATGAAATTAAGAACATACATCAAACAGAGGAATGAGCAAGGAGTTGAATAAATTTGATGAGCGTATTAAGGCCCTGTTGGAGGACATCCAGCCTGACTACGATCCTGCTTCGTGGGAGTCTCTCGAGGAGCAGTGGGAAGTCAGTCAGGATATGGAACTGGACGATACTGTGAGATCACGGATGGAGTCTATGGATGTACCTTATGAAGTAGCGTCCTGGACGGCACTACAGGATAAAATGACCGCTGCTGAGGATATCGAGCTGGACGATACTGTAAGAGAAAGTGTAGAGCAGGAGGCTGAGGGTTACAGCAGTTCATCCTGGTCTGCCTTGTTATCCAGGCTGGAAGCATGGGAACGGGTGAGAAGAGAGTTCTGGATGCTTAGAGCGGCTGAGGGGCTTATGTTATTACTGCTTCTACTCGCACTTTATCAGTACGGGCCGCAACTTCCGCAGATCGTAACCGAAGGAGATCAACCTACAGCGGCAGAGATTTCCAAACCGCATACAGATCATGACCAGAGCCGGACATCGAAAATAAAGCCGAACGTTGAAAATACTGGAAAAGTGGCCTCAGTTGGTCAGGCTTTTGATATGGCGTCTGAGGTGTCTGATGAAGCGTCTTCACCTGGCTACTCTGTAACTAGCGGATCTGGACAAAGGATGGTGTCAGTTCCACCGCGGCTTCCGTCCTCAGTGCTGGGTGTCAATGAGATAAAAACAGCTGCAGCTAATTCAGACAAGTCTGGTATTGCCTATGTGGGGGATCTGAAGAAGGCAATCTCAGGAGTCCGAAACTCAGATGAGAAGTTCGAAGTAAGCTCTCTGGGACAATCAGTTATTTCCTTACTTGATCAGGACTCCAGGAAGAATATTGACGTTGCCGTACCGGTTATTGAACACCCCGATCGTGCCATATGGTTGAGCATGCAGTCTCATGCAGCACTGAATCAGGTACATACACCTGAAAAGGAAGAGTTCGAAGCTCAAAATGCCTATACTCTGGGTTATGGGCTTGGACTTCTCGTTGGATTCAATCATGGCAAGTTGACCTGGGAGACGGGCGCTGAGTATCAATTCACCATCTTCAAACCCAAGCGTACCAAGTTGACCGGAAACATTTCTGATGGTTACCGTACTACAACCCTGAGCGAGGTAAATCTTGATTACATCAATATTCCCTTGCAGGCGCGATACCTTATCCTGGAAAAAGGTCGCCATGAATTATACGCCATGGGAGGGGTAATGTTGCATATAAGTAGTAAGGTTGATTTCGATTTTATAGAAGAAAGAGACGAGGACAATCGCTTTCCTGTTGATTTCAATTCACAGCCAGAGCCTGAGGACATCATCGGTGTTCAGAGCGGAAGGTTTACCTATTTTTCTGTCAATGCCGGGTTGGGGTACCAATTTGTCATGAATACCAGAACCAAACTTTTTGCCCAGCCGTCCTATGAGCATTTTGCAGAAAGGGAAGGCATTATGAACCTGAATGGCGAAAAGGTCAATACATTGAGGCTGGACTTCGGTGTAAGGGTGAGACTGTAGTCAGTAGTCAGTAGTCAGTGATCAGTAGTCAGTGATCAGTCGGCAGTATTCAGTTATCAATAATCCGTGCGATTCAACGGGTGATATACAAGTGAGTATCGTTTGGTAGTTAATGATTTCTTTTCTCCCCATCCTCCATATTCCATCCTTCCTAATACCTATCGATATTTCTGGATTCTTTCCATATCCCGCTTTTGATCCTTCTTTTTGATAGATTCCCGTTTGTCGAAAGATTTCTTACCCTTGGCCAGGGCGATCTCGAGTTTGGCAAGGCCCCTCTCGTTGACGTATAATTGGTAGGGGATAAGCGTATAGCCTTTTTCTTTGAGTTTACGTTCCAACTTCTTCAACTCGTGTCGCTTGAGAAGTAATTTGCGTGGACGCCGGGTCTCATGATTTTGTTCGTTGCCGAATTTGTACTCGGCTATGTAGAGGCTGATCACATACAATTCACCTCGCTTGAACACGCAATAGGCATCGTTAAGATTGGCTTCGCCGGCGCGAATAGACTTTATCTCCGTTCCGGTCAGCTTGATACCGGCCTCATAGGTCTGATCGAAATGGTAAAGAAATTTCGCTTTTCGATTGACGATCTGAACCTGATATTCTTTCTTGTCCTTGCTCATTCTACCTCCATTCTAGACATCAATATATCATATGACCTCGTAATGCTGTCACCTGTGATGCTTTCTAATTTAACATCGATCTGCTGATCGGATGTTTTGAAATATACGATGCGGTTAGGGAATCCCAATTGCATGTTTTCGAATTGTATCATCTCTGGCTGAACTTCCACAGCCGGATATTCGACGGCTTGCCCCATTTGGGCACTGCGATATGTAGGAGAA
>JAWVZH010000130.1:0-7922 GCA_033722295.1 Saprospiraceae bacterium
CGCCAGAACAGATCGATTGATTCTCCTCGTATTCTGACTCTTAAGATCCTCAAGCAATGGGCTTTTAGCATCATCGGACCGGTTCATACGATAAAGGTAAGTGAAAGTTTTTTAAAATTTTTTAACTTTCAGAGGTTACCTACTCTTATAATATCAGACTATTCTTGTGAGATTAAAAAATTAATTATTATGAACAAATCCATTTTCTTATCCCTCATCCTACTACATTGCTCAATATTCCTTTCATATAGTCAATTCCAAAATGGAGATAAAATAGATCCAAAGACTAAAAAAGCGCTTACACTAAGTCATTACTCTGGAACTCCAGACGTCAATGAGTCAGAAATCCCCATTGATATTACTGACGGATACCTAACAATTTACGCGACATGCTTCGAAACCTATGATGAGAATATCATTTACACTGAAGACAGATATTTCCAATTGAATTTTACGTTTTATGACCAAAATGGTAATCAACTCCCTATCGGTCAAACTTACATAGGCCACTTCAATGGACTTTTACCCGACGTAAGTATTGAAAAAATAGAGTCGAAAGAGTGCCTCGATTGCCCACAAAGATTAACTTGGGAGCAGATTACATGGAAAAGTAACATTAATTTATTAAGGGACAACCATATTCTATCGAATATGACATGTGAAGAACTTCATAGTCTATCTGTGAGAATGAATCTGACGATTCAAACCAGCTTAAGTAGATATTTTCCAAGTAATCACACGTCATGTCATGAGCGCTTTCCCAATGTTTGCCTAAAAGAAGTAAATGACCAAGTAAGTTATGAGGCATACATGAGGTGTAGTAATAATGGTGACCTCAAAAAAGCACACATTAACTCTCATGTCCATTCAACAAAGCCTACGTCTGACTTTGTACAAAATTCAAATTCCAATAAGCAAGTTGTTTTTTTATATCCCAATCCTACAAGAGGTAATGTCTCATGTCCTATATTGATAAAACAGTATTCAATAGAATCAATATGTGGTAAAACAGTAGATATGAACAAAAATTTAAATAGTAATTTATTAGACCTTAGCAATATACCTCCTGGCCATTACTTCATATACCTCATAACAACGCTTGGAGAGGACCGCATACCACTAATTAAAGTTCCATAAAACGTATTCGTGCCAACCATCTTCATTACATATTTCCTTTTGGTCATTAATCCGGATCCTTTAAAACTTGCTTACTCGCATTTCTGGGAAAACAATACAGATAGCGTCATATATTATTGTAACAAAGCACAAGATTTTTATTCAAATACAACTGAGTTACAAAAACTGTTAGAAGCTATCAATCTCAAAGCACATGCACTAATACAAAACAATAACATCTATTCAGCTAAATATGAATTGGAAAATGCCATTAAATATTTATCTCACAATGAGAGATTTATTGATATTGAAACTATAACTGTCACTAACTACAGCAATTTATTATCTCGTATGGGCCATAATATTCTAGCCTATACCATATGCGATAGATTTATACAACAGAATCAATATATTCAAAAATCTCCTTCGAATTATCTGAATTTACTCCAAAGAGTAATTGTAGCTCTCACATGGATGCAAGACAATTCACATGCAATTAGTTATATCCACCAATTAAATGAATTGTCGTCACTGCATGAGTTAGAAAGTCATGAGTCAGTTGAGAACAATTTAATATTAGGAACATATTACTACCACCAAAATAGTCCAAAACTCGCACTACAATATTTTAATACTGCCCATTCAATAATAATTAGGGACAAATTAGATGCTAACTATAGATCAGAATCTCTTAGAGGTCTAGTTTTATGCCATTTAAAAGATCAAAATTATCAAAATGCTCTCAATTTAGTTAGTGAAATGGATTCGCTATCGCCATTAACAACGCAATATCACATAGGTATGACTGAACTCATTAAATCAAAAATTCATATAGCTCTTAAAGAACCAAACATAGCATTGCGTTACTCTAAAGCATCTGTTGCAAACCTAGACTCATTCTATGGAACCTACAAAAATCACAAATCTTCAGAATCACGCCTCACCTTATCAAATGTTCTCATAAGTCTCGATTTGCACGATAATGCAAAGCAGGTGCTCGATACGGCCCTTATAGCTCTAAAAAAGACTCCCAACAGTATAACTAATAAACCACTAGCAATTAACATTCTCAAAAGCCTATTCACAGTTTCTAACAGGCTATCCCTAATAATGAAATCTATTTTCCTTTTACACGATATAAGAACCGATATTCGTTCGCTTGACTCAAAATTAGAAAGCTCAGTAAAGTCACGTGAAGTATACAATCTAGCTATCCCAGCTGCCCTCGATAAATATATTCAAACCGATTCAATAAAATACTTTGAATTGGCCCTCTACTGGTCTGACCTGTCAAAGGGTGGCGTCCTCAGTGAGCAGATTGCCCGGGAAAGAATGATTAGAAGATACAACAACGACTCACTTTATCGCTATTATGTAAAACTGACGTCGGACATTCATGCTCTTAGGAAACAAATTATTGATCAGGAACATAACAACTCTTCATCCACATCAATTTCAAAAGCTGAAAAGTTATTATTGGAAAAAAGACAACAACTCAAAAATATTGAAGACAGTACCGAATTTGTACACAAAATAATACCGCTGGACACATTTATGTCTAATGTTCTTCAATCGCGTTGTGGCCTCTTGCAATCCTACGTCTCGGATTCCAATTATTATCTCTTTTTCTATGCTCCAAATTCTCCACCATGGCATAATGTTGTTCCTCGAGATGAATTAGATGAGCTCCTGGGGCGCCAGATAAAATTACAAAGATCTACTAATTTGAATTTCTCAGCTTATTCCCAGAATTCACATGAGTTATACCAACTCCTCTTTCCAAGCAATGTCAATTGGGAATCTCATTCTCATTTGATAATAGTACCAGATGGTGAATTACATGAACTGTCTTTCGAGTCCTTACTAGTTGAAAAAGCAAATAAACTCAGCCCAAAATCATGGAAGTTCTTATTTCATGAAGTTCCAATATCCTATTCACTTGGGCTTCACTTGAATCAGTCCTTTGATCAAGACAACAAAAAAAAGAATGTACTCGCATTTGCCCCCTCTTTTGACTCCAAGCTTGTCTCCGACTCCAGAGATTGTGCAAATGAAATATTTGGTAGCCTTAATTGTACGATAAAAGAGGTCAACTATATTTCGGATTCATGGCAAATTGAAAGCTACATTAATGCTGATGCCACAACGCGTAATTTTAAGAATAATCTCACGAACCAAGATATCATTCACCTTGCCACTCACGCGTGTATAGACACTACCAATTATTACAAAAGTGCCATCGTCTTCAATGATAAGCAATTGGAAATGAACGAGATTTATGATATGGACTGGAACGGTAAGACTGTCGTATTGTCCGCATGTAATACGGCCCAGGGAAAAAATATCTCTGGCGAGGGTGTTTTCAATTTCGCCAGAACCCTTACTGAACTTGGTTGCCGTGAGGTCATGGTTTCCCTGTGGCCCATAGATGACTGCAGTACTGCAGAACTTATAGGGCATTTCTACCGACATCTCAAGAATGGCCTCTCCACTCCACAGGCCTTACGAGCAGCAAGAACTTCTTTCATTCATAAAGCCGACAAACTCCAGTCCCTCCCCGCCTTCTGGGCGCCCCTTATCCTGATCAGCAACGACCAGAACATCACCACCGCACAAGCCGGATGGCCAATCCCTGCCACCGTCCTGTGGGCAGCGATCCTCATTATGGTGTTCGGTATGTTCCTTATCTTGAGGTGGAAAGCAAATCAGCCGTCCGCCTGAGGGTACAATCACTCAATTCTATTTAATTTAGCGGTGGTCAAAGCAACTTATGACGCTATTAATCCTATTCTTTCTGATCTCCATCGTCTTTTCCTTTCTGTGCAGCATCTGGGAAGCCGCCCTCCTCAGTGTGACGCCTTCCTTCGTGGAGAACGAGCTCCAGAAGGAAAGTACGACGGGACGTATTCTCTCCTCCTTCAAGGAGAACATCGACCGCCCGCTGGCCGCCATACTGACACTCAATACCATCGCCCACACCGTGGGTGCCATCGGCGTCGGCGCTCAGGCCGGCAAGCTCTGGGGGAACGAAAGCTGGAAAATGCTGGGCTACCCGCTCAATGCGGAGGCCGTCATCGCAACCGTCATGACGCTGGCCATACTCATCCTGTCCGAGATCATCCCCAAAACGATCGGCGCCAGCTACTGGCAGCCCCTGGCCGGATTTACCGCACGCGGCATAAAGGCGATCATGATCGGCCTCTGGCCCCTCGTATGGCTGGCTCAGCTCATCACCCGTTCCATGAAAAAGGACAAGGCCCAGAGTGTACTCAGCCGACGTGACATCTCGGCAATGGCGAGTATCGGCGTCAAGAGCGGCACCCTGTCCCAGAATGAGTTCAGGCTGCTTCAGAATGTCCTCACTTTTCGTACCGTCAAGTCCAAGGATATCATGACACCAAGGACGGTCCTCGTCAGCGCGCCCGAGACCATGCTGGTTAAGGAATTTCACAAATCGGGACTGGGTGACTCCTTTTCCCGGATCCCAATATTCAAGGAAAATATCGACCAGGTGACAGGATATGTCCTAAAACACGAGGTCTATGAGATGATCATCGAAGGCAACGGTGATCAACCCCTCTCGGCAGTGGGGCGTCCCCTCCTTTTCATCGAGGAGGATGACACCATATATCATGTGCTTGAGATCATGATCCAGAACAAAGAGCAGATCGCGCGCGTCGTTGGAGAATATGGCGGCACATCGGGTATCATCACGCTTGAGGACATTATAGAGACACTTCTGGGGCTGGAGATCCTGGACGAACTGGACATCGCCGCCGACCTGCAGGAAATGGCCCGCGAAAGATGGGAATCGACGAAAAAATAATTTTTTTACTGGCTTTTTAGCAACATCCTATTTTTGTGCGTGGATCAATTTAGTATCCACATCACATCACAATTAATGGAAGGCTTATGAATATGACCTTAATGACCATGCCAGATCTGTCCTCTCCCGAGATATGGCTCAGTTTCCTGACATTGACCTTTCTCGAGATCGTCCTTGGCGTTGACAACATCATCTTTATATCCATAGCTTCATCAAAGCTCAAACATGAAGACCAGGCCAGGGCCACCAATATCGGGCTGATACTGGCGATGGTGATGAGAATAGCGCTTCTCTTCGGCATTTCGTGGATCATCGCCATGGAATCACCATGGTTCTATATCGATTGGCCCGGAGTACATGGGGCGTTTTCCGGTCAAAGCCTGATCCTCGCAGCCGGAGGTATCTTCCTTCTTTACAAGGCGGTTTCCGAGATCCACCACAAACTGGAATCACAAAGCATGCCGGGTGAGGTCGGAAAAGGGAAAAAGCCGTCCACCCTTCAGTCAGCCATTATCGAGATCACTTTGATCAACATCGTCTTTTCCTTTGACAGTATACTTACAGCGGTAGGTATGACCAGCGGACTGGAAGGGGCCCTGGTCATCATGATCGTCGCTGTAGTGGCGTCTGTTGTGATCATGATGCTATTTGCCGTACCTGTGGGCAGATTTGTCAATCGGCATCCCACCATACAGATGCTGGGGCTAAGCTTTTTGATCCTCATCGGCTTCATGCTCATCGCCGAAGGGGCACATATCGCACATCTGACGATTGCCGGCCAATCCGTAGGCGCCATTCCAAAAGGATATTTGTACTTTGCGATCGCTTTTTCATTGGGCGTGGAGTTTCTTAATTTACGGTTGAGAAAACCGCGATCTGCTGTTCAACTTCACGGGATCAAGGAAGAAGCAGTGAAAGAAGGATTTATAGAACCCTGAAAAATGTAGAAATGAGTAAAGTATTCGCTTTTATAGCTTATGAAAAACTGGGCAAACTGACCAGTCTCGGCCTGTTGATCCTCAGGGTCGGAGTGGGACTGTCCATGGTTTACGGTCATGGCTTCCCAAAGCTTGTCAAGTTTTTTGGTGACGACCCCATCCGGTTCGGCAACCCCCTTGGTCTGGGAGAAGAGGTAACCTTCGTCATAGCGATTCTTGCCGAGTTTTTGTGCGCGAGCCTCGTGGTCATCGGTCTGTTTACGCGATGGGCCACCATCCCCCTTATGCTCACCATGTTGACCGTCATTTTCTTTGTAAAATGGGGTGACCCCTTTGGAGAGTGGGAATTGCCAGCAATGTACTTGTTCTCGTTTGCCGTGATCTTTCTCGTGGGACCGGGCAGATATTCCCTGGACTACAAACTCATAGGAGGCCGATAAGAACGGACGATCGCGATTTTATTATCTCGGGCTTTTTACTATTTTGTCACAAACCCTGGGATTGTGAGGCCTCTATTTATAGTTGGACTACTGTTGCTCCTGTTCGAATGTTCCTATTCGCAGCCACCTCCAACGTGCAATATGCCGATGGATCCGATCTCTTCCTGTGCTGCGGCTTGTATTCATTGTAATCTCGATGGCTATACTTCGATAACTAATCATTTAGACAATGGTGGTACAGCGCCTCCTGGCTTTTGCACCTTCATTGTTCATCATATACAATACGTCGGCTTCGTTGCAGGCTCCTCCAGTCTTTCAATACAAGTCACTGTAAATACTTGCACATTCGGTAACTCTATAGAGTTGGGCATCTATAAATCAGAAGATTGTAGTTCCTATGAATTGGTCTCAAATTGCCACACTGCGATGTTTGCCGGTGTTTATGTCTTTACAACAACTACTCCTCTTGATATAGGATGTCCGTATTATTTGGTTATTGATGGCAATTTACCCGCAGATTGTCCCTTCAGTGTGAGAGTTTTGTCGGGTAGCACTGTTGCACCTCCAGTGACTTTCAATGGTGGCATTTTGGGCCCTAAACAAGTTTGTCAGGGGGAAGAACATGAATACAGTGTCAATCATAACGGTGCATGTTACAAGCAGTGGACAGTGACAGGTGGTACTATTACGAGCGATGACATGGAAGACGATGTCACGATCGAGTTCAATACGCCCGGAGTGGCAAGAGTTTGTTTTACAGGAGAAAATTTATGCAATCCTCCAGAGGAGATATGTGAGGATATAATCGTTCATCCGAATCCTATAGAGATCAATATAGGTCCTTTTGAGGTCTGTGAAGACGAGTTTTATTTCCATAATGGTCAGCCCTATGGAGCGGGCCTTCATGAAATAAGACATACCACGATATTCGGATGTGATTCTATAGAGTATCTTGAGGTGATAGAGGTTCCTGACTATATGGACCAGCTCAACCCTTCAGTATGCTTTCCGGATTGTTATCGTCGGGGTGGCCAGGTCATTTGCGTACCAGGGTTTCACAGACTGGTCGTACAGTCACAAGTTCCGCCGTTCTGTGATACTATTTATGAACTCAACCTGAATTCCATCCGGATCGAAACACAACTGAGGTCTTCAGGAAATCTCAGTTGTGGAGACACTACAGTCGTTCTTCGGACAGATAGCTCACTTATCGCCGGAAGGGGTTTCAGATCTTATCGCTGGACGGACGAGTTCGGGGACGAGGTCGGAGATGATGACACACTCATCGTTAACCAGTCTGGCAGATACTGCGTAGAGATCATTGTGGAAGGCCCGGATGGTACGGTTTGTTCGGATATGGCGTGCATCAATGTCGTCGCCATCCTTGACGATCCTGAACTGGCACTGGATACAAATGTTGCGATCTGCAGGGGGGATACACTTCCACTCAGCCAGATTCCGGTGATTGAGGTGAATGGTTACTCGGGCAACATAAGATATTTCGATGGGCCGCCTTCCACGGGTGATGAGATCAAGGACTATCTCGTGCTTGATGACACCATGCAGTTATGGGCAAGTTTTAACGCCGGAGAATGTGAGGAC
>JAWVZH010000131.1:0-7813 GCA_033722295.1 Saprospiraceae bacterium
GGAAGTGCAGCAATGTATGGAGCCAAGTAGTACTAATTACCCAAATGCTTCCTTTTTTTTTATTTACCTCGTTTTCGATTTTCTGATAACTCCAGCCTTCTTTTTTTATTTGAACTTATAAGAAATAGACGCCTGCTGATGTGCATGGCGAAAAAGAATTAGGTGGTTTTAGCCCAACCTTCGCCCAAGCTCCGGCCGGCAAAGGAAGGGAAACGCACCAAGAAGAATTAGGTGGTTTTAGCGAAGGGGTTCCACCTCTTACCATTCCGAACAGAGAAGTTAAGCCCTTCAGCGCCGATGGTACTACGCAAGTGGGAGAGTAGGTCGCCGCCACATTATGAAAGCCTTCAATCTGACGATTGAGGGCTTTCGCTTTTTATACCCAAGGGAAACTAATAATGGCGACCTACTCTGCCACCCACCCACGACAGGAGTGTCGTGGCGCTCCCGACGATCGCACCGCTCTGTACGGGACAGGCCCTCATCGTACCGCCCTCGGCGGTACGGTCATCCTGAGGCTGACTGTATTCGGTTGAGCCGCCATTTTATCGTAGCATAGCGAAGATGCTCGACAATGGCCTAAGGGCATTGTCGGCATGAAAGCCTTCAATCTGACGATTGAGGGCTTTCGCTTTTTATAGCATCCGGTAAAAATATATAAGCGTCCGTATAAAGTCCCGTGGGGACGCCTCAAAGCTAAAAAGAAAGCGTAGTGCCAAAAATGAGTCCCATCGGGACGACTCAAAGATCAATCAGGAAGAAACTTCAATCTGTAGTTTCACATCTACACAACAGCAATCGCCCACGGATTTCCTAACACCATCTACTGATTCCTGCCCCTGCCTACTGCAAACTGTTTCAGCTTTCTTCCTGGAAAGACTTTGTTTTCTTGTATAACCTGACCTTGTCGTTATTCACAGCGATGAGTATATATTCGTCACCCGACCTGGTCTTAAGTGTGCGAATGGCGCGCACATCTCCCGATCCGTCAAGTCCGTAATCACTCATCATGGATACGCGTAGCTCATCGCCTGCAGGATCAAGGATCGAGCCGTAACTGGCATCACTTCGAGTTGTTTCTACCTCCCTGTTGTAATAATTACCTACAACAGCCAGCTCTTTCGAGCCATCTCCATCCACTTCGATCTCGACAATGTCAAAGATGGGGGAGATCTGCACCGCATTGGGCAATGGCATGATATTCACCTGACCAGAACCTGAAGGCGATACGATCACCGATTCAAACATGTACGCCTCGTGAAGGATACTCGTTGAATCTATCCGTTCTCCCAAGATATTTTCAAATGTAGTCCTTGCGAAAGTATCGTAATTCTTGAACTCCTTCTTTATAAAAGGCATTTGCTCAGATGAACACTGACGCCCTCTGACAGGATAGTAATTGCCGTCATTGAAGACCTGCCCCAGATACACATCGTTCGTTCCGTTGTCATCAAAATCGTCGACATAGACCTTGAAGGGTTTGTCCTTGGAGGCCTTGTATTTAATATTGAGACCCAGATTGCCTAATACGAATTCCTCCCGGCCATCGGCATCGACATCTACTGGCGAGATCCGGTTCCACCATCCGCTGGTCTTGTCCAGTCCCATTTCCTCCGACCTTTCAGTCCATTCTCCACCTTCGTATGAAAAGACACGTATGGGCATCCACTCGCCTACCATGACAAGCTCCTTCTCACTACGTCCATCGAAATTCACCCAGGCCGCATCGGTCACCATACCTATATTGCTCGAATCCTTTAATAACTCGCTAGTGACATCCGTAAATTTCAGGTCTCCGTCATTGCGGAACAAATAACTCGAGGCAGGGAAGCCGTATCTTCCCGGTACTTGACGTCCACCAATGAAAAGATCCTCATCACCGTCTTCATCATAATCAAATGAGGCTATCGGTCCAGAACTTTCGTAATAAGCAGGGAATCCACCGAACTTTCGGAATCCTCCGTTGCCGTCATTGATATACAGACGATCCTGGTAGAGTTCGGAGCCGATCTTGAATTGATTTCCCCCGCTCGTGACCATCAGATCGAGATCACCGTCCTGATCGGCATCAAAGAAATGCGCACCACCATCTTCATAAGCTTTATCTGCACACCAGGGACCTGGCTTTTGTACATGACTTTGTGAGCCATTGTCGAAGAGCCATAACTGGCCGCATTGCCCGGCAGAACCACCAATATAGAAGTCATCCGATCCATCATTATTCACATCAGCAACCGCCACAAATGGGCCAAGTGTAGACATTTTATGAGGTATCAAGACCTCCTCTGCATAATCGTCATATTCATCTTCTTTGTGCTGTATGTCCGCTTCGGTAACAGGTTCAAAAAGTTTATGGCCGGAATCCTTGTAAGACCACTTTTCATTGGAGCGATCAGCAAAATTGAATGATACGGTCTGATCGACTTCCGTTTTGCCGCGTCTCGAGATCTTTGTATCCGGCCAGATCACGATGATGGAATCCACGTGTTCATGACGACCCACACCACAGGCTACAATACTTTGGCAGGTCGACATATAGCCTCGGAAGGGCGTCATTTCATTCACGTAGACATGGTCGCCGTAGTAGATCCTGATCTTGGAGCCGATGCCTTCCGGATTGCCGGCACCACCATCGAGTACCACATTGATGTAGTGGTTCAGACTGCGATTGGCGGAGTGATTCTCATAGATATCGGCTTCAGAATTAAGATTGTTGAGCACGAGGTCAAGGTCCCCATCGTTATCAAGATCAGCATAAGCCGCACCTTGTGTCCAGGATGGCTCATGAAACCCCCATTCCTCTTCCATGTGCTTGAATGTCATGTCTCCCTGATTCTTGAAAAGACTGTTGAGAATCTTGACAGAAGGGGTTTTATCCGCTATTTCCAGGACTTCGGCAGGGGTCAGCGACCGGCCTGTGGCCTGAAGTTCCTTGACGATCTCCTCTTTTTTCTTATTGTAATCCTTGTTTCTGATCTCCTTCAGTATACCATTGGTCACCATAAGATCATCCCATCCATCCAGGTTGAAATCGACGAACAGCGGAGCCCAACTCCAGTCCGTACTGCTGATGCCTCCCATTTGCGCGATCTCACTGAAAGTACCGTCACCATTGTTGAGCTGCATCGTGTTATACATGTACTGGTGATGGAAGCCTGCCTCAGCCAGTGACCAGAATTTCTCTGGATTCATTCCGCTCATATTGGTTTTCTGCCGGTAATTGTCTTCTGCTGACATGTCCACAGTGTAAAGATCAAGTATTCCATCGCGATTGATATCGGCAATGTCACTGCCCATGGAAAAATTACTGATGTGCTGCATCGCATCATGGATCTCATTGGTGAAAGTACCGTCACCATTATTTTTCCAAAGGAAGTCGGGTTCTTCATAGTCGCTGGCGACATAGATGTCCACCCAACCATCTTTGTTATAATCAAAAGCTGCGGTAGACAGGGTATAATTGAAGTTTGTGATGCCTGCCGCGCCCGTTACATTAGTAAAACGCCGTCCATCTTTGCGGTACAACCTGTCTGTAAATCCGGGGTACCTCTTATTGCCCATTTTATCTTTAATGACGATCTCGCTGGGAGGCTGGTTAGCGACGTATACATCGAGGTCACCATCCCGGTCATAATCCATGAAGTTGGCCATAATGCCGTAACCGGGATCTGCAAGGCCCCATTCATCGGCTTTTTCGATAAAAGTATTATCTCCCTGGTTGATGTACAGGTGGTTCTTTCTTTTTTCGGTATCCCGGAAGATAAATTTACATACATAGATATCGTCGTATCCGTCCTCATTGACATCGGCGATCGCAACGCCCGTAGACCATGTACCATCATCAACTATGTTGGCGGATTCGGTGATGTCTTCGAATTCAAGATTGCCCTTGTTCAGATAAAGCCTGTCTCCGACCATACTGCCTCCGAAATAGATATCCAGCAAGCCGTCGTTATTAACATCAAGGATACCCACCCCTGAACCCAGGAACAGGTTGTCAAAAGTGATCGTATTGAAGAATTCATTAGTGGTCAGATGATTATCAAAGTCGATATTCGTCTTTGAAGAAGGTAATTTATGAAGGATCTGATAGTCATCAGTTCGTTCGGCTTGTTCAGAATCGGTTCCACAAGACACCATTGCAAGCCCAATCACAAATACAGTAAACAGCTTCGAAATATACATTTTGCGCATAGTAGATCTTCCTTTCTTAAGTTCCGCGCCAAAATTAGCGATTATACACTAAGATTTCTCATGGTCTCCATATAAAAGTATGATTATCAGGTGCTTTTCGGTAGGTGTCGGCCATTCCGATAAGACGTATATTTGCCGCTCATGAACGAACTACAGAGATGGCGGGTATATTTTGAAGTGAGCTGGTGGGCCTTTACCATCATTGTGGTTTCCGCCATACTTTTGCCTATCCTCATAAAAATTCCCGATTACCCATTTTTAGTGGGAAATATTCTTTTCATAGTGGTCTTTCTGACCTTTTACAGGTGGATCTTCCTTCTCAAGTATTCCTGGTTTGCCAAGAATAAATGGATCAAATTGATCATCATGTTCCTGGCGCTTCCCGTCATCATCGTCCTGCTCGAATATTTTACTGATTTTCAGAGATATGTAGATGATTATGGCCTGCAAAACTTCATGAGTCATCTGTCTTACAAGGAATATCGTCCACTTGCTGCCTTCATCAGGTTTGAGATGATCTTTTTCGGGGTAGGCAGCATTATCGCCACGATCATGCTGGCCTTCAGGATGATTATCTCTATATGGAGGTACAGAAACAGAGGCAAGGTATGATCAATGCGAGGGATGAAATTTTGTTATTACTTCAATAATTATAATTAGTACCATGAGTCTTGTAAAAGAGTTTAACGAGTATCGGCAGAAGATGAACGACGTCATCCTGAGCAAGGACAACAAGGTGCTCAAGAGGTTCTTCAGCCTGGATCACCAGGCTTACGCCGACGGTGCGATAGATGCACGCACAAAGGAAATGCTGGGCCTGGTGGCCTCCATGGTCCTGCGCTGTGATGATTGTATCAAGTATCACCTGGGCAAGTGCCACGAATTAGGTGTGAACACAGAAGAGATTTATGAAATATTCAGCGTGGCCAACCTGGTTGGAGGTTCAATCGTGGTTCCTCATACCCGCAGGGCGGCAGAATTCTGGGAGGAACTGATAGTATAGTAGTCCCATTCTACTCATAGAGCTTGTAGTTATTGATCATGTCCACTGTACCTGAAGAATGACTGGAAGGTTCAGACCACTTTCTGACCTCAAACTCATCGATCACGATATTATTGCCGTCGATCTCGATCTTGAATATATCGTAATCCGGGAATCCATCAAACCGCCGGGAGATCCTTAACCAGTCATCCTGAACGAGAATATCCTCCCTAAAATCGAAGTTGCCCTGCCACATGATCGCACCGCCGGGGTCCAGTTTGGTGAATTGAATGACAGGCCAGGATCCCTTCATTGAGGTGGCATCGAGCCAAAAGCTCGCTTCATAGACCTCATCTGTCGGAACGGTTCCGAGCCACAACTGATAATGATCTTCCACGAGGTGTGCACTCGCCACAAAACCCGGCTGGGCTCCATCATTGAGACCGAAATGGATCAAGGGAGGTTGTAATTCGCTTATACTATCCCTGGTCAAGGGCTGGTAGAGTGTATCAGGGTCAAGGGATCGCAAAGAGAGTCCGTTGATCTGCCCGATGGGTTTTGCCTGGTCAAAGAGGGCTTTCTCTTCTTCGGTCAACTGTGTCTCGTCCGCCAGGATGAGAATGGGGCGATTGTCCATGCTGTCGAGCCGCCCTTTTTTTACATAGGATGGCGAAAGCAGTTCGACCAGGTCCATCGCCTGTGACAAGGAAGTCCTGGACATCATGATATCCATAATGGGCAGCCCCGTATGCAGGGCATAAACCATGGCCTGGCGGAGGACTTCAGAGCCTCTTTTGATCTCTATCTTCTCCGGACCGAAAACCTGTAACGGTAAGGAAAGAATGGCCTGATAAACCGAGTCGTTGATCCCGAGACTTTCAAGTTCTGGTTCAAAAGAAGTAAGGTCTCCAAAGACATTGTGATCCTCGAAGTCTCTGGTCAGTGCAGTGGAATGGAAATGGGCTTCTACCGTCCAGACCAAGAGGACCAGAACGGTCAGCCATGTGCGGTTCGTTCTTTTCAGACTTTCGTTGAGAAAAATATATCGATACAGGAAGATCATGGTACCGATGACGGTTGTGTAATAAGTGATCCAAGCCAGCCTTCCGAGACTACGGAATTGCTTTAAAGGAGGGATAAACTCATTCAGGTAAGAAAGCCCCAATTGGTTCAACCACCCGGAAGCATACAAAAAGGTTACCCAGCCGGCGGTCAGGAAAATGGCCCATTCTCCGATCCGCGTTCGATCGGTTTTCCAACTCTCATGTTGCCGGATATGCCGAATGCCTTTTAACAGGATCAATATCAGTAAAAAGCCTCCCATCAGCCCGATATAGGCCTGACCTTCCCATGTAGTTTTGGGCGACAGCCATTCATTCAGTGGTCCATCGCCAGGTAAAAAGACGGAAGCCAAATCGGTGACATATGCATTGATACCGTATGGGTCTGAGGGCCTGTCGGTCACAGGATCGGTCGATTTCATGATACCCATCACCAATATGCCTGCCGACAGAAGGGATATCATCATGTACCACCCCCTCTCCGGGATGAAGGCTTTGATCTTCCAGTGGATCAAGGCATTGGCAACAAAAAAAGAGAGGATAAAAATACCGCTGATCAACAGATAATATGGATGAATAAAGGCCTGAGATACAATGTTAATTCCAAGGATCATGGACCAAGTCACTGGCTTGCGGGCTGCCTTGAGGTTCAGGATGATCCACCAAGTCAGGGGTATGAAAAAACTGTATCCGAGCGCAAAATGGACAGCCATTCGGTCGATCTGAGGAGCCAGGAACGACACGATGATGCCTCCCCAGATGGCGAAACCCCAGCTGCAGTCGTAGTGCCTCAGGATCTTGTAACTGAAAAAAGCACAAAGGGCAAACGATAACAGCATCATCGAGTTGATGATCCCTATGGTGTGGGAAGACAGGCTGTAGATATTATCGTCAATGAAGTTGAGAAGAAGACTCAGCAATGGCTGGTTATCCGTAAATGGCAGGATCTCGCCATAGGGGTAGTTCATGCCGTCAAATACCCAACCGGAATCATAGCGCACATAATAGGCCGTTGTGAAGTAATTCTTGGCTCCATCGCCATATTGATGAAAAAGGATCGAATTGATCCTGGATATCAGGTGCCAGAACCTCGCGATCACCAGAACGAGAAAGACTGATAAGGCGATCAGATCGAGCCGTAAGGTGCCGAGCCGTTTCATCCGAACCATTTTTTAAAGACGATCCGGATGATATTGAATGATTCGGTGAAAAGGATCTTCAGATTCAGTTTGGAGAAATTAACGCCCTCCCGGAGTTCGACGATGAATGGCCGGACACTCAGATCATACTTTTTGGAGCCTGCCAATATCAGGAATTCCAGATCGAAAAGATAGCGATTGACAGAAGTAGCCAAAAACGCCTCAAGTCCTTTCCTATTGAATCCCTTCAATCCGCATTGGGTATCTGTAACCGGGATCCTGAGAATGTATCTATTGAAAAGTCTCAGGAACTTTGACACCAGCTTCCGCATCAAAGGTGTCTTTTCATAGTACTTCGCTTTACGCTGACCTACTACCACATCTGCGTTTTCTTTCAATAACTCTTTTATCAAGCCGGCTGTGGTTGGAAGCGTATA
>JAWVZH010000132.1:0-7808 GCA_033722295.1 Saprospiraceae bacterium
CCTCCAAGGGTGATGGGACCCTCCAAGGGTGATGGGACCCTCCAAGGGTGATGGGACCCTCCAAGGGTGATGGGACCCTCCAAGGGTGATGGGACTCTCCAAGGGTGATGGGACCCTCCCAGGGTGATAGGACCCTCCAAGGGTGATAGGACCCTCCAAGGGTGGGTTCCAGCCTATAGCCCCTTTCCGGCATATCCCAGATCCATGCCCTGGGCGAGAAGAAACCGATAATGCATCCTGTTCCACTGGTTGATATGAAGGAGATCGTGGGCGAGCCAGTTATCCAGAAGGAAACGAGCGCTCATCGGTCCGAATTTGGGATGATCATAAGCGACACCCCAGTCTTCGTCTACAACATCTTTCAGCCATTCTATGGAATAACTCCTCTCACTCAGAAAATTCTGACAGACATCAACGTATGGCTTCTCTGCGTAGAAATGTGTCTCTACCCACCGCTCCGGATCGATGGGGTCGAAAGGCAGGGTCGGGTCGCTGAACAAGCTCGATATTCTTGACCTGAAATCAAGCCTTTCTTCATCCAGCAGATGGCAGGCCACTTCCAGGAATGACCATTTCCCTTCTGTCGGACGCCAATGGACGTGTTCTTCATTGACATTCGAAAAGAGGGATTCAAAAACGGCCTTGTTGCCTTCCAGCTTGTTGATAATATCTCGGACTTCCATCGGTACTAAGTTAATCAGAAAGGATATTATCGCACAAGGGTAACATCTCCGAAGAGTATGGCGGTTTCGCCATCGACAAAATGAACCTTGGCAACCCACGCGAATACTGCTGGATCCATGAATTCACCATTAAGGTCACCCTTCCAGCCAAGTAGAGGCAGACCTGGTTCGAAATTCTCCTTATGAAAAACCAGTTCACCCCAGCGATCGAAGATCTTTAGGTATTCAATACCTTCCAGGGTGCTGTTTCCAAAGAGGGTAAAACCGTCATTCAGGCCATCATCATTAACGGTAATTACATTAGGTGCCCAGACACGCTTGGTGATCTCCACATCTATTATTATCTCAGCCCAGTCCTCGCATCCGTTCTCATCTATGACCCGTACCTCGATCACCAGGGATTCAGTAGGAGTCACATAGGTCGACTGACATGTATCGCAGGTCACCTTGTCCCCAGGATACCAGATAAAGTTGCCGTTCAGGGCCGTACTATTGGCATGCAGAAGTATGCGTTGGCCATATTGAACAAGTGTGTCCAGTATATTGACCGAAATACCGGGATCGTCGTGTCTCTCTATCTCCAGTGTATCAATGACCATACAACCGTTGATATCGGTAGCACTGACCTCATACGTTCCGGCATCGAGGCCACCAATACTGTCTCCTCTTGCTCCGGAAGACCAGTCATAGGTATAACCGTTCACACCACCACTCGCAACAGCAATACCGGAAGCCAGGTGTTCATCATCACAACCCGCTTTAGTTCCTTCGGATTCGATCATTAATGGCGGTGGCTGATCCAGGTATATGGAATCCTGAATCCTGCATCCATATCGGTCTATGACGCCTACTTGTGTCCACCCTTCTGTCAATCCATCTATTGTGAAGTCAGTTGAAACTGTACCATTCCATTCTATTCTGTAACCAGGTGTGCCTCCTCCAGCGGCTATCGTCACCGACCCTGATGAATCTCCATGACACCGGATGGGGTATCCATTATAATCGGAAGTGATCCATAAACTGTCAGATAGCGGTGGGGGCTGGTCGATCAGCATTTCAACTGTATCTCTACAGTTATTTTCATCGGTGACAATGACCTGATACGTACCAATACCCAGATCCTCAACTTGATCGGTCGTTTCTCCATTGCTCCATACAAAAGAGCTGTTACCCTGACCTCCTGTCATTGAAGCTTCAAGGGCTGCCGTCTGATCTCCATAGCACCGAATGCTGTCCGTCATTTTGATCATAGCTTGAGGTCTGTATAACTGGACATATACAGTGTCAATAATCGCACAACCTCCAAACCTTGTAGCTGTCACGAACAGTGTGTCATATGCCGTCCCATTTTTGTTGATATCACCATCATACTGATACATGACCCTAGCACCCTTATCAGAGCTGATCTTCGTCGGATCGGACCATGTATAATCGTAACCAGCAAGTGAATCAAAACCAATTTCGATCAAATTGGAATAACAATCTTCGAATGACGCGCTTTGAGGTATGATCTCCAGAGGTGGAAAGATCAGGGTATCAGATCGACAGATACATTCATTGTCCAGGGGTGAGATAAGGGCAAGCCAGTTACAGTTTCCGTCAAATGGCCAGTCTACTGATGTCTGAAAATCAATTCGACCATATGGACCGATCTGACTTCCATCAAGTGTATCGGTTTGTCGGAGTAGATCTCCGGCATCATATAATCCATTTGAATTTGCATCTTCATAAAACCTGATTACCAGTGGGGCAGATATGGCAAAGGGACTTAGATTGTTGACCGTAATATCACCAACCAGAATTTCTGTGCCGTCTGCTTGTCGAATCAAACGACCGTTGCCGGCAGAAATGGTATAATTCGGGGCTACTATCAAACTGTCAAACCGCCAGTTCTGAGTGTTCAATTTGAGACGGCAACTACCACCCGGTGCTCCTGGACAACCGATATCCTGGGGCGTTAAGATTTCGAAAGCCAATTCCGTTGGTTTGCAGACGCCGATACACGTTCTTTCAAATAATGCTTCGAACACGATAGAGTCTCCGAGTGGAATGGCCTTGATGACATCAATGTACAATTGCTCCCAATCCTGAAATGTTTGAAATCCGAATAAACGGGAATCTATATTTTTAACAGGTATGTAGGATCGATCGAGGAAACTTAATTCTTTTTTATATGACAGGCCTATCCTTTGCCCTTCAACCAGCGTCAATGGCGAAACAGAAGTCCAAATCGCTCTCATCCTGAAGGTTTCGCCGCACAAGGTATCCCCTGTAAACTCCAATCTGAGGTCATACAAGTCGTCAGCAGCCGCTAAACTGTCTTTTTTGAAAAACAAAGGAGGCGAATTGATCTTTCCGGAGGTCACATATTCCTGGCAAAGATCGAGTCCAATAGCTTCTACGGAGAGCAGGGCACCATCTTGTATATCGCAATCTCCAAGATATCTGAGCCGGACATTGTATACATTTAATCCCGGATTGTAGAACCCCTGCATACCTGTGGAATCGAATAGCGAGCTAAGATCAAAGATCAAGTTATTCCCTTGTAAAACTGGAACGTTCAAAGCCATCCAATTGCTATCAGGAAACTCTATCTCACCATCAAGGTAGGTCATCCCAGGGATCAGGTCCAGTATTAATTGATGATTGATGGCATGACCAAGGTCGGAATTTCGAACTTCAATTTCATATTCGAATGTATCACAAGGCGAATTGTGAAGGGAATCAGGTGTCGAGATAAATTTGATCTGTAGATCCGGTACCTCAGGTTGAATAATGACCTCTCTTTTCTCCTGTAGGGTGGCGCAATAACTTTCGATATCATTCCAATCCGCAGGGTAACCATCACAACTGTTGCCGAAGGTGAATATCAGGGTATCCGGCTGACAGGTTTCTATTTCAGAATGGAGTCGGAACTTCCGGCTTAAATATGTGGTGTCCAATCGATAAGCGTAAAAGTCCGGACCAATGATCTCTGGTGTCCAAATTTTGGAGGTCGAATCTGTATATTCCACCAGGCTGTCGATGATCACCGATCCGTGATGCTTCAGGAGTAGCCAGGTGTGATGAAAATTGAAATGATCTTCCGGTTCATATGTTTCCACTCCCGATATCAATTCGAAATTCGTAATGGAAATTGAATCGTAGAGGTACTGCTGGCGCAAATTGTCAAAAACAGGTTCTGGAGCGATGACATTAAGGGGATAATATTGATGGATCACAGTATCCCTTGGTACAGGACTTGAAGACTGTAATTGTATCCTCATCCTTTTGATGATATGAATGCTATCCTGAATAAAACCATAGCAATTCGGAATCAGGTTGTTCCGGAAATAATGTCGTACCGCAAAGTAGTCCTTATCAGCCAGTATGGGAAAATTCACAACGTGTACATCAGCACTGTCATAGACCCTGAATGCAATTTTATTGGTGTCTCTTTTGAATTCTCTGATTGTGGAATTATAATATTCCCTGATGTGATTGAAGGGCAGTGAGTCGATCTCGAAAAATTCAGGTATCAGTATCTTTAGGTCCGTGAGTTCGTACGCCTTCCTGTATTCATTGACAAAAGGATCTATAGTATCAACATTGAAGTAAATATTGTCTACAGTGACATTTAATTCAAAATCACCACATATGGAGACATAAGGGTAGAATCGGGTATAGTTGGTATCCCTGGTATAAGGCTGTGATATATTGACAAAGCCGGAATGAGGGACGCCTGAAAAAGCATTGAAAATTATATTGTCCCTGGCATTTTGATCACAGCCGTCTTGCAGATAGGATAGATCACTGCGGATCTGCACTCTGCGAACATTATTCTTCAAGGTATTCTTAACGCGACCTTTTACGATGAAAACCAGGGAATCCGCAATGGAAAACTGACCCCTCAGGCACCCCAGATTACTCAAATTTACTTCCTTGACATAATTATTTCTGTAACCGTCATTTCTCGTATTGAAAAATTCATTGCTCAATGGATTGATACAGGTGGACCAGCGATCCGTTTCTCCATCATAAAACTTCAGGGTATCACTGATGAATTCAAAATATTTCATCGTATCCCTTTGATTTGCCATGAAGCGGATGATGCTCTGTTGAACGAGCTTGAACACTACTCTGCTGTAGTTGGCATCACATCGGATATCGAGGGGAATATGCAGTAAAAATGTGTCGAAAGCCATTAATGTGGCCAGGTCCAGGGAGTCATTAGGTTCCTGGACAGGATCCTGATAGTTTTCATCTTCATATCCGAGGCTCGTTCGTTTCATGATCATATCCTCTATGACGAACTTCCCTTCCGAGATAATGCCGGCAGCTGCCGAGTCGCAGACAGAAATGAACTCCCCTGATCTGCCACAGATCAGAGGTAGTCCACCGTAGCAATTGTCACCACAGAAATAATCCATCTCGAAACGAATACGATGTTTTGGGAAGCCGGATCCCACACAAAATGTGCAGGCCGTCTGAATGTTCCCTCCTGATCCTGGATCACAACTGACAATTATTGGTACTTGTATTCTGAACCTGTTGGTATCACTATATATGGTTAGGCGCCGTCCGGAATAATTATAGTTGACGGTATCTCCATTTGCGATCACGATCGCCCCGGGAGGCAGACTGACCACTCTCGGGAAATCTATTCTCACAACTGCACTATCGTTATCGCAATTCTGCAGAAAGCCTGCGACGGCCTTGCTTAAAGTGACCGTCAGGGTATCGTGATCACCATCCGCATAGACCCCATCGAGTCCACCGACAGCGCCACCATATCCTGACCAGTAATAATAATGGCGATTGATGTAAAAATCATTCTCGCCGTCTTCATTACAATAATTACGGAAATCAGCCTCCATCCTCAGCAAACGGGAATCAAAGACCTCTCCAGAGCATCTTACGTTGATGCAAGACCTGTCCAGAAGATATCGCAATTCTATACAGATGGTATCCCCGGCAAAGAGATCATCATATCTGCCATCACCATCAATGTCAGTAAGTCCTCCTGGCCCATCCGGGTCCTGGGTCAGCCTTGTGAGATCCAGACCATAACCTGAAAATCCCTGAGTACGGATGGGAATGTCCGTACCCTTTATTCTAGCCTCTACTACGCGTAGACAATTGTCCCTCCTGGGAGGAGTTCTTCGATTGTTCTGTACAATGGACCAGCCGGGATTTAATTGAATGTCATACATAGCATTGCTCTGAGGGAAACTGCCTGCGTTTGACCAGTTAAAGAGTTTGATCATAGCGATTCCCGTGTCACACGGCGTAGCGTTTTGATCCGGCACCTGACGAAGTATGAATCGGGGCTGCCCTATGGTCACTTTCAATTCGGTGCTGGACTCTACCTCAAAAACACAGCTATTTTTTCCACACGGCACGACCATCTTATGTAAAAAAGGGAAGGACTCATCGCATGCGAAAAGATCTATGTCATGTTCGATCAATATCTCTTCCCCCGGCTCAAAAAGTCTATTGCCATTCCCTATTTGTTCGAAATCAGCCGGCTTGAATGTGATCGTATCTCCATTGTTGGATAGCTGTCCCCGATTCGTATTGAGGATGTCCATGTTATCATCGCCTTCGATATAGAATATGAAATCATTCAGCGGAACCTGACCTGTATTCAGTAGACTGAATGTTTTTTTAAAGCTCAGATCTG
This sequence comes from Saprospiraceae bacterium, assembly GCA_033722295.1. Taxonomy (GTDB): domain Bacteria; phylum Bacteroidota; class Bacteroidia; order Chitinophagales; family Saprospiraceae; genus JAWVZH01. The sequence goes on from JAWVZH010000132.1 coordinate 6,346, forward strand.
TGGAATCGAAATAGATGTTGACATTGAAGATCCTCAGGGCCAGGCCAAAGATCCTGATCGATGTATTGGCCCGAACAAGCGATGAACCGTTCCCGTCAGCTTGCCATGCACCCGAGATCTCTTTTTCTTCGGTCGACTGGAGACACTCGTGAGAGAGCCAGAGAATGAAGGAAAAGGATTCGCACTGAGGAATATCAGGGATCTCGAATACCGGGGCTTGCGGGTCGTTGATATTCTTTTCTGACACGCCGTTTTCTGCTGATCCAACATTGTAACTGAATCCGTCAGGAATATTTAATTGGAAATCTGTTATTCCCGTTGGATCGCCATCATCATTATAAAAGGTCACTTCTATGGGATACTCTACACATGGAGAGGCCTGCGAGGGTGAATTGAGCTCTATCCAATATTGTCCCTGGACAGTATTGGTCACAACGAGACAAAGGAGCGCCATGAGAACCAATATTTGGTGCTTTGTGGTGTCAGACCTCAGGCTGTCAGGTGTCTTCATTTTTTCAGCTCTGAATGAGACCGGAATACAGGTTCTACGGCTCATGGGATCGGTTCCGGGCTCCATGAAGCATTAAAGTTAGTCAAAAGACAGAAAGCGATAAACTACAAGCCTCATTATCAGCAGTTTTGATGAATGTAGCATCTCTTATTGAGTGCTTCAAACCGCGCAAATCAGCGGTTGGTATGGATATTTTGGGAATAGTTTAACATTTGATACTGCCCTTAACCTATTCTTCACCTTGTTTACCAATGACTTAACAGCATGGTTTTGTTGTACTCCATACATTGGATCATAGATTATTCATTTTAAAAATGAAAGCATCATGAAAAACAAAGCAGTCAGGAATCAGGAGAGAAAAAGAGGTTTGAGAGCGTCATTAGCCGTTCATGCCGGTCTGGTACTATTGGCCCTCTTGCCATTCTTACGCGAAATGCCTGAGCATCAGTCCGATGATGATCAATTGGTAGAGATCGAATTCGTGAATGGTGAAGTAAGTAGTAATATGGGAAGTACGGCGCCTGAGGAGGTCCGGCCCATAGAAAAACCAGCGGAGAAGGAAATCACGGAAAAGAAGGTAATGGAGCTCAAACCTGAGTCTAAAGAGATCTTGACCGATGAGGTTCAAGAGGAAATTCTGGTGGAGGATAAGATGTCTGATGAAGCCGAAGAAGTTTTGTTCGAAAATGAAGAAGAGCAAAAGATTGAAAATGAGGATATGGTTGAAGAGGTTGTTGAAGAAGAAGTTCTGTCAGAAGAAGGCAGTACCGAAGATAGTGAAGCAGGTGAAGGCGATGAAGGTCAGGAGATCTCGGGTGAAGAACTTGGCACCATGTATTTTGATGGAGAGGGCGTATTCGGTCGTCGTGTCATCTACCGCGATGATGTCAAGAAGATCACGGAAAGAGAAGTTACTGTAGTGGTCAATCTGTGTATCAATAGAACAGGGCAG
>JAWVZH010000133.1:0-7544 GCA_033722295.1 Saprospiraceae bacterium
ATGACCGGCAATATATTTTGTCGCAGAATGAGTGACCAAATCGGCACCCAGGTCAAGTGGATTCTGAAGATATGGTGTGGCAAAGGTGTTATCCACGCTAACGAGGATATTTTTTTCGTGAGCGATCTTACATATCTTTTCAATATCCACCACATTTAAAACAGGATTGGTAGGCGTTTCTACCCAGATGAGTTTTGTTTTTTCCGAAATGTGCTCTCTGAGTGTCTCAGGATTATTCATATCGACGAATTTGGACTGGATACCCAATTGTGCGAATACCTTTGTCAAAATCCTGTAGGAACCACCATAGAGATCGTTGACCGATATGATCTCATCGCCTGATTCAAACATTTTTATGACGGCATCCATGGCAGCAAGTCCACTGGAATAGCAGAAACCGTATTTGCCATTCTCAAGTGCAGCGAGATTGTTCTGCAAAACGGATCTCGTAGGGTTCTGCGTGCGTGCGTACTCAAAACCTTTATGTTTACCGGGTGAGCTTTGCACAAAGGTGGAAGTCTGATAAATTGGCGTCATGATCGCGCCAGTTGCAGGATCCGGCTCAATGCCGGCGTGAATGACTTTGGTCCCGAATTTCATGTGGTTGTCTTTTATTAATATGAGAACGGTGAAGGCGGGGAAGTGTTGGCGGATTGGAATATTTGACCATAGAAGGTTCGAATATTCTCAGTTCCTGAGTTAAAGTTCCCGAAAGATCCAGTACTGAGCGAATTCTAGGATAGTCCGATCGGGGATACTTCAGATAACGATTGCTCAGGTATTATTCCTTTGTGTCTATAGTCCTTTTGATATTAATGAGATAATAAAAAACACCCAGAGATATCATTAAGCCACCGAGTACGATAACTGAAAGAGGATCAGCGTGGTCATAATCATAGATGATGAGCTTTCGTGCGATGGCCAGGGCCGTGATCAAGATGACATCATTGATCAGTAATCGTATCCTGTGGGTGTGCAATACTTTGATGATCGAGCTCATAAACTCCAAACTGATCAAGAGCGTCAGTATCTTTCCAAAGACCAGTTGATAGTCATTGAATGTGATCTCCTTCGGGTCAAAGAAGTCCAGAGCGAAAAGGGTATATATATTCTCAAGGACACGCACCACACCAATAATAATGATGATAGCGATGATCGCAACCATTACTACCGTCAGGACCTGCTCGAATTTGACAAATATCCTGGAGAATCCGTCGAAAAAATCATTTTTGCCTCGGCTCATGATATTTAGATTTGATCACTACCAAATTACTCAAATCCGACGTTTGGATTACTAATTTTTTATGCAGCACCACTTGCTTATTCGATCGCGGGGAAATTGCGAGACTCCTATTGGCTGGAGTGTAGTATAAGTTCAGTGAGGGTTCTTTAAGGTATTATGTCCTACGTTGGACTGCCTTTTTAATTGCGTCGACTACGTGCTTTACTCCCAACCCATATTTTTCCAACAGATCCAGTGGCTTGCCACTTTCGCCAAAATGATCATTGACGGCGACGAATTCCATGGGTGTCGGTCTTTTCTCTACGAGAACATGGGCGATAGCATCACCAAGGCCACCATTGAGTTGATGTTCCTCGGCAGTGACAGCGCAGCCTGTTTTTTCTACACTTGCCAGAATTGCCTCTTCATCAAGTGGTTTTATCGTATGAATATTGATGATCTCGACATCAATACCTTCTTTTTCGAGTTCCTGGGCGGCTTGTACGGACTGCCATACCATATGACCGGTGGCGAATAGGGAGACATCATCCCCGTCTCGAATGGTCAATGCCTTGCCGATCTCCAACTTTTGACTTTCTGGAATAAAAACAGGCCATCCTGGTCGGCCAAAGCGAAGGTACACTGGGCCCTCATGTTGTGCAATGGCTATCGTTGCTAATTTTGTCTGGTTATAATCACAAGGGTTGATCACGGTCATATTGGGTAACATGCGCATCATTCCCATATCTTCAAGGATCTGGTGAGTGGCGCCATCCTCACCTAGTGTCAAACCTGCATGACTGGCACATATCTTCACAGTCTTCTCTGAATATGCAATGGACTGGCGTATCTGGTCATAGACCCTGCCCGTGGAGAAGTTGGCAAACGTACCCGTATAGGGAATCTTGCCCCCAGTGGCCAGACCGGCGGCGATGCCCATCATATTGGCTTCAGCCACACCGCACTGAAAAAATCGGTTGGGGAAGTCTTCGATAAATTTGTTCATCTTCAATGATCCCGACAGGTCAGCGCAAAGCGCAACGACATTGTCATTTTGATGTCCGATCTCATGCAATCCGGCGCCAAAACCATCACGCGTGGCCTTTTTTTCGCCGGTAATATCAATGTGCCATTTACTCATCAGTAATCTCCTAAGGTTTCTTCTAATTGTGATAAAGCGCGCTCCGTCAGCTCCTCATTCGGAGCTTTGCCATGCCATTCGTGTGTGCCTTCCATATAATCTACACCCTTACCCATAACGGTCTTCATCAGGATGACCGTAGGTTTTCCGCCGCCTTTGTTCTGTCTGGCCTGGTCTATCTTTTCAAAAATATCATCATAATCATGTCCGTCCATATGTAGGACGTACCATCCGAAGGCCTTCCATTTGGCTTCCAGATCACCGAGTGACATGATCTTTTCATTCGGCCCGTCGATCTGTTGACCATTCCAGTCTATTATACCAATAAGATTATCGACCTTATGATGGGGCGCAAACATAGCTGCTTCCCATATCTGACCTTCCTGGATCTCACCATCACCCATTAGCACAAAAACATTACGTGGGTCATCATCCAGCCTTTTCGAAAGTGCCATGCCTATGGCTACGGAAAGTCCCTGGCCCAGAGAACCTGATGCTACTCGTATACCTGGCAAGCCTTCTTCGGTCGCAGGATGTCCTTGCAAACGAGAATCGATCTTGCGGAATGTGTTCAGTTCTTTGACAGGAAAATATCCTTTTCGGGCGAGTACGCTGTACCACACCGGAGAGATATGACCGTTGGATAGGAAGAAAACGTCTTCTCCCTTGCCTTGCATCTGGAATTCATCCGCCTGTTTCAGGATCTCGAAGTACATGGCAACGAAGAATTCGGTGCAACCCAGTGAGCCTCCGGGATGTCCGCTATTGACTGCGCTCACCTGACGGATAATATCCCGTCGCACCTGGCTGGCGATAGTTGTAAGTTGGTTGATGTCGGGCATGTCTTGGAATAAAAACAGGCAACTCCGGAAGGGAGCTGCCTGTGTTCGTTATCAAATTGTGATTCCTAATGAATGGATTAGTTCACAGATTCTGAAAGCGCTTTTCCAGGCTTGAACTTCACAACATTCTTTGCAGGAATTTGGATTGTCTTACCTGTGGCCGGGTTTCTTCCTTCTCTAGCGGATCTTCTGTTTACAGAAAATGTTCCAAAACCGATCAAACTGGCTTTGTCACCTTTCTTAAGACTTCCCTCTATACCATCGAAAACAGCGTTGACGGCATCTCCAGCCTGAGCTTTAGTGATTCCAGCTGCATCCGCAACGTGGTTGATCAAATCTCCTTTATTCATTTCAATAAGTTTTAATGTGTAAAAAACTATCGAAGCAAAAATAGAGGTAACATATGGTAAATACAAATAATATACAGCAAAAAGGCCCATTATATGGGCATTTCAGGCCGAAAAGGGGCATTTTTTTGCAACATATGTATATTGTGTCCGTTTAAACGTCATATTATGAGTATAAAATCCATAAAGTTGAAATACCTCTATTTCCTTCCTTTCCTTGCCATATTCACCTTTTCTACCCTCTCTTGCGGCAGTAACAAGGAAGGATGCCCTGTCAATGACGATGCTCACGTCAAGACCAATCGTAGTGGTGAATTACCCACAGGCGGTGGCAACTCCAACCTCTTTTCCAAAAAGATGAGAAAGAAAATGAAGTGATCAGCGCTGTCTGAGATCCTCACCGATGGCATTAAGACTGACGATGGAAAGGAATATGGCAAGACCTGGAAATAGTGCCAGCCACCAGGCTTTGATATAGTTCCGAGATTCCGAAAGCATAGAGCCCCATGTTTGATGCTCCAATGCTACTCCGATGCCTAGAAAAGACAACGCCGATTCGAGTAGGATGAAACCTGCAACGCTGAATACGACGATCACAAGAAGGGGGCCCGCAAGATTTGGAATGATATGATGACGTATGATGCGCCAGTTTGAAAAGCCCAAAGCTCTCGCGCTTTGTACGAAGGACTCATCTATGAGCCTTATAGTTTCATTTCGAGAAACCTGTCCGATCCTTACCCACCTGAGGAGACCCAAAACCAGGGCTGTCGCCGCAGCACTTTTGCTATCAAATGCGGCACTCACGGCCAGCAATATGATCAAACCGGGTAAACTTACCATCAACTCTACAAGTCGCGTAAATAAGGTGTCCAGTGGCAATGGGTAAGCGCTTCTGGAGGATAATCTGTGATCACGATACCTAATGACCATGGCTGAGGCTATCGCCAGAATGACAGAGGCGAATTTTATCGATATATGGAGATATGTCCAGTAGAAAATGACATAAAGCAGAATTCCCGTCATAAGTCCGATCAGAACCCACGACCATCCGTCCAGCCTGATCTTTCTGTTACCGAAAAAGCCGCTTAGTGTACCCAGAGGCAAGCCGATGATCAACGCGATAAAAACGGCGAGTAGGGCGGTAAGGAAACTCAATCTACAGCCGTAGACCATACCGGCAGCCACGTCCCGGCCTATTAGATCTGTACCGAGCCAGTGCCTGTTATCGTCCTCACTAATGGTGCCTGGTGGTGAATAGTTGGCGCTACTTAGGTCGATCTGATCAGAATCGAATCGGATCGGTGGATAGATCCCCCATTCCAGTTCTGATGATTTCCTGTGACCGGTATCCCACATCCAGCTTACCCATTCACCTTTTTCGTCCCGTCCGATAATAGGTTCGTCATTAGCGATGAACTCTGAAAAAATGGCCATGAAGACCATCAGGCCTATTATGAAATAGGATATTTTGTTGAACCGCCATATACCTGTGGACCTCTTAACCATCGATACGAAATTTCGGGTTGATCCAATGGAGAACGATATCGATCAATATCATGGAAAAAAAGGTCAGAACACCTGTCAGGAACACTACTGCAATGACAATATTCCAGTCTCTGGAGAGAATTGAACCGTACATCAGTCGACCCATCCCGGGAATATTGAACAGAACTTCGATGATCAGACTGCCTCCGATAAGACCGGGAATTATCAATGCCATGAGTCCTACGAGAGGAAAGATGGTATTTATGAAGGCATGCCGTGTCAAGGCACTTCTCATGGACAATCCACGGCATAAGGCTGCGAGAAAGTAAGGTCTTTTCTTCTCCTCTCTGTTACCCTCGAGGATAAATCGGTAGAAATAAGCGCTGGCTCCAAGGGCAAGGCACAATACTGGCAAGATCAGTTGTTGCCATTTGATCAACATGGTTTTCAGGATAGAGCCGGAATGAGTCATGAAAATGCCAACATTTGGAAAGATGTTGGTCCAACTACCGTATTCTTCTGTAGTAAAAAAGACGATGAGTACAGTGGCCAACCAGAAAACCGGTATCGCATATATGGTGAAAAGCAGCATGCTGAGAGTCTTTTCTAATAGGCTATGATCATAAATCGAGGCCACCCAGGCCAGGATCAAAGCCAATGCAAGGGCAAGGAGTAAGGCAAGTACGGATAATGCCATGGTCCAGGTCAGGGCGGATTTGACCTTTTCACTCACTGGCCGTCCGTCGACCTTCGATTTTCCCCATTTGCCGGTGATCAGGTTTGCCATTCTGTTATGGAACCGGTTTTGACTCCCATGCCAGTGTAGAGATGGAAAACTGGAGATAACTCCCACATCACTTTCAAGGGCATCATGATGTTGGCTCTTCAGGTCCTTGACGATGTCGTCCTGAAGTTGACTGTTCTCCAGTTTGTCCCAGTCAAAAGAGCGCTTTGGTCCGCTCTGAGCCAGGAGGATGAGGCCATTGTATATTTTCGACCTTTCTTCACTCGACATAGTATCAGGAAGTGCATTTATCTGTGTCAGTATCAGATCATAGAGGCCATCCACTTCTTCATGATCATGACTTTTCAGCCACAAGTCTTTCGAATGGTTTAGTCTGAGATCTTCCAGGTCTTTTGACCTTGAAATATTTTGAGGTGTAATGGTGAAGTAGAAAGAAGGCATATTGAGCTTCAATTCTGAAGCTTTCTCATTGTATCTGGCTCTCCTTTCCCAGGGACGCTCATCAAAGGAAAAATCCGCATTCTGAAGGTGGATTTCGACGGGATCTCCCGGCAGCGCATCCTGAAGCAGTCCGGTGAGCCAGATCAGGATAAAGATCGTTGGGATCAACCACAGACCACGCCTTAAAATGTAACGCCCGATGTGCATTATTTCGTTTGAGCGGTATTTTCAAAATATCCGGGACGCTTTGATGAGATCTGGATTTCAATATCAGACCTGTGTATGATCGTTTCGGTGGGGGAAAAGAGGAAGATCATCGGTTGTTCTTCGTAGATGATCTCCTGGATCATCAGGAAGAGCTCTTTTCTTTGTTGTGCATCTTCGGTGGTCCTGAGAATATTGATGATAGAATCGGTTCTTGCCGTCCCAAATCCGGTGATATTGCGGCCATCCGGGCCGATACTGGCGGTATGCCAACTTTGGTACAGATCGTCGAGGCCAGGATGCTGACGGGTGGCCATTGCTGCGATGTGATAGTCCTGGCTGTTGATCTGTCTGACGATCTCACCCCAGTTCTGGCCTTTGATATTGATCTCAATGCCTACTTCCTGCGCATTCTCCTTCAGGATACGTGCAATATTGCGTCCAAGGGCCTTTTGTGTTACCAGTATATCGAGACTCAGTTCCTCCGTTTCATTATTGAGGGTATTTTCGAGGACACCATCTCCATCTGTATCCGACCAGCCTGACTCAAAGAGCAATTGCCGGGCTTTTTCAGGATCATACCCAATAGGCTGGAGGTTTGAATTATGGTATGTCTTAGAACTGTGTATCGGGCTGGCTATGGGCTTTGCGAGATCTGCCATAAGGACTTTTGACATCTTTTCAAGATCGAGAAGGTGAGCCAGGGCTTTCCTTACTCTTTTGTCTTTTAAGAGTGAGTTCTGATTATTGAGAGCCAGATAGTAGTACTGCATGACCTTCGGAGTGTGAAATTCCAACTGACTTGCGGCAGAATCCTTTTTCAGGTCTGCAAAGACCGTCGGGCTAATACTGCTTACAAGGTCTACATCACCCGATTTCAACATAGTAATAGCCGTGGCTTCATCAGGGACAAACAGATAGGTGATTTTATCCGGGCTGGCTTCCAGAATACCATTACCCCACCAGTCATTTTTTTTCTTCAGTGACAGACTTTGTCCAAGTACCCATGAATCGAGCCTGTATGCTCCGCTTCCCATGATGCTATCCCTGGAGTAGACGATCTGGTTGAACTGCTGTCCAAACCTTTCCGCATTGCCGTCTATGCTGTCCTTTTTGA